>CAYYIK010000036.1:0-30658 GCA_964471955.1 uncultured Thermoanaerobaculia bacterium | reverse complement strand
CCTTCGTCAGAAACCGTGCGGCGCGCTACTTGCGGGAGGAGTCCAGATACGAAAGTTGCGCAGGTGAAGATGTCAGGTCGTGGATCGCCAACTCGGCCACCAAGAGCGCGTCGAAGACGTTCATGCTCCAGTCCTCGCTCATCCACGGTTTCCGCTTGCGAGGCATCCTGCCGGCGAGCTCGGGGTACTTGGAGGCGAGGTGCTCGGCGGCGTGTCGTTTCGTTGGTAGCTTCAGACGACGCCGGTGGGCGTAAACGTCGACCGAGACGACGGGTATGTCCCGGGTCGCGTGCAGATCCTGGACGAGCCGCAGCACGGCGAGCGCCTCCCGGCGAAACCGGCTGCGGTCGGGGTCGGCAATCGCCAGAGCGTCCGCATCGAAACGCCCCACAACAGCGATTGCGTGTTCGCGCCACGCTTCGGTGCTCCGAACGCGCAGTAAACTGTGGTCGACGAGCCCAATGCTCGTCTCCACCACAGCGAACACCCACCCGCGACTGGTTGGGTCGAGGCCGACGACCCGGACCTCGGTCATGCGGCCTTGTCCGTTACGTTCTTCGCATTCCTCTGAGCCCGTCCGAGGCGCACGTCAACGAGGCGTTTCATGTCCACGGCAAGCCCTCGGTAGAGCTCTCGGATCGAGACGCCAAGAACCACTTCCAGAGACAGCGCCACTCGCAAAGACGGGAGCTGCAAACCGCGCTCGAGGCGCGAGATGAGCGTGTGGCTCCGGCTTCCGACGAGCCAGGCGAGCTGCCGCTGCGTGAGGTTCAAGCGGCGCCGGAAGGTCCGGATGTAGTTGTGCAGAGGACGCGACATGAAGCAGTACACGCAAGGGTAGGCGCGAGCTTCGGATCCGTCCCGAATCTTGTGGAAATTTGATGATGGCGTAACCTCCTGTTGATCCCAACAAATCCGCGTTCCAGCGCGGAGGAGGTTACGCCGTGGAGAAAGCTAGCAGAGAGCAGGTTCTGGCGTTTCGGCAGGACATTCGTGCGCTGTTGCATCGTCGGGTGCTGGAGGCCGTGGAAGGGGTACTCGAGGATGAACTGAGCCTGGCGCTGGGCACCGGCCATTACGAGCGCAGCACGGTGCGTCGCGGCTACCGGAACGGCAGCGAGCGGCGCCGGATCTCGACGGGCGAGGGCATTCGAGAGCTCGAGGTGCCGCGCGGCCGGGTGGCGACGGCCGAAGGCACGACGACGGAGTTTCGCAGCCGGTTGCTGCCGCGTTACGCGCAGCGCAGCGTCGAAGTGGACGAAGCGATCCTGGCCGGCTACCTGGCGGGCGCCAACAGCCGTCGAATCCGCAAGGCGCTGGCACCCCTGCTGGGAGAGGCGAACCTCTCGAAGAGCGCGGTGTCGCGCGTCGCCGCATGCCTGAAGGAGCTCTTCGCTCAGTGGTCGCAGCGGGAGCTTTCGGGCGAGGGCTGCGCGGTACTCTTCCTCGACGGGTTTCACTTGAAGGTGCGCTTGGCGCGGCGCGTGGTGTCGGTGCCGGTGCTGGTGGTGCTCGGCGTGCGGGAAGGCGGCGAGAAGCAGCTTCTGGCGCTGCGCCTGGCCTCGAGCGAGGCGGCCGCGAACTGGGCGAGGTGATCGCCGATCTGCAGCGGCGCGGACTCCCGGCGCCTCTCCTGCTGGTCGTCGACGGCCACCAGGGGCTCGGGAGGGCGCTCAGCAAGTGGAGTGGCGCGAAGGTCCAGCGCTGCACGGTGCACAAGCTGAGAAACCCCACCGAGGCTTGTCCGAAACACGCGCGCGCCGAGATGAGGCGCGACTACCACCGCATCACGCACGCCGCCGACGGCATTGCCGCGAGAAAGGCCTTCGACGCCTTCCTCGCCAAGTGGTTGCGGCTTTGTCCGCCGGTGGCGCGCTCACTCGAGGAAGGAGGAGCGGAGCTGCTCACCTTCTACGAGTTCCCGAAGGCGCTCTGGAGCTCGATCCGCTCGACCAACTCCATCGAGAACTTGAACCGTGAGCTGCGGCGGCGAACCAAGACCCAGGCGAGCTTCGGCACCGAAGAGGCCGCCGTCACGCCCCTCTACGGCCTCGTCGCATTCGGACAGATCCGGATGAACAAGATCGGAGGCCACCGTAAGCTCGCCGCGCTCATGAGCGCTGCGAAGGACGAGGCCGCCTGAAGCCATAGACTCATGAACCGATCAGCGGGAGCGTTACGCCGTCAAGCGAATTTCCACGGAACCCGGGACAGATCCCTACGCTGCCGGGCACTTGAGGTCAATACTGGAGCGTATGGCGCTGTCGCCCACTGAGGGGATTCAATGACCGAGGCGTACTTGTTGTTGTACCTGGGGCCGGTCTTGCTGCTGAGCTTGCCGGTCGTCGCTGCTACTTGGAAACGATGGAACTGGTCCTTCCTGGATCTAGTCGCGCTCTTCCTTCCGGGAGCCGTGTGGCTGGCGCTGGTGGCAACCCAAGGTGGCCGAGGGCGCTCGCTCTCCAATCTCGCTGAGTTGCTCGTACTTGCGGTCTTGGTCGCGATCATGGCTTGGCTAAGGGAGCTGATTCAACGTCGACTTCCACGTGGTATCGCGCGCTACATGCTGGTGCTGTCCACCTCAGGCCTCGCTGTTGCGGTGTACTACTGCTTCCCTGGGCTTCCGGAGTGATCCCGCGTAGCGTCCCTGTTCACGTTGGTGTCCCCGAGCGGAGCTGTATCACGACGACGAGGATTTCGACTTCGTCGCGAAGATTTGCGAAGTAGCGGATCTGACTGCTGAGGACGTTGTCCCCGATGGGTCTGAAGGCGCGGATGAGGACGATCCGGGTCTCATTGAGGAACTGGAAGAGAATTTTCCAGAGCTCATGACCAAGTTGGAGTTGGCGATCATGAAGGCGGCAGCGAAGTGTGAAGAACTGAAGAGGGGCCAATAGCGGTGACACCGAATCTGAGTGCGTACTTCTTGCGGGTTCGCCGTGTGGAGCAAGCAGTCCGAAACAACGAGTTGTCGGTCTGGCAACGACTCGTCGGTGTGTCGGCGTACCTGCTCTCTCTCCTGGCGGGCTACCTCATGTTGGACGAACGAGCGACTAGTCCAGCGTTGGCGCGATTCTGGCCCTGGCTCGAGGTGGCGACTATCTTGGGCGGGACGCTCTGCTGTGTGCTTGCGCGCGGAAGTGGCTGCATCGAGAGGGCGTGGACGGCGATCCCTGCGCTCTTTGTTCCCGTGACAGTTCGTGTTCTTCTCATTGCGGCAGTGGCATACCCGGTCCTCTACTTTGGGTCGATCTTCGCACTCGACCGAGCGCTACCCGAATCCGGAATGCGCTACTTGTTTTCGCTGTCAAGAACATCAGTCTTCGATCTTGTTTTTGAGGAAGCTCTGTTGTTGCTCCAATACTCGCTCCTGTTCGGAGCCGTGAGGCGAGCGGTGGGAGAGAACGCGCGGAAGGCAGACAGTACAGCCGCGCTGGCGCCTCTCGGATGAACGATCTTGCCGGACACCTGCGCCGTGGCCGGAATCCAACACCGCAATGGCCGATATCGACCGTGCGCTGCATCACGGTCATGCCTGGGAATCTCGCCGCGTGGGGCTCATGAGGCGTCGGAAGCCGGTTCAAGAAGCGGCCCGCCATTTCTGGAGGGGCGACTGGGAGGTGCTCGTTACACCGGACCGCGCTCGGCGAGCGAGGCGATCAGGGGTGCTCCGCCGAGGATGACGTGGTCGACGAGCCGGATGCCTAACACCTCGCCCGCCTCCTGAAGCCTGCGCGTGAACGCGAGGTCTTCGGTGATCGGGCTCGAATCGCCGCTCGGGTGGGTATGGAGCGCAATGATCGCTGCGGCATTCGCGAGGAGTTCGGGCGGGATCGGAGGACTCGTTGGTAGCCCTCCGGGAGGAGAACCGTCGTCATGGAGCGGTCCGCCTCCGTGAGGATCCAGAACCGGACGCAGTAGCGATCCCGGGATGCCGTGTCAACCCACTCAACCCAAGCCACTTGCATGGCCTGGTGAGCTACCCGGCGCGAGGCCGGGGGCGAGCCGCCGGTCGAGGCTGCGGTACTGGATCGCTTCGGCGAGGTGCGCCGGCGCGATCGCCTCGGCGCCGGCGAGGTCGGCGATGGTGCGCGCCACCCGGGTGATCCGCGCCAGGGCGCGCGCCGACAGGCCGAGCCGCTCGAAGGCGGCCTCGAGCAGGCGGCGACCGGTGTCGTCGATCGGCGCGTGACGACGCAGGCCGCGCGGGTCGAGCGCCGCGTTGGTCGGCGCCGGGTGGCCGTCGGGGAAGCGCTGGAGCTGTCGTTCGCGGGCGGCGGCGACGCGTTGCGCCACCGCGGCCGAGGGCTCGGCCGGCTCGCCGCGCAGGTCGCCGAGGCGCAGGGCCGGGACCTCGACGTGCAGGTCGATTCGGTCGAGCAGCGGACCGGAGATGCGCGCCCGGTAGCGCTCGACCGCCGGCAGCGGGCAGCGGCAGGCGTGGCGCTCGTCGCCGAGGTGGCCGCACGGGCAGGGGTTCATCGCCGCCACGAGGGTGAAGCGGGCCGGGAAGTGGAGGCTGGCGCGGGCGCGCGAGACGGTCACCGTCCCCTCTTCGAGCGGCTGGCGCAGCGACTCGAGCGCGTAGCGCTGGAACTCGGCCAGCTCGTCGAGGAAGAGGACGCCGGTGTGGGCGAGGCTGACCTCGCCCGGCCGCGGCAGCGAGCCGCCGCCGACCAGCCCGGCGGCCGAGACGCCGGCGTGCGGTGCCCGGAAGGGGCGGCCGCGCAGCAGGCCGGACGGCGGCTGCTCGGCGACCAGGGAGTGGATCTTGGTCACCGCGATCGCTTCGGCGAGGGCGAGGGGGGGGAGGATGCCGGCCAGGGCGCGGGCGAGCATCGTCTTGCCGGCCCCCGGCGGACCGATCAGCAGGGCGTTGTGGCCGCCGGCGGCGGCCACTTCGAGCGCCCGCTTGGCGGCGGCCTGGCCGCGCACCTCGGCGAAATCGATCGCCGGCGGCCCCGGGGCGGACTCGTCGCCGGCCACCGCGGCGGGGAGCGGCTGGTCGCCCAGCAGATGTCCGAGGGCCTCGCCCAGCGTCGTCACGCCGAACACGTCGAGGCCGCCGATGGCCGCCGCCTCGCCGCTGTTGGCGAGCGGCAGGAGCAGTTCGCGCACGCCCGTCCGGCGGGCCAGGTCGGCGATCGCCAGGGCGCCGCGCACCGGGCGCACGGCGCCGTCGAGGCCGAGCTCGCCGACGAGCAGGCGCTCGCCGAGCGCGGCTTCCGGCACCGCGCCGTGGGCGGCCAGCAGCGCCACCGCAATGGCGAGGTCGAGGTGGTTGCCCTCCTTGCGCAGGTCGGCCGGGGCGAGGTTGACCGTCACCGCGCGGGGGGGCAGGTCGAAGCCGCAGTTGCGCAGCGCCGAGCGGACCCTCTCGCGGCTCTCGCGCACGGCGGCGTCGGGCAGGCCGACGATCTGGATCTGGGGGAGGCCGTTCTGGACGTCGGCCTCGACGTCGACGGGGCGGGCCTCGATCCCCCAGGGGGTGGCGGCACGGGTGCGGGCGAGCATCAACCGGAGAGGACGCCGATGGGCGCCGCGAACTTGCAGCGGCCGGCGACCGGTCGCCTTCGGGCGGCGCTCTGGTAACGTCGCACCGGGATGCAGGCCTATCTCGCGCTGCTCGATCGCATCCTCGCCGAGGGGGTGGAGAAGGGGGACCGGACGGGCACCGGCACGCTGGCGCTCTTCGGCCACCAGATGCGCTTCGACCTGCGCCGCGGCTTTCCGCTGCTGACCACCAAGAAGCTCCACCTGAAGTCGATCGTCCACGAGCTGCTCTGGTTCCTCTCCGGGTCGACCAACGTCGACTATCTGCGCCGGCACGGCGTGACCATCTGGGACGAATGGGCCGACGAGCGGGGGGAGCTGGGACCCGTCTACGGCCACCAGTGGCGCTCCTGGCCGGCACAGGGCGGCGGCACGATCGACCAGATCGCCGGGGTGATCGAGTCGATCCGCGCCAACCCCGACTCGCGGCGCCACATCGTCTCGGCCTGGAACCCGGCCGACGTCGATCGCATGGCGCTGCCCCCCTGCCACGCGCTCTTCCAGTTCTGGGTGGCCGGCGGCGAGCTCTCCTGTCAGCTCTACCAGCGCAGCGCCGACGCCTTCCTCGGCGTGCCGTTCAACATCGCTTCGTACGCCCTGCTGACCGCCATGGTGGCCCAGGTGTGCGACCTCCGGCCGGCCGAGTTCGTGCACACCTTCGGAGACGTCCACCTCTACCGCAACCACCTCGACCAGGCGCGCCTGCAGCTGACCCGCGAGCCGCGGCCGCTGCCCGTCCTGCGGCTCGATCCCGGGATCCGCTCGATCTTCGACTTCCGCTTCGAGGACGTGGTGGTCGAAGGGTACGACCCGCATCCGGCGATCCGGGCGCCGATCGCGGTCTGACGTGGCCGTCGTCTCGCTCATCGCGGCGGTCGCCGAAGGCGGGGTCATCGGCGTCGACAACGCTCTGCCGTGGCACCTGCCGGCGGACCTGCGCCGCTTCAAGGCGCTGACGGCCGGCCACCACCTGATCGTCGGCCGCGCCACCTGGGAGTCGATCGGCCGGCCGCTGCCGGGGCGCACCTTCGTCGTGGTCACCCGCCGGCCGGAGCGGGTGGCGGCCGGGTGCGCGACCGCCGGTTCGGTCGCCGCGGCGATCCGGCTCGCCCTCGCGGCGGGGGACGACGAGCCGTTCATCGCCGGCGGCGCCGGCGTCTACCGCGAAGCGCTCGAGCGCGATCTGGTCGACCGTCTGGTACTCACCCGCATCCACCGCCGCTACGCGGGGGACACCCACTTTCCGCCGTACGACGAGTCGCGCTGGCGCCTGGTGACCCGCGAGTCGCACCCGGCCGACGCGGCGGCCGGGCGGCCGGCCTTCGACTTCGACGTGCTGGAGCGGCGGCAGGGTGGCGCGGCGACGCCGGGCGACGCCGCGGCGGCGAGCGCCGGTGGTATCGTCGCGACGGATTCCGACGAGGTGTCGACAGAGGGGGAGAGGCGATGAGCAAGGCGGTCGGATGCGGAATTGCGCTGCTCGCGGTCGCGGCGGTGCTCGGCTTCATGGCGATGGGCCAGTACAACGGCCTGGTGACCGCCGAACAGGCGGTCGAGGCGGCCTGGGCGCAGGTGGAGAACGTCTACCAGCGGCGCGCTGACCTGATTCCGAATCTGGTCGAGACGGTCAAGGGCTCGGCCGACTTCGAGCAGGAGACGCTGCAGGGGGTGATCGATGCCCGCAGCCGCGTCGGCCAGATCTCGGGCCAGGCGACCGAGGCGATCCTCAACGACCCGGCGAAGTTCGCCGCCTTCCAGCAGGCGCAGGACGGGCTCTCCTCCGCGCTGTCGCGCCTGCTCGTCGTCGTCGAGCGCTACCCCGACCTGAAATCCACCCAGGCCTTCCGCGACCTCATGGTGCAGCTCGAAGGGACGGAGAACCGGATCACCGTCGAGCGGCGCAACTTCAACGAGGTGGCGCGCGACTTCAACGGCCGCCTGCTGCGCTTCCCGACCAACGTCATCTCGCGGCTGCTCGGCTGGCACTTCGCCAAGCGCCCCTACTTCGAGGCGGCAGCCGGGGCCGAGCAGGCGCCCAAGGTCGACTTCTCCGGCCAGTGAGCGCACTGTCCGCGAGGGCGTGGCGGCGCCGCGCCCTCGCCTCCCTCCTGCTGGCCGGCGCGCTCGCCGCGCCGCTCGCCGCCGCTGCGCCGCTGCCTCCCGCCCCGGCGCGCTGGCTCACCGACGAGGCCGGAGTGCTCTCGCCGTCGGCCGCCGCGGCGATCGACGCGCGCCTCGAGGCGTTCGAGCGCGAGCAGGGGACGCAGATCCTGGTGGCGCTCTTCCGCCGTCTGCCGGCCGACGAGGTGCTGGAGGACTGGACCCAGCGGGTCGCCCAGGCCTGGCGGGTGGGGCGAGCCGACCAGGACGACGGCGCCGTGCTCTTCGTCTTCGTCGACGATCGCCTGCTGCGCCTCGAAGTCGGATACGGCCTCGAGGGGACGCTGACCGACCTCGAGTCGCGCATCATCCTCGACGAGACGCTGGTCCCGTTCCTGCGCCAGGGGGACTGGGACGGCGGCATCGCCGCCGCGGCCGACGCCATCGTCGCGGCGGTGCGCGGCGAGTATCAGCCGACGCCGGGCGCGGCCCCCGCCGGCGAGAGATTTCCCCTCGGCTTCGTCTTCGCCGTCCTGCTGATCGTCATCGTGTTCACCGCCCTGTCGAGCCGCGCCAGCCGGCGCGGCGGCTGGCGTTCGGGCGGGGGCAGCTTCGGCGGCGGCGGGTTCGGCGGCGGCGGCTTCTCGGGGGGCGGATTTTCCGGTGGCGGCTTCTCGGGTGGCGGCGGCAGCTTCGGCGGCGGCGGCGCGTCGAGCCGCTGGTAGCACGCGCGCCGCCTCAGGCCAGCTCGCGCGCCACTTCGCCCAGGATCCCGATCGCCGCGTCGAGTTGCGCGTCGCTCAGATAAGGGGCCGGCCCGAGCCGCAGCGTCTCGCCACGGTGATCGCAGAAGACGCCGCGCGCCTCGAGGCCGCGCCGCAGCTCGCCGGCGCGCGGACTGTCGAGCGCCAGGAACCCCGCGAGACCGGTGAGCGGGGTGCGCCGGTCGCGGCGCACCAGCGCCGGGGGCAGGTCGAGAGCGTCGAAGCCCGCCGCGAGCCGCCCGACCTGGTGCTGGGAGACGGCGCGCAGCAGCTCGTCGGAGAGCTCGCGCTGGTCGAAGAAGTCGAACACCCGCGCCGCGCGGTAGTGGGCCGTCGGGTCGTAGGTGGCGCCGGCAAAGCGCGAGGCGGGCGATCCCCAGGCCACTCCACTCCCCTCATGACGGGCCGCCAGGGCGTCGAACTCGGCGAACCAGCCGGTGAGGCGGGGGCGCAGGTCGCTGCGCGGCGGCAGGCGCAGGTAGGCGTTGCCCTCGCCCAGCTGCAGATACTTGTAGCCGCCCCCGACGACGAAGGCGCTCTCGAGCCCCTGCTCGGCGAGGAGGAAGGGGAGCACGCCGACGGCGTGGTAGGCGTCGACCACCAGCGGCACGCCCAGGCGCGCACAGCGCTCGGCGAGCCATCCGAGGCCCGGCACGATGCGCGCCGTCTCGAACAGCACCGCCGAGACGAAGACGGCGAGCGTCGCCTCGTCGAGCCGCGCGGCGAGACGCTCGGTGAGCGTGTCGACCTCGTCGACCCCTTCGCGCACGACTTCGAGCGAGCCGTCCTCCTCGAGCCGCGCCAGCTGGCGGCGCAGCGCGTGGAACTCGCCCGCCGTCGTGACCACGCGGCGACGGGCGGGGAAGGGGAGGGCCGAGACGAGGCGCACGAGCAGATCGTGGGTGGCCGGGCCGAGGGCGATGTCGCCCGTCGGATCGCCGAGGCGCCGTCGCAGCCCCTCGCGCACCCGCTCGGCGCGCGCGAAGGCGTGCTCCCACTTGTGGTCGACGTAGCGCGCCGCGTCCTCGGCCGCTTCGAGCTGGCCGGCGAAGGCGACGTCCGGCCAGGCCTGGTGCGAGTGGCCGGAGAGCAGCAGGCGCTCGCCGACGCGGAACTTCGTGTAGTCGTCCGCCAGCGCGTTGGGCGAAGCCGCGAGCGCCGCGACGTCGAGCGTCACAGCTCGCCCCGGATCGCCCAGAGATCGGGGAAGAGCGGCTGGAAGAGGGTGCGGCGCAGGTAGTCGGCGCCGCTCGAGCCGCCGGTGCCCGGTTTGACCCCGATCGTGCGTTCGACCATCTTGACGTGGCGGTAGCGCCACTCCTGCAACCCCTCGTCGAGGTCGACGAGCCGCTCGCAGATCTGCGCCAGCTCGCCCTGCTCGCGATAGATCGCGACGAGGGTCGGATGGATCGCCTCGGTGAGCGGATTCGAGGCGGCGCGGTCGCGCTCGAGCAGGGAGGCCGGCATCGGATGTCCGGCGCGGTGCAGGTAGGCGACGAAGTGGTCCCACAGACTCGGCGCCGCGAGGCGCGCCTCGAGTTGGCGGCGCGCCTCGCCCCCTTCCGCATGGAAGCGCAGCATGCGCGGATCGCGGTGGCCGAGCAGGAACTCGAGCTGACGGAACTGCGGCGACTGGAAGCCCGACGCCTGGTCGAGCCGATAGCGGAAGGAGAGGAAGGAGACCGGCGTCATCGTCTCGAGGATGTCGATCTGCGCCACCTGGACCTTGAGGATAGTCAGCACGCGCCGCAGCGTCGCCTGGGCGGCCGGCAGGTCATCGGCGTCGAGGCGCGCGGCGAGATGGTCGAGCTCGTGCAGCATCTGCTTGAACCAGAGCTCGTAGACCTGGTGGATGACGATGAACAGCATCTCGTCGTGCTCGGGGCCAGGGGAGACCGGCTGCTGGCAGGCGAGCAGGTCGTCGATGCGCAGGTAGCTGGTGTAGGTGACCGACATGGTGGCGGGCAGGCTACCGGCGGCGGCCCGGGGCGGTCAACGCCGCGGCGCGTCCGGGTCAGAGCTCGACGATGCGGTCGCGGTCGATCAGCCAGAGCTCGAGCCGCGGCGGGCGCGGCGCGGCGAAGGCGGCGGCGACCGCGGCGCCGTAGAGGCGAAGCTGCGGCCCGTAGGTCGCCACCTTCGCCGTCACCGCGGCTTCGTCCTCCAGCCGGTCGCTCTTGAAGTCGGCGACCACCAGCTGCCCGCTGGCCGGGTCGCGATAGAGCAGATCGAGGGTGCCGATCCAGCCGTCGAGCGGCGGGTCGGCGAGCCCCACCTCCGGTGCCGCCCGAACGGCGAGCAGCAGCGGCAGCTCGCGCCCGAGCACCGCCGGCTCGAGTTCGAGCCGGCGGCGCCAGAGCGCCGAGGCGAGGAGTCGATCGAGGTCGCGCTCGAGCTGGCGCCGCCCGGGCTCCTCGGGCATCCCTCCGCGGGCGGCGAGCACCTCGGTCCGCCAGCGCTCGGGCGCCGTCGCGGCGAGCGGGGCGAGCTCGAAGGCGCGGTGCAGGGCGCGCCCGCGCGCCATCGCCGCTTCGTCTCCGCCCCCCGCCGCCGGGCCGCCGGAGCCGGGGAGAGGGGGCGCGATACGGGAGGTCTCGCTGACCGCGCGCAGGCGCGGCCGTGCGGCGTGCCGGGCGGCGCCGGCACGCCGCTGCGTCAGGCGATCGAGCAGCTCGCGCGCTTCGAGCGCGGACGGAGGCGGTGCTCCGGCCGGGCGCCGCGAGGGCGGCGCCGACGTGGTCTCCGCCTCGCAGGCGGGCGCGCGCAGCAGGACGCCGTGCGGATCGAGTGTCGGCCAGGCGGACAGGTCGGCGTCCTCGAGCAGCGGCGCGAGGCGCTGCTCGAGCCGCCTGCCGAGGGACTCTTCGCGCGGCGCCCCGAGGAACTGGCCGGCGATCACGAGGCGGTCGCGCGCCCGGGTGAGGGCGACGTAGAGCAGCCGGATCTGCTCGGCTTCCTGCAGACGCCTGCGCCGCTGCCGTTCGCTCTCCCAGCCGGGGGTGCGGACGCCGAGCAGCTGGAAGCGGGGGGGCAGGTGCTCGAGCGCCGGCTCGAAGCCGTCCGCCTGCGCGTCGTCGCCGCGCCCCGCCTTGTGGAGCTGGACGAGGTAGAGGTGGAGGAACTGGAGCCCCTTGGCGCGGTGGATCGACATCACCCGCACGGCGTCGCCGTCCCCGGCCGCCGGTCGGGCCTCCTCCATCGCCCGCTGCTCGGCCACCGAGGCGTGCAGCGCCCGCACCACCGTTCCCGGCTCGTGGCCGGCCGCGTCGAGGGCCCGGGCCAGTTCGCGCAGGTAGCGGGCGAGGTTGGCGACGCCGAAGCGGCCGAGGAAGCGCCCCGCGGCGGTCGCTTCGGGCGCCAGGCGGGCGCGCAGGCGCTCGACCCACGCTTCGGCCGGCTCGCGGCCGAAGGCGCGCCGCAGTTCGGCCACCGCGGCGGCGGCCAGGCCGGCGCTCGCCGCCCAGCCGGCGATGCGGTCGAGACCGGGGGCGCGGCCGGCGATCTCCGCCTCCACCGCGGTGAAGAGCTCGGCGAGCCCCGCTTCGTCCGTCCGCTCGCCGCCGCCCAGGGCGTCGAAGCGCGCGGGGAGGCGACCCCGCCAGAGCGGCACCAGGGCGGCGTCCGGCACACCGACGAGAGGCGAGCGCAGGAAGGCGAGCAGGGCCAGGTGATCGCCCGGCAGGAGGATGGCGCGCACGGCGGCGTTCAGGTCGATGACCTCGCGTCGCCGCCAGTACGAGCGGTCGCGTTCGACCTCGAACGGCACGCCCGCCTCGCGCAGCGCCTGCAGGTAGACCTCCTGGTCGGAGGTCGTCCGCAGGAGGATGCCGAAGTCGCTGAAGCGCCGCTCCGGCTCGGCGGCGCGCCGCGCGACGAGGTCGCGCGCCAGGGCCGCCGCTTCGATCCGGCTGGCTGCCGCCGACGGGGTCCGGGCGAGCGCCTCCGGCGCCGCCGAGCACCAGATCTCGACGGCCGGCGGCGCCGGCTCGGCCGCCGTCCGTGAGGCGATGAGCGGCTGGTACTCCGGCTGGATGCCGGGTTCGGCGGTCATCGACGGCGCCACGGCGCGTTCGACCTCCTCGAGGATCGCCGGCAGGGAGCGGAAGTTGACCTGCAGCTGCGCCCGCAGACCGCCCGCCGCGACGGCCGCGGCGAGGAACTCTTCGTAGGCGGCCAGATCGGCGCGGCGCCAGCCGTAGATCGACTGCTTCGGGTCGCCGACCACGAAGAGGCCGGGGGGCGGCGGCCCGCCGGGGGCGAGGGCGAGCTGCGCGATCAGCCGGCACTGCTGGCGGTCGGTGTCCTGGAACTCGTCGACGAGCAGCTGGCGGATCCCGCGCCGCACGGCGTCGCGCACGTCGCGGCGGCGCTCGAGCAGGTCGGCGGCGCGGGTGAGCAGGTCGGAGAAGAGGACGACGCCCTGGCGCCGCATCCGCTCGCGCAGAGCGCCGAGCAGCGGCGCCAGCAGGCGGCGCAGGCGGCCGAGGCGCGCCGGCGAGACGCCGCGCAGGCCGCGCAGGACGGCGAGGGCGGAGACGGCCAGCGGCGCGAGCGGCGCCGCGTCGGCCGGCCGCTGCTTCTCGATGACCGCGAGCTTCTCGCCCCGTGCCCAGGCCGCCAGGTGCGAGGTCTCCCACCGGTCGAGGATCGCCTCGGCGGTGGCCACCACGCTCTCGAGTCGCTCGAGCGGCGGGAGGTCGGCGCGGCCGGCTTCGAGGAGGCCGCCGAGGGCGCGCGCCATGTCGGTGGCGGCCGGCTGATTGCGCGGCAGCCGGGGTCCGAACGTGGCGAGATCGGCGGCGAACGGCGTCAGCGCGCGGTCGACGTCGGCGAGCCACTCCTGGACGAACGCCGCGGGCAGCGGGTCGCGCTCGAGATCGGCCGGCGTCACCCCCTCGCGCAGGCTGAACAGCAGCGTGTCGCGCAGCCTCTCGGGGCCGATGCCGTCGGCGAGCAGCGCCAGCAGATCGGGGTCGCCCTCCCCGGAGAGGCGCGCGGAGAGCTGGTCGGCGAGGATCTCGTCGGCGAGCCGCTCGAGCTCACGCTCCTCGGCATCGACCCGGAAGCCGGGGTGGAGGCCGGCCTCGAACGGGTGCTCGGCGAGCAGGCTGCGGCAGAAGGCGTGGATCGTCTGGATGCGTATCCGGCCGAGCTCGTCGACCAGCCGGCGAGCGCGCCGCGGCGCCTCGGGGCCGGCGGCGGCGGGACTCTCCGCCGCATCGTCCGGCGGGTCTCCGGCGGCGACCCCGGCGAGGGCGGCGGCGAGGCGGCTGGCCATCTCGGCGGCGGCGGCCTCGGTGAAGGTGATGGCGACGAGGCCGGAGAGCACGTCGGTGGCGATCAGATCGTCGCCCGGCGGCGACGTCCCGCGCGCCCGCGCGTGAGCCGTGAGCCGATCCCCGGCCTCCTGCCAGCCGGGCCCCAGGGCCCAGGTGAGCAGGCGGGAGACCAGGGCGCGGGTCTTGCCGGTCCCGGCACCCGCCTCGAGCACGACCGGAACGTCGAAGCGTTCGAGGGCCAGCTGGCGCGCCGCGGCGTCGGCGAGCGGTTTCATGCGTCCACCTTGCCGCGCGTCGGCAGGCGCCAGAGCTGCCAGAGCGCCTCGTCGATCTCGCCACGGCCGGTGCGGTCCTTCTGGGCCGCGTGCCAGCGCTCGAGGCGGAGGCGGAAGCCGCTGTCGCCGCGCACGCAGGCCTCCGAGACTGCGCACCACTGGCAGCCGGCGAACTCGCGGTCGAGCCCCGGCTCGAGCAGGCGGGGCGCATGGAGACCCAGTCGGCGCGCCGTCGCGAGGGTCGTCACGCCGGCGGCGAGGGCGGCTGCCGTCTCCGCATCCGGGGAGAGCTCGGCGTGGCGCAGATCGTCGTCGACGTCGGGGCGCAGAAAGGCGTAGCGGGCGACGGACGGACGGGGCTCCGCGGCGGCGAGGTAGAGCGCCGCCTGCAGGCGTCGGCCCGTGCGCACGCCGCCCAGCAGGTGTCTGCGCCGCGTCTCCGGCCTGCTGGCGTCCAGCCCGACTCCCGGGGCGCCGATCTTGAAGTCGGTGAAGAGCAGCGTCTCGCCGCGGCGCGAGATGCGGTCGACCCGGAAGGGGATCGCTTCACCGGCGACGCGGGCTTCGCCCGTGACCTCGGCGGCGAGCCAGCGCACTCCCTCCGCCTCGTCGAGGCGGCGCGCCACCGCGAGCAGCCGGCGGGCCTCGCCGGCCACCAGGGCGGCGAGCGGCCCCGCCGTGATCCCGGCCGCCGCGAGCGTTGCCGCGACCGCCTCGCGCAACCACCGCTCGAGCGTCGCCTCGGCGGGCCAGGCGAGCGGCACCCCCGGAGCCTCGAGCACGGCGGCGAAGTCGGCCAGGGTGACCTCGCTGCCGCCCGCAAGGCGCGCCAGCACCTCGTGCACGGCGCTGCCGATCCACCGCCGGTCGAGGGTGGGCAGGGCGGCGAGCGGATCGGGGAGCGGGGCGAGCCGCAGCGCCCGTTCGAGAAAGGCCTGCCAGGCGCAGCCGGCGAGGGCCTCGAACGTGGTGGCGGTCGCCGGGCCGGACCAGCTGCCGGCGCCGGTCAGGCCCGACCACGGCCCGGGAGCGCGGGCGCGCTCACCGGCGGCCGGGTCGGCGTCGTACTCGACGAGGATCCGCCAGCGCGCGGCGCCGGCTCCGGCCTCGCCGGGGCCGTCGGCGGCGAAGCGTCGCCGCCCCTCGTCGAGGGCGGCCGGCAGGAGGCTCTCGAGCGCTCCGGCTCCCCCCTCGAGCCCGGCGGCGACGGCGCGGTCGAGCAGCGCGAGCTCGGGTTCGGGAGCCCGGAAGGTCGCCAGGCCGCCGCTGCGCCGCAGCGTCTCGAGCAGCGGCGAGGGGGCGAGCGGCTTGCCGTCCTCGTCGTGCTGCGAGCGGCTGAGGACGACGCGGGGCGCGGCGCCGAGCAGCTGGCCGAACAGGAAGCGCTCCTCGTCGTGCCCCTCCCCCTTGACCGGCAGGTCGGGGAGGAGTTCACCGAGTCGGCGGCGCAGACCGTCGGGGAGCACCGGCTCGCCGGTGATCGGACGCGGGAAGTGGCCGCGCACCAGGCCCGGGACGAACAGGAGATCGAAGGTGCGCCCCCGCGCCTCGACGACGCTGAGCAGCTGGACGCCGCCGCCCCGGCCGCCGACCGGGGCGCGAGCCTCCGTGGCGAACTGCTCCCGCAGCAGGGCGAGCACCCCCCGGCGGTCGAGCGGATAATCGGCTGGCACCTCGTCGGAGAGGCGGCCGACCGCGCCTTCGAGGCGCGCGGCGGCCTCCCCCGCGCGCTCTCCGAGCTGCCCGGCCAGCGCCCGGAGCGCCGCGGAGTGGCTCGCCCAGAGGGCCCGCGCGGGCACCGCGGCGAGCCCGGCCGCCAGGCGGCGCAGGGCCCCTGCCGCCTGCTCGAGCGCTGCGACGGGCAGATGCCGGCGGACGAGCCGGCCGGGCGGCGCCGCGTCGCTCTCGCCGTCGCCGGGATCGACATCGTCGATGCCGGCGCGCACCGGCAGCGGAAACCCGTGCTCGCGCCAGCGGTCCAGCGCCCCCGGCCCGAGCGCGCCGACGCCGGCGAGGCGATGGATCCCGAGGGCCCCGAAGGCGAGCGCGAGCGAGGCCGAGAGCGTGCGGTCGCCGTCGCCGGCCAGATCGAGCGCGATCTCGATCGGTGTCTCGCCGGGCGCCTCCAGGGCGGCGAGCAGAGCGGCGGCGGCGTGCGCCCCGGGGGCGGCGGGACCGACGGCCGAAGAGCCGGAGAAGGGGACGCCCTGGCGCTCGAGCTGGCGCTGAAATGGAGTCCGGTAGCTGCCCGGCTCGCGCAGAACGATGCCGATGCGCTCGGCCGTGGCGCCCCGCGCCAGTTCGGCGACGATCGTCCCCACGACGCCTTGGGCCTCGACCTCGGGGACCGCGGCGACCAGCTCCGCCCGCTCGGACTCCCCGCTGGCCGGCAGCTCGGCCGGCGGGCCCGCGGCCGCCTCGAAGCGCTCGCGCAGGCGGGCGCCGAAGCGGCAGGGGCCGGCGTCGCTCACCCCTGCGGGTGCCGGCAGCAGGATCCTGGACTCGACCTGCCGGGCGATGGCTCCGAGAAGGTCCGCCACGGCGCCGGTGGCGTCGGCGAACCCGTGGAGGATGAGGGCCTGCGCGCCGTGCCGGGGCGCGGCGTCGCCGGCCGGCGCCGTCGTCAGGAGTTCGGCGGCGCGTGCCCACAGACGGGCCTCCGGGGCGAGGCCACGTGCCTCGAGCGCCGTGAGTGCCTCGGCGAGGGCGGCGAGCAGCCCGCGGGCACGCGCCAGCGTGCGCGCCGGAATCGCCGCCGCTTCGGCGTGCAGGAGCTCCGCGAGCGGTTCGACCAGCTCGGGAACGAAGCCGGCGTCGACCAGGTCGCGGGCCGCGGCGGCGAGCGTCGACCAGCCGTCCTGGAAATCCTCGAAGGCCGCGGCGAGCGTCCGGCGCCGGCGGGCGGCGCGTTCGAGCTCGAGAGCGAGGAGCGCGCCGCCGCCCGGCGGCGCCTCACCGTGGCGGCGCAGCAGTTCGACGGCGAAGGTCCGCAGCGTGCGGACATCGAGCCCGATCCAGGCCGGGCGGCGCAGCGCCAGGCGGGCCAGCAGGTCGGCACGCAGGCTGTGGGAGGGGACCAGCACCCGCACCGGCCGGCAGGTCGCGGAGTCGGGGATGCCGGGCGGCAGGAGCTCGTCGAGGGCGGCGAAGAGCCACGCCTCGGCGGCGCGCGCGTCCGGGGCGACCAGCAGGCGACTCGACGGGGGCACGATTCGCGGCAAGATACGGGTTCGATGGGAGAGGGTCAACTCGCGGCGTGGATCGACGGGCTGGCGCGGCCGGGTGGCTGCGTCAGCGCGATCGAGGTCGTGGTGGCGGATCGCGGCGGGAAGGCTCTCTTCCGGCAGGCGGCCGGCTTCCTGCGCGGAGGCGTGCCCCTGCCGGCGGGCTCCCGCTTCGACGCGGCCTCGCTCACCAAGCCGTGGATGGCGACGCTCGCCCTGGTGCTCGACGCCAGCGGGGCGCTCCCTCTCGCCACCGAAATCGGCGCGCTCTTTCCGGAGAGCGCCAGCACGCTGGCGCGGCGCACCCTCGAGGATCTGCTGCGCCATCGCGCCGGGCTTCCCGCGTGGACGCCCGTCGGCCTGCGCCTGGCCGGCCGCCACGCCGATCGCTCGGCGCTCGAGCGTCTGCTTGCGGTCGACGAGCCGCGACGGGAGACGGCGCCGCCGGGCACCTACAGCGATCTCGGCTACATCCTCTGGGGGCTGGCGGCGGAGAGAGCGACGGGGGAGCCCCTCGCGGCGCTCCTCGATCGCCAGGTCTGCGAGCGGCTGACGCTGCCGGCACTCGGTGCTCTGGCGGCTTCACCGGGGGACGTCGTCGAATGCCGCCTCGACAACGGGCGCGAGGTCGAGCTCGCGGCGGCGCAGGGCCTGCATCTGAACCGGCAGGCCGCCCACCGGCGAGGCGAGCCGCAGGACGGCAACGCCCGCCTGCTCGGCTTCCTGACCGGCCACGCCGGCCTCTTCGTCACCGCCGATGAACTCCTGGCGCTCGGCGTCGAATGGAGCCGGCCCGGCCGCCTGCTCAGCCGGCCGGCCGTCGAGCGCGCCCTGGGCGGAGAGGGGGGGTGGGCGCTGGGCTGGGCCCGGGCCAGCGCCGAAGGCTCGAGCGGACCGGCGCTCTCAACTGCCGCCTTCGGTCATGCGGGATTCACCGGCGGCTCGCTCTGGATCGACCCGGAGCGGGATCGGATCCTCGTCCTGCTCGCCCACCGCCTCCGCTCGAGCGTCGATTTCAACCCCATCCGCCGCCACTTCCACACCCTCGCCCCCTGACGAAAATTCAGTCAAAGGCAATTTCTCCGGCCCCGCCGAGAAATTCAGTCAGAGGTAATTTCTCCGCGACGCGGATCCTCGCCTTGGCGGACTCGAAGAAATTGCCTCTGACTGAATTTTTCGGCGGAGAAATCGCCTTTGACTGAATTATTCGTCAGCCGCAGAGGACGGAGCCGCCGTTGACGTTGAGGATCTCGCCGGTGATGTGGCGGGCCAGCGGGGAGGCGAGGAAGACGATCGGAGCGGCGATGTCGTCCGCCGTGGCGACGCGGCGCAGCGGGATCTGCGCTTCGATCTCTTCGCGCACCGCCGGGTCTTCGCGCAGCGCTTTGGAGGACATCTCGGTGTCGACCCAGCCGGGAGCGACCGAGTTGACCCGGATCTCGGGAGCCAGTTCGCTCGCCCAGGCCTTGGTGGCCGAGACGAGCGCCCCCTTGGAAGCCGCGTAAGGGCTGTAGAACGCCTCGCCGCGCTGGGCGGCGGTCGAGGTGACGTTGATGATCGACGCCTGCTTCGACATGCGCAGGTAGGGCAGGGCGGCGCGCACGGACAGGAAGGGTCCGCGGACGTTGATCCGCATCGTCTCGATGTAGCGCACTTCGTCGAAGGCGGACATCGGGTTGTGCCACCAGACGCCGGCGTTGTTGACCAGGCAGTCGAGCTTGCCCCACTCCGAGCCGACGAACTGGAAGAGCTCCTGGATCTCGGACGGTTCGGTGACGTCACACGGGAACCGGCGGTGTTCGCGCGAGGAGATGGCGTAGAGCTCGTCGAGCACCCGCTCGGCCTCTTCGTGGCGCTCGCGGTAGTGGACGAGGACGGTGGCGCCCGCCTTGGCGAAGGCGCGGCAGCTGGCGGCGCCGATCCCCCGGCTGCCGCCGGTCACGACGACGTGCAATCCGGTGAGGTCGATCACGCCACGGCCTCCACGATGAGGGCGATCCCCTGGCCGCCGCCGATACAGGCCGAGGCGACGCCCCGGCCGCCGCCGCGGCGCCGCAGCTCCTTGAGCAGGGTGGTGGTGATGCGGGCGCCGGTGGCACCGAGCGGGTGGCCCAGTGCGATGGCGCCGCCGTTGACGTTGAGCTTCGCCTCGTCGAGCTTCATCTCGCGGACGACCCCGAGGATCTGCCCGGCGAAGGCCTCGTTGATCTCGAGCAGATCGAGATCCGCCATCTTCATGCCCGCCTTGTCGAGCGCCGCGCGGATCGCCGGCGCGGGACCGATCCCCATGCGCGACGGGTCGACCCCGACGACCGACCAGGAGACCAGGCGTCCGAGCGGCTGCTTGCCCAGCTCGGCGGCCCGCGCCGCGGTGGTCAGCAGCAGCATGCAGGCGCCGTCGACGATGCCGGAAGCGTTGCCGCCGGTGACGAAACTGTCGCGTCCGAAGACGGTCGGCAGCTTCGCCAGCGCCTCGATGGTGGTGCCGGGCCGCGGGTGTTCGTCGCGCTCGACGGTCACCGCGCGCTTGCCCTCGCCCACCGTGATGGGCGCGATCTCGTCGGCCAGCCTGCCGGCCTCGATCGCCGCGTTGGCGCGCGCCTGGCTCTCGGCGGCGAAGCGGTCCTGCTCCTCGCGCGAGATGCCGTAGTCGCGCGCCAGATTGTTCGAGGTCTGCGCCATGAAATAGCCGCAGACTCCGTCGAACAGCGACTCCATCATCAGGTCCTCGAACTTCGCGTGCCCCATGCGCAGCCCCTTGCGGGCGCCGCGCACGACGAAGGGGGCCTGCGACATGTTCTCCATGCCGCCGACCAGACAGGTCGTCGCCTCGCCGGTGAGGATGAGATGGGCGCCGGAGAGGATGGCCTGGATCCCCGAGCCGCACAGGCGGTTGACCGTCAGCGCCGGTTTGTCCTGCGGTACGCCGGCCTTGAGGGCCACGTGGCGGGCGCCGTAGATGGCGTCGCCGGAGGTCTGCAGGGCGTTGCCGACGACGGTGTGGTCGACCAGCGCCGGGTCGATTCCGGTGCGCTCGAACAGCGCGCGCGCGGCGTGCGCGCCGAGGTCGATGGCGGAGACCTCGGAGAAGGGGCCGAGGAACTCGGCCATCGGCGTCCGCACGCCGTCGATCAGAACCAGATCCTGGATGTCCATGCGTTCCTTCCGGGTTTCAAGCGAGCGAGCGGCGGGCGAAGTAGCCCAGGCACTTGTAGGCGAGCCTGGCGGCGACGAAGTCGGAGCTCGGCTGGCCGCCGATCGGCGCCAGCTCCACGAGGTCCATCGCCACCACCCGCTTGGTTTCGAAGATGCGCGACAGCAGGCGCAGGGTGGGGTACCAGGCGCCCCCTCCCGGTTCCGGCGTGCCGGTGGCCGGCACCAGCGACGGGTCGAAGTAGTCGATGTCGAAGGTCAGGTAGACCTTCTCCGGCAGGGCGGCGAGCAGGCGGTCGAACCGCTCGTCGTCGAGCCCCGCGAGCTCGTGCCCCCAGACGATCGGCACCCCGGCCTCGTGGGCGAACTCGGCCTCCGGGCTGGAGAGCGAGCGGATGCCGATCGGCAAGGTCGGCAGCCCCTCGTCCGCCACCCGCCGCATGACCGCGGCATGGCTGTAGATCGTCCCTTCGAACTCCTGCCGCAGGTCGGCGTGGGCGTCGAACTGGATGACTCCGATGTCGCCGTGGACCCGCCGGGCCGCCCGCACCGGGGCGATGGTCAGGCTGTGCTCACCGCCGAGGGTGAGGAGGAACTTGCCCGCCTCGAGATGCCGCCGGCACTCGCTCTCGAGCTCGTCCATCGCCACCGCGAGGTCGAAGGCCTCGGGAAGGAAGGGGGGGAGCGTCGCGATGCCGACTCCGGCGGGTTCGAAGCGCAACTCCTCGTCGTAGAGCTCCATCGACTGCGAGGCGCGCAGGATCGCCGCCGGCCCGCCGGCGGTGCCGTGGCCGTACGAGACCGTGCGCTCGAACGGCACCGGCAGGACCACGATCCGGCTGGTGGCGTAGGCCGACTGCTCGTCGGGCAGGAGGCCGAAATTGACGGGCAACGAAGGCATGGCGGGATTCTGGCACATTCGTTCCGCCTCTCTCGCCCCGCCGCGGAGGGAGCCGATGCAAGTCGAGAGGTCGCCGGTGGCGTCTTCCCCGGAAAGAAAGGAGGCGCCTCATGGGCGACCCGAGAGGATCCACCGAGGGAGTCGAAGTGAAACGTGCGAGGTTGGCGGAGCTGATCCGCGAGCTGCCGGCCGACGAGCGGCCGCGTGAGCGGCTGCTCGCCCACGGTGCCCGCGGTCTCGGCGACGGCGAGCTGGTGGCGGTCCTGCTGCGCACCGGCCGACCCGGCCACTCGGCGCTGGTTCTGGCGCGCGAGCTGCTGGCGCGGGTCGGGGGCATGAGCGGCCTCGCCCTGGCCGGACCGCAGACGCTGCGGCGCGGCGGGCTCGGACCGGCCAAGGCGGCGACGCTGCTCGCGGCGGTGGAGATCGGCAGGCGGCTGGCGCGCGCCGAGCTGCCCGAGCGCCAGCCGCTCGCCCATCCGGCGGCCGCGGCGAGCTACCTGGCGCTGCGCTTCGCGGGGCGGGACCAGGAGGTGTTCGGGGCCCTCTACCTCGACACGCGCAACCGTCTGATCGCCGAGCAGGAGCTCTTCCGGGGGACCCTCAATCGCGCCGCGGTCGAGCCGCGCCGGGTGCTCAAGGAGGGGCTGCTGCGCGACGCCGCCGGCATGCTGGTCTTCCACAACCACCCGAGCGGCGATCCGACGCCGTCGGCCGAAGATCTCGCCTTCACCCGCCGCCTCGGCGAGGCGGGGGAGGTGGTCGGCATCCGCCTCGTCGACCACCTCATTCTCGGCGGCGTCGGCCGCTGGGTCTCGCTGGCGCAGCGAGGAGGGTGGTGATCGGCGCCGCGCCGGCGAGGGCTCCGCCGGATGGTAACTTGCGCGCCGCGGCCGGAACGGCCCGGAGGCGGAGGCGAGCGTGGGCGGCGATGGGAACGGGATCGGTCTCGCAGGCGAAGGGACACTGGAGCTCGGAGTGGCCGGCGGCGGGAGCGTGCGCTGGGGGGCGGTCGACCTGACGCCGGTGGTCGAAGAGGCGCGCCGCCGGCACGATCTCTCCCCGGTGGCCGCGGCGGCGCTCGGCCGCGCCCTGGCCGGCGCGGCGCTGCTGCAGCGACTTTCGGCGCGGGCCTGCCGCCGCCTGACCCTGGTGATCGCCGGGGACGGGCCGCTCGGCCGCGTGGTGGCCGAAGCCGATGCCGAGGGGAACCTGCGCGGCCGGGTCGGCGATCCGCACGTCGATCTGCCGCCCTCCCCCGAGGGGAAGCTCCGGGTCGGTCCGGCGGTGGGCCGCGGCCTGCTGCGGGTGACCCGCGAGCTGGCCGACGGCTCGAGCTTCGAGAGTCAGGTCGAGCTGCAGAGCGGCGAGATCGGGCTCGACCTCGCGCACTTCCTCGAGCAGAGCGAGCAGACGCCGTCGGCCGTGATGGTCGGCGTCCTCGCCGGGCCGGAAGGGGTGCGGGCGGCCGGCGGCATGATCGTCGAGGCGATGCCGGACGCCGGCGAGGAGGTGATCACCCGCCTCGAGGCCAGTCTTGCCGGGCTCGGCGGGGCCAGCCGGTGGCTCGACATCGGCGGGATCGAGGCGCTGGCCGATCGGGCGCTCGTCGGACTCGGACGCGCGGTGCGCGAGCGGCACTCGGTGCGTTTTCGCTGCCGTTGCAGCCGGGAGTCGCTGCTCGACCGGCTGCTCGGCCTGTCGGCCGCCGATCGCGCCGAGGTGTCCGACGAGCTGGGGCGGGTCGAGGCCGAGTGCGCCTGGTGCGGCGAGCGCTATCTCTTCGCCGCGGCCGAGCTCGAGTCGCAGTAGGGAGCCGGCGCCGAGCACGCCGGCCCGCGCTGGTAGACTCGCGGATCCCGACCGCGAGCCCCGAATGCGCCCCTTCTACCTGACCACCCCGATCTACTACGTCAACGACCTGCCGCACATCGGTCACATCTACACCACCGTGGTGGCCGACACCCTGGCGCGCTATCGGCGCCTGGCCGGCGACGACGTCCGCTTCCTGACCGGCACCGACGAGCACGGCCAGAAGATCGAGCGGGCGGCGAAGAAGGAGGGGATCGCGCCGATCGAGCTGGCGGATCGGGTGGTGGCGCGCTACCACCAGCTCTGGCAGCGCCTCGGCATCTCGCACGACGACTTCATCCGCACCACGCAGGAGCGCCACGAGCGCGCCGTGCCGGCGATGCTCGCCCGCATGCAGGAGGCCGGCGACCTCTACCTGGCCCGTCACGAGGGGTGGTACTGCACCGGCTGCGAGACCTTCTACACCGAGAAGGAGCTGGTGCAGCCCGGCAACCTCTGTCCCGATCACCGCGCGGCGACCGAGTGGAAGGCCGAGGAGAACCTCTTCTTCCGCCTGTCGCGCTACGAACGGCCGCTGCTCGAGCTCTACGAGCGCGATCCCGGCTTCGTGCGCCCCGAGTCGCGACTCAACGAGGTGCGGGCCTTCGTCGCGGGGGGGCTGAAGGACCTGTCGATCAGCCGCTTCGGTCTCGATTGGGGGGTGCCGTTCCCCGGGCACCCGGGGCACTCGGTCTGGGTCTGGCTCGACGCGCTGACCAACTACGTTTCGGCGCTCGGCTTCGGCGCCCCGGCGGAAGAGGAGGGCCTCTTCGCGCGCTACTGGCAGAGCGAAGGCGTGCGGCTCCACCTGGTCGGCAAGGACATTCTCCGCTTCCACGCCGTCTTCTGGCCCGCCTTCCTGATGTCGGCGCGGCTGCCGCTGCCGACCACCGTGTGGGCGCACGGCTGGTGGCTGCGCGACGAGCAGAAGATGAGCAAGTCGGTGGGCAATGTCGTGCGCCCCGACCACCTGATCGAACGCTTCGGCGCCGATCCGCTGCGCTACTTCCTCCTGCGCGAGATGGTCTTCGGCCAGGACGCGAGTTTCTCGGACGAGGCCTTCGTCGACCGCTTCAACAGCGACCTCGCCAACGACCTCGGCAACACCGCCAGCCGCCTGGTGACCCTGTCACGCAGCGCCTTCGACGGTCGCACGCCGCCGACGCCGTGCGACGACAATCCGCTGATCCCGGTCGCCGCCGCGGTGGTCGCCGAGTATCGCGAGGCGATGGAGAGCTTCGCCTTTCAGAGTGCCCTGCGGGCGCTCTGGCGTCTGCTCGCCGAAGCCAACCAGTACATCGTGGCGCGCGAGCCGTGGAAGCGGATCAAGTCCGAGGGCCCGAGCGAGTCGCTCTCGCGCGTGCTCTGGAACGGGCTCGAGAGCGTCCGCATCGTCGCCACGGGCCTTCTGCCCTTCCTCCCGGAAGTGGCGCCGAAGGTCCTCGCCGCGATCGGCGCCGGTTCGCCGCCCGCGAGTCTCGACGCGCTCGCCTGGGGTGGCCTGCCGACCGGCGCCGACCTTCCGGCCCTCCAGCCACTCTTTCCCCGTATCGACAAGGAGAAGTTCATGTCGGAGATCGCCAGCTCGCAGCCGGTCCCACCGAAGCCCGAGGCCGAGGCTCCCCAGGGGGCGCCGCAGATCGACATCACGCAGTTCGGCGCCGTCGAGCTGAAGGTCGGCCGGGTCCTCGCCTGCGAAGCGGTGCCGAAGTCGGAGCGCCTGCTCAGGCTCTCGGTCGACCTTGGCGAGGCGCAGCCGCGCCAGGTCCTCGCCGGCATCGCGAAGGCCTACAAGCCCGAGGAGCTCGTCGACAGCCAGGTCGTGGTGGTGGCCAACCTCAAGCCGGCCAGACTGATGGGCCTCGAGTCCCAGGGGATGGTCCTCGCCGCGACCGACCCGGACGGGCAGCCGATCCTGATCCGGCCGCACGCCGCCGGCGTCCCCCCGGGTACCCGGGTGAAGTGACGCGCCCGTTCGCCCGCCGCTTCGCCCGCCCGAGAGGGCGAGCGAAGGGCGGAACGAAAACAAGACCCTGCTGTTAAAAGCAAGACCAGGAAATAGGCGAAAACCAAGACAGAGGCAAAAGCGTCCATTGAAGGGGGCGGCTGGCGGGGCGCTCGCGGGGGTTGCCTGGCGTCCGGGTTCGCGAGAGGACGGGCAGAAGCAAAGACTTCCATTGAAGGGTGCGACTGGCGGGGCGCCGGTGGGAGTTGCGGGGCCGCCGGGACGCCGGGGCCGAGGTTGGAGACAAAGAAGAGGCGACGGCCGATCCGGTGGCCCCTCAGCGCAACGCGCGGCGCCGGTTCTTTTTGCCTTTCCCTTCTATGGAAGCTTTTGTCTTCTGTTTCGGTCTCAAGTGTGATCTCGGCACCGAAGCACACTCTTTGTAGCGGGAGCTCGTTGCGATGCTGATCGATTCGCACTGTCACTTACAGCACTTCGAGGTCGCGGAGCGGCGGGAGGTAGTGGCCCGGGCGCGGGCGCGCGGGGTGTCGGGGTTCCTCATTCCGGCGGTCCGGCTTTCGGAGGCGGAGGAGCTGCTGGAGTTTTGCGACGCCGAGCCCGGGGTCTGGTGCGCGCTCGGCGTCCATCCGCACGACGCCGGCTCCTGGCGGAGCGGGGACGAGCGGCGTCTGCGCGAGCTGCTGGCGCATCCGAAGGCCGTCGCGGTGGGGGAGTGCGGGCTCGACTTCCACTACGACCATGCGCCGCGCGACGTCCAGGAGCGGGTCTTCCGCGCCCAGATCGAGGTGGCGCTGGAGCTCGACCTGCCGGTGGTGGTGCACAACCGGGAGTCCAACGACGCCATGCTCGCGGTGCTCGAGGATCCCGCTCATCGCGGCCTCGCCGTCGATCTGCACTCGTACGCAGGCGGCCCGGAGATGGCGCGGCGCGCGGTCGCGCTCGGTTGCTGGTTCGGCGTCTCGGGGATGGTCACCTTCCCCGGGGCCGGCAACGTGCGCGAAGTGCTGCCCGACCTGCCGGGTGATCGCCTGCTGGTCGAGACCGACACTCCCTATCTCGCCCCCGTGCCGTATCGCGGCAGGCGCAACGAGCCGGCCTGGGTGGTCGAGGTGGCCGATCGCCTGGCGCGGGAGCTCGGCCTGACCTCCACCGAAGTCGCGGCGCGCACGTCCAGCGCGTTTCACGCACTCTTCCGCCGTGCCGATGGAGATTTCGCCGCCGGCGCGAGCTGAGAGAGAATGGCAGCATGACGATGCTGCCCGGTCTCCATCCGCACCGCAGGATTCTCCCCATTCTCCTCTCGCTGACCCTGGCGAGCGTCGCTCCTGCGGCCGCGGAGCTGCCGTCGAAGCGCGCCACGTTCCAGCAGGTGAGCACGCCGCACTTCCGCGTCGTCGGCGACGTGGCGCCGCGCAAACTGATCGAGATCGCCGATCGCCTGGAGACCTTCCGCGCCGCGCTGGTTCTGCTCAAGCCGCAGGTGCGCGCGGACCCCTCGGTGCCGACGATCGTGCTCGCCTTCCCGGGCGAACGCGCGATCCGCCCCTATCTGTTCCTCGACGGCCAGCCGTCCAGGGGCTTCTCCGGCGTCTTCGCCCCGTCACGCTGGGGCAACTACCTGGTCTTCGACGCGCTGGCGGGCGAGGACCCGCTGCAGTCGATCTACAGCGGCTACATGCACTTCTTCCTCAACGAGAACTATCCGCGCGCGGCGCTCTGGCTGCGGCGCGGACTCGGCGAGTACTACGAGACGTTTCGCGTCGGAGGGAAGGGCATCGAGGTGGGCCGGCCGAAGGGCGAGCACGTCCGCTTTCTGAGTCAGGGCTGGGTGCACCCGCTCGAGCATCTCGTCGCGGTGACGCGCGAGAGCCGGGAGTACCTGGATCCCGACCGGCTCGGCATCTACACGGCCCACTGCTGGGCCCTGGTGCACTATCTGATGGTCGGCGGCGAAGGTCTGGCGCCCCGGGTGCCGGACCTGCTCACACGACTCGACCGGGGCGAGCCGCTCGCCGCCGCGCTGCCCGCCGCGCTCGGCCTGACCGTCGCCGAGCTCGAAGCGAGGCTGCGCGAGTACACGCGCAGGCCGCTCTTCCAGTTCCGCATCTTCGCGGCGGCGGATCTCGACGCGCCGGAGGCCGCGGCGCCGGTCTCGATGTCGCGCGTCGAAGCGCTGATCGAGCTCGGCGAGTACCTCGCCCACGTCGGCGCAAGCGAGCCGGCCCGCGAGCACCTCGACGCCGCTCTGGCCCTCGAGCCGGGCAACGGCGACGCGCTGGCGCTGCTCGCCTTCCTGCGCGCCGGATCGGGCGACACGGACGGGGCGCGGGAGCTCTACGACCGCGCCCTGGCGGCGGGAGTCGGGCGCGGAAACTCGGCGCTGCACGCCGCGCAGTTCGCCTGGGAGGGGCGCGGTGCGGCCACGGAGGGCACGGGGGGCGGCAACGGGCCGCGGGCGAACGCGCTCGCCGCGGCACAGCGGGCAGTCGAACTCGAGCCGGAGAGCGGCGAGGCCTGGCGGATGGTCGGCCAGATCGCCCTCGCCGAAGAACGGGGCGCCGAGGCGCTGGTGGCGCTCACCCACGCCCAGCGCCTCCTGCCGGGGCGATCCGATGTCGTGCACGCGCGCTTTCGCGCCGCCCTGGCGGCGGGACAGCCGGTCGTGGCGCGGGGCATCGCCAGCGGCCCCATGGCGAGCCTCGATCCCGCCCTGGCGGCCGAGTCGCTCCGCTATCTGGATGAGAAGGAGGCCCACGAGGTCGACGGCCGGCTCGCGGCGGAGATCGATCAGGCGGTGGCCGAAGAGCGCTGGGCCGAGGCGATCGAGCGGCTCGGTGCCGCGGTCGCGGAGGCGCGCTCGCCCGAGATGCGGGCCCAGTTCGCGGCGCGACTCGAGAGCCTCGAGAGCTGGCGCGCCGCGCAGGAGAGGATCGACGGCTACAACCGCGCCTCGGCCCATGCGCGCGCGGGCCGGCTGACGGCGGCGCGTGGCGAGCTCGATCCGGTGCTTGCGGCCTGCCCGGCGCAGGACGAGGACGAAGTCTGCGGCCTCGCCCGCGAGCTCGACCGCTGGTTGCGCGAGGCCGCCCGGCGGCGCTGAGGCGGTCCCGGTAGGCCCGGCCGGAGGCGTGTACGATCGCCGCGACGGCGGACTTCGCCGGGAGAGTCGGGGGCGACGGTGGAGAGCGGCTGGGCGATCTTCGAGACGGCGATCGGGCGCTGCGCTATCGCGTGGAGCGAGCGCGGCGTGGCGGGCGTGCAACTGCCCGAGGCGAGCGACGCCGAGACCCGCGGCCGGGTGGTGCGCCGTCTGCCGCGCGCCGTCGAGCAGACGCCGCCGCCGGCGATCCGGCACGTGATCGACGGCATCGTCGAGTTGCTGGCCGGCCACCGCACTCCGGCCGCCTCGCTCGCCTTCGTCGAGCTCGACCTCCGGGGGATCCCCGACTTCGAACGCGACGTCTACGCGGTGGCGCGAACGGTCGGCCCCGGCGACACGGTGACTTACGGCGACATCGCTCGCCGGCTCGGCGACCCCGGTGCCTCGCGCGCGGTCGGCCAGGCGCTCGGCCGCAACCCCTGGCCGCTGGTCGTCCCCTGCCACCGCGTCCTCGCCGCCAGCGGCCGACTCGGCGGATTCTCGGCCTCGGGCGGTGCCGCCCTCAAGCTCCGACTGCTGCAGATCGAACGTGCCCGGGGTCTGCCGGTCGGCGGGCTGTTCGACGAGGCGGCGGACTTCTGAGCTCCGGCAGGTGCCCGCTCAAGCGGGCGGTGCGGGGGAGGGATCGACCGGCTCGCGCGAACCGTCGTACCAGAGGCCGAGGCGCCGGCGCGAGCGCACCCCCCGGCGCGGGGCCACGACGAGGGAGAGCAGGGTTTTCAGCTGGCTCGCCGCCGGATGGCTGCTGAACTTGCGCCCCGAAGTGACCACCGCCTCGCGCAGCACCACGAAGCGGCCGCGTCGCCCGAGGGCGCGCGACAGCGGGATCTCCTCGCTGGCGTAGAGCGCCTCGTCGAAACCCCCGACCGCCTCGAAGTCCTCCCTGCGACAGTAGAGGAAACAGCCGGCCGCGAGGCGGGCGATGCGGAACAGGCGTACCACCGCGGCGAGGGCGAGGCGCCCCCAGAAGGGCGCGGTGCCGTCGAAGCGCGCCGCCGCGCCGCCGCCGACCGCCCCCGCCCCGACCGCCGCGAGCGCGGCCCGCACGACGTCGGGCGGCACGAGCGTGTCGGCGTCGACGAAGACGAGCAGCTCACCCCGGGCGGCACGCGCTCCCGAGTTGCGCGTCGCCGCGATCTGGCGGTGGGCGACCGTCACGACCCGGGCTCCGGCCGCCCGGGCTATCGCCGCGGTGCGGTCGCTCGAGCCGTCGTCCGCCACGACGATCTCGTAGCTGACGCCGGCGGCGCGGCCGGCGAGATGGAGCGCGGCGAGCGTGGCGGGAAGACGGGCCTCCTCGTTCCAGGCGGGGACGACGAACGAGAGCCGGGGTGGCTCCGCCGGCGGAGGGGCGGCGGGAGTGTCCATGGCGGCGCCGCTCAGACCGGATTGGCCACGTCGATGAACTCGTGCTCGAGGGCGAAGCGGGCGGCGAGGTGCTCCCCGAGGGCGCGGATGCCGAGTCGCTCGGTGGCGTGGTGGCCGCAGGAGAGGAAGTGGATCCGGCTCTCGCGCGCGACCAGGGGCACCCACTCGGAGACCTCGCCGGTGATGAAGGCATCGAGGCCGGCGTCGATGGCCTGACCGATCTCTCCCTGGGCGCCGCCCGAGACGATGCCCACCGTGGAGACCGGGTCGGGACCGCAGAGGAAGGCGAGCGGCTCGCGTTCGAACAGCTCACCGCAGCGGCGGACCAGCTCGGTGGCCGGGATCGCCTCCGGATAGCGGCCGCGGAATCCGACCGGCGTCCCCTGATAGTCGGCGAACGGCTCGAGCGAGTAGAGGCCGAGTCCGCGCGCCGCCAGGGCGTTGTTGCCGAGTTCCGGGTGGCGATCGAGCGGCAGATGGTAGGCGACCAGGTGGAGGCCGGCATCGATCGCCGCCGCCAGCCGCGCATGGCGGTAGCCGGTGTACGGCTCGGCCGCGGTGCGTTCCCAGATCAGGCCGTGGTGGACGAACACCGCGTCGGCGCCCGCCGCCGCGGCGCGCTCGAAGAGTTCGACGCACGCCGAGACGCCGGTGACGATCTTCGCCACGTCCCGCGTCCCCTGAAGCTGCAGACCGTTGGGGCCGAAGTCCCGGCAGCGCTGCGGATCCAGGAGCTGGTCACAGTGGTCGACGATCGTGCGGATGTCGGTCATGGCGACGATTCTCCCACGCCCCGGCCCGGCCCCCGGCCGGGGCGGAACGGAAAAGGCCCAACCCCGAGACGCGGGAGACACCCGGCTGAACGCAGGTTCGATCGGCGCCTGCAAAGGAAGGAAATGGCCCGAGCTCACAGGCCTGCAAGAGATTCCTCAAAGAAGAGACCTGAAAGCAGAGACTTGAAGGCAAAAGCCGGAAGGCAGGAGTTTGATGGCAAAAGCTTGAAGGCAAAAGCTTGAAGGCAAAAGCTTGAAGGCAAGAGCTTGAAGGCAAAAGCTTGAAGGCAA
>CAYYIK010000035.1:0-30808 GCA_964471955.1 uncultured Thermoanaerobaculia bacterium | reverse complement strand
CCGCCGAGTTCCGGCTCATCGCTCCCGACGGTTCGTGGTCGGACAAGGCGCAGGAACTTGCCGCAGTGGCTCGCGGCCGCTGGGTCAACCGCTCGTTCCGTTTCGAGATCCGCCGCCTCGAAGTCTTCAAGAACGGTACCGCGGTCGTCGCCGGACGCGGCGTGGTGGTCGGCCCGGAGTCCGATCCCGAGGGGGGGTATCAGTATCAGTCCTCGAACGTGCTGATCCGCCGCGAGGGTCGCTGGCAGGCGATCGCCTCCCACGTTTCGGGCTTTCGGCCGCTCGCCGCCACCGAGCTCGCCGCCGAGTGGGCGACGCTCGGAATCGCGCCGCCGGGGTGCGCGAGCCAGGCGCGGCGTGCGGCACTCGTCGAACTGGCGGAGGGGGGATTCGCGATCGAGGAGACCGCCGAGAGAGGGCGCCGCGCGATCGAACTGACGGACTGTCTCGGGGATCCGGACCCGGAGATCCGCGATGGTGTCGCCTTCGCCGGCCTCTCGACCTGGCTGCGCGCGGGCGCTCTCGACGACGTGACGCGCGCCGCCCTCGCCGAGCGGCTGCTGCCGTGGGTCGAGGCCGGGGAAGACGTCGCCGGGTTCCGCCGCTCCTTCGCCGCCCTGGCGCTGTCCGAGGTGGCGCGCGCCGATCGCCTGGCGCCGGCCCTGCCCGAAACGCTGCGCCGGCGAATGGTCACGGCGGCGGGGCACTTCCTCGAGACGACGCGCGACTACCGCGGCTTCGACGCGACGGAGGGGTGGCGCCATGCCGTCGCGCACGGTGCCGATCTGGTGCTGCAGATCGGCCTGCATCCGGCGACCACCGGCGAGGAGGCGAACCGCCTCGTCGCGGCCCTCGCGACCCGGATCGCCCCGGAGGGCGTCGCCTGGATCCACGGCGAGCCCGAGCGGCTGGCGCGCGCCGTCTTCTTCATCCACGGCCGCGGACTCGTCGCGGAGGCCTTCTGGGAGGCCTGGTTCTCCGCCGTCGGCTCACCCGCGCCGCTGGCGAGCTGGAGCGAGTCGTTCACCTCCCCCGCGGGGCTCGCCCGCCGCCACGACGTCCTCGCCTTCCTCCACGCCCTCGCCTTCGCCGCGCGCGCCAACCCCGGCCCGGCGAGCGACCGCCTGGCCGAATTGGCCCACCGCGAGCTGGTGCGGATTCAGGGAGGGTGAGGGAGGACCGTCAGGATTTCGCGGCCGCGAGGCCGAACGGGTCGAGCCGTGCCAGGGCGGATTCGATCGCCGAGGTGGCGGTCTGGCCGAGGCCGCAGATCGAGGCGTCGCGCATCGCCTGGGCGAGCTCGGCGAGGAGGGCGAGTTCGTCCTGCGCCGTGCCGAGGGTGCGCCCGTCGCGCAGGCGCTCGAGCAGCTCGAGCTGGCGCACCGTGCCGACCCGGCAGGGGACGCACTGGCCGCACGACTCGTGGCGGAAGAACTCGGCGATGCGGAGCACCGCGTCGGCCAGGTCCGCGCCCTCGTCGTAGATCATCACCACGCCCGAGCCGAGCGTCGCACCGGCGGCGCGGGTGCCCTCGAAGGTCAGCGGGGTGGAGAGCGCCTCGGGTCCGACGAAGGCGCCGGCCGCGCCGCCGAGCAGCACGGCGCGCAGCCTGCCTCCTCCCGTCACGCCGCCGGCGAGCTCGATCAGCTCGCCCAGCGTGGCGCCGAACGGCAGCTCGTAGAGCCCCGGCTTTTCGATCCGTCCCGACACGCAGAACAGCTTCGTGCCGGTCGAACCCTGGGTACCGATGGCGGCGAACGCCGCGCCACCGTCGAGCACGATCCCCGGGATGCTCGCCAGCGTCTCGACGTTGTTGACCACTGTCGGGGCGCCGAACAGGCCGGACTCGACCGGGAAGGGGGGCTTCGAGCGGGGCTCGCCGCGGTAGCCCTCGATCGACTCGAACAGCGCCGTCTCCTCGCCGCAGATGTAAGCCCCGGCGCCGCGCCGCAGCTCGATGTCGAAGCTGAAGTCGGAGCCGGCGATCCGCTTGCCGAGCAACCCGGCGGCGCGCGCCTGCGCGAGGGCGCCGGCGAGGCGCTCCTCGGCCAGCGGGTACTCGCCGCGCAGATAGACGAAGCCGTGCCCGGCGCCCACCGCGAAGCCGGCGAGAGTGATCGCCTCGACGAGGTGGAACGGGTCCTCCTCGAGCAGCACGCGGTCCTTGAACGTCCCCGGCTCGGACTCGTCGGCGTTGCAGACCACGAATTTGCGTGGCGCCGTCTGGCGCGCCACCGCCTCCCACTTGCGGCCGGTGGGGAAGGCCGCGCCGCCGCGGCCGACCAGCCGCGAGGCGAGAACCTCCGCGATCACTCCGTCGGCGCCGAGCTGGAGGGCGCGCGCGAGCGCGCGGTAGCCGCCGGCGGCGCGAAATGCCGCGAGGCGGGTCGGATCGACGACGCCGACTCGCGCCAGCAGGCGCAGGCCCGCCTCGCCCGCCTGGGGAACCGACCGGCGCAGCGTCGCGCGGTCGGCCGGTGCGCTCGGCGCGGCGGCCGGCGGTGACGCCAGGGCGGCGACGATCGGGGCGCTGTCGGCGAGCGGCGCCAGGGTGATGGCGGCACGCGGCGCTCCGGCGGCGACGACCATCGCTGCGGGCGCCCGCTCGCAGGCACCCAGGCAGGGGCTGCGCAGCCAGGTGGCGCGGCCGTCCGGGCCCGCCTCGCCGGCAGGCCCGAGCTGGCGCTCGAGCCCGGCGCAGATCGACTCGGCGCCAGCCAGCCGGCAGGCGAGGTCGTCGCAGACATGGGCCACCAGCGGCGGGCGCGGCGCGGTGGCGAAGAGATGGTAGAAGGTCGCCACCCCCCAGGCCTCGGCCGGCGGCACGGTGAGACTGCGGCAGACGTGGTTGAGCCCCCCCTCGCTGATCCAGCCGACGCGGTCCTGCAGCGCGTGCAGGGCGGGCAGCAGGAGGTGTCGCCGCTGGCGCGCCGCGTGTCCGCCGCGGGCGAAGCGGCCGTCGAGCGCGCCGCGCTCGCCCCCCTCCCAGCCCGACGCCGGCGCGCCGAGGACGGCATCGACGGCGGCGCGCTCCTCGTCGGTCGGCTCGGCGCCCTGGATGCGCAGGTCCATCCGTCAGGCTCCCAACCGTTCGATGCGGATCGCCGAGGCCTTGAACTCGGCGGTGCCCGAGCGCGGATCGGTGGCGTCGATGGTCAGCACGTTGGTCGCCACCTCTTCGGGGAAGTGGAAGGTCATGAAGGTCAGTCCCGGGCGCAGCGCTTCGTCGACGTGGACCGGTGCGACGACGCTGCCGCGCCGCGAGGAGACGCGCACGCTCTCGCCTTCGGCCAGGCCGAGGCGCGCCGCGTCCTCGGGACTGACGTCGATCGTCTCGCCGCGGCGCCGCGGATAGACGTACTTGCCGGTCTGCACGCCGGTGTTGTACTCCTCGAGCCGGCGGCCGGTGGTCAGGCGGAGCGGGAAGTCGGCGTCGAGGCGGTCGACCGGCGGGTCGTGGCGCACCGGGCTGAACGGCGCCCGCGAGCCGACGATCGGACGCTCCCAGAGGCGCGAGTGGAGGAAGCGCTCGCCCGGGTGCGATTCGTCCCAGCACGGCCACTGCAGGCCCCCCTCGGCCTCGAGCCGCGCCCAGCTCATGCCGGCGTGCACCGGCGAGACGCGGCGCAGCTCGTCCCAGACCGCCTGCGGGTCGGGCCGTCCCCAGTCCTGCCCCAGCCGCCGCGCCAGCTCGAAGAGGATCTCGAGGTCGTCGCGCGCGCCGTCGGGCGGTGCGATCGCCCGGCGCACCCGCTGGACGCGGCGCTCGCTCGAAGTGACCGTCCCTTCGGACTCGGCCCACGCCGCGGCGGCCGGCAGCACGACGTCGGCGAGCTCGGCGGTCGCCGTCCAGACGACGTCCTGGACGATCAGCAGATCGAGCCCGCCGAGCAGGCGGCGAGCGCGCGTCTGGTCGGCCTCCGAGCGCGCCGGGTTTTCGCCGATGACATAGAGCGAGCGCAGTTCGCCGTGCTCCATCGCGTCGAACATCTGCGACAGGTGCCAGCCGCGGCGCGGCGGGATCGGCCGCCCCCAGACCGCCTCCACGCGGCCGCGCAGCTCGTCGTTCTCGACGTGCTGGAAGCCGGGAAGCCGGTCGGGCAGGGCGCCCATGTCGCCGCCTCCCTGCACGTTGTTCTGGCCGCGCAGCGGGTTGAGGCCGGAGCCCCAGCGGCCGACGTGGCCGGTGAGCAGGGAGAGGTTGATCAGCGCCACCACGTTGTCGACACCGTTGTGGTGCTCCGTGATACCGAGCGTCCAGCAGATCATCGCCCGCCCGGCGCGAGCGTAGGTGTGGGCGATCTCGCGGATCACCGCCGCCGGAACGCCGGTCTCGCGCTCGGCGCGCTCGAGCGTCCACTCCTCGACCGCGGCGCGGTAGGCGTCGATGCCCGTGGTCGCGTGCTCGATGAAATCGCGGTTCTCGAGGCCGGCGGCGAGGATCTCGCGGCCGATGGCGTGGGCGAGGGCGATGTCGGAGCCGACGTCGAGACCGGCCCACAGGTCGGCCCAGCGCGCCGAGCTGGTGCGCCGCGGATCGATGGCGATCAGCTTCGCCCCGCGGTGCACCCCCTTGAGCAGGTGGTGGAAGAAGATCGGGTGCGTCTCGCGGGCGTTCGAGCCCCACAGCAGGACGCACTCCGTCTCTTCGATCTCCTGGTAGGAGCTCGTGCCGCCACCCGCTCCGAACACCGTCGCCAGACCGGCGACGCTCGGGGCGTGTCAGGTCCGGTTGCAGCTGTCGACGTTGTTCGAGCCGAGAACCGCGCGGGCGAACTTGCCCGCCACGTAGTTCATCTCGTTGGTGCTCTTCGAGCAGCTGAAGAGACCGAACGAGCGCGGGTCGCCGCCCTCGACGAGGGGGCGCAGGCCCGCGGCGGCACGATCCAACGCCTCGTCCCAGGTCGCCGGGCGGAGCGGACCCCCCTTGCGATCGCGGACGAGTGGCTGCGTCAGTCGCTCCCTGCCGTTCATGGCGCTTAAGCTAGCATGCCGGCGTGAGTGTCGAGAGCCCCGCGCGCGAGAGCGTCGCCGCCGCGCCCGTGGTGCGCTGGCGGGGCGATGAGGGCGTTGCGGCGAGCGACCGGCTGGCGGTCGAGGCGCCGCTCGAGCTGCGTCTCGACGGCAGCCCGTTCACCGTCCTGATGCGCACCCCGGGGGAGGACGAGGAGCTGGCGGCGGGCTTTCTCTTCAGCGAAGGGATCGTCACCGCGGCGGAGCAGATCCGCGCCCTCACCCGGCCGCCCGAACTGGCGGGCGAGGCGTGTCGCAATTTTCTCGACGTCGAGCTGGCTCCGGAGGCCGCCGGGAGGCGGCGCGAGCGCGGCTTCTACGCCTCGGCCAGCTGCGGCGTCTGCGGCAAGAGCTCGATCGCCGACCTGGCGATCGCCGCGCCGGAGGTCACCGCGGCGCTGGCGGTCGAGCGCACCGTCCTCGGGCGGCTGCCGGCGCGGCTGCGCGAACTCCAGCCCGCTTTCGCCGCGACCGGCGGCCTGCACGGCGCCGGTCTGTTCTCCGCCGCCGGCGAGGTGCTCGCCGTGCGCGAGGACATCGGCCGACACAACGCGGTCGACAAGCTGATCGGCTGGGCCCTCGCCGGACGCCGCCTGCCGCTCTCGGCCGCGGTGCTCGTCGTCTCGGGCCGGCTCGGCTTCGAAATCGTCCAGAAGGCGATCGTCGCCGGCGTGCCGGTCGTCGCCGGGGTTGGCGCCGCTTCGACCCTCGCCGTGGCGCTGGCCGAGCGCTTCGGGCTGACCCTCGTCTCGTTTCTGCGCGCGGAGAGCTTCAACCTCTTCGGCGAGGCCTCGCGAGTGGTCGGCGCGGGCAGCGCGCCATGAGGCCGGGCATCGGTCGGAGGCGCCGACTCGCCGCCCTCCTGCCGCTGGCGCTGGCGGCGGCGCTCGGCTGCCGCGCGGAAGAGCCCGCGCGCCGTCCGGACCTGATTCTGATCTCGATCGACACGCTGCGCGCCGACCGGCTCGGTTGCTACGGGCATCCGCTGCCGACCAGCCCCGAGATCGATCGCTTCCGTGCCGGCGCGGTGCTCTTCCGCGAAGCCATCGCCCAGGCTCCGTCGACGCTCGCTTCGCACGCCTCGATGCTGACCTCCGTGCCGCCGATCCGCCTCGGCGCCTCGTTCGCCCGGCGCCGCGCGCTGCCCGAGAGCGCCGTCACCGTCGCCGAGGTCCTGCAGGCGGCCGGTTACCGGACGGTGGCGCTCACCGCCGCGGGGCAGCTGGCGCGCGAGTTCGGCATCGGCCAGGGCTTCGAGGTCTACCGGCCGCGCTCCGAGCGGCAGCAGGCCGGGGCCTTCTGGCCCCGGGTCGGCGCCGCCCTGTCGCTGCTCGCGGAGCCGGATCCGCGGCCGGTCTTCCTCTTCCTGCACACCTACGAGATCCACCACCCTTACCGGCCGGACCCGGCGACCCTGGCGAAGCTCGATCCCGGGTATCGCGGCGCGCTCGGCGAGCGGATCCCGGTGGGTCTGATCGAGTCGATCAACCGGGGCGAAGTCGCCATCGACGAGGCCGACCTGCGGCACATCGAGCGCGCCTACGAAGCCGAGATCGTCTCGGTCGACCGCGCCGTGGGCCGGCTGCTCGCCGGACTGGCGGCCAGCGAACGGTTTCGCGACGCGGTGGTCGTGTTGACCTCGGATCACGGTGAGGAGTTCGGCGAGCACGGCAAGGTCGGCTGGCATTCGCACACGCTCTACGACGAACTGTTGCGCGTGCCGCTGCTCATTCGCCTGCCGGGGGGCGAGGCGGCGGGCAGCGAGGTCACCCTGCCGGTGCGACTGCTCGACCTCGCTCCCACCCTGCTCGAGCTGGCCGGTGTCGAGGCGCCGCCGGTGTTCGAGGGGCGCAGTCTGCTGCCGCTGGTGCGCGGCACCTCGACGCGCGAGCTGGCCGCCATGGCGAGCCTCGACGACGGGAGCGACGCCTCGCACGCGCTGCGCCTCGGCGGCTGGAAGCTCTGGGACGGCCGCCTGTTCGACCTCGGAAGCGACCCCGGCGAGCGGATCGATCGCGCGTTGGACGCGCCGGAGCGGGCCGCCGTGCTGCAGCGCCTGCTCGCCGCCGAGCTGGCACGGCGCTTCGCCGGCGAGGCGCCGGCCGCCGAGCTCGACGCCGCGGCCGAACAGGAGCTGCGCTCGCTCGGCTACCTCTGAGGCGGGAGCTGCGGCCGCAGTGCGGGCTGCCCCGCCCGCGGGGGTCGGCGGCGCCGGCGCGGTTGCGCATAGCATGCGCCCCCGGGAGGAGTCCTGCGAATGAGCTCGCCGTCCACCATCCGTCCGATTCTCGAGGTCGCCCGCGACCTCGGCCTGCGTGATTCCGATCTCATCCCCTACGGCCACGACAAGGCCAAGGTGCGTCTCGCGGCGCGCGCCGCCTCGGGGCGCCCGGACGGCCGGCTCGTGCTGGTCTCGGCGATCACGCCGACCAAGGCGGGCGAGGGCAAGACGACGATCTCGATCGGTCTCGCTCAGGGGCTGGCGAAGATTGGCGAGCGCGTCGCCCTGGCGCTGCGCGAGCCTTCGCTCGGGCCGACCTTCGGCGCCAAGGGGGGGGCCACCGGCGGCGGCCGCTCGATCGTCGTGCCCGCCGAGGACATCAACCTCCACTTCACCGGCGATTTCCACGCCATCTCGGCGGCCAACAACCTGCTGGCGGCGATGGCCGACAACCATCTCCAGCAGGGCAACCCGCTCGGTCTCGACCCGCGCCGGATTCTCTGGCGCCGGGTGATGGACATGAACGACCGCGCCCTGCGGCGCCTGGTCATCGGGCTCGGCGGCCCGACCGAAGGGGTGCCGCGCGAGGCCGGCTTCGACATCACGCCGGCCTCGGAAGTGATGGCGGCGCTCTGCCTGGCCAGCGACGAAGCGGACCTGCGCCTGCGGCTCGGGCGGCTGCTGGTCGGCCTGAGCTACGACAAGCAGCCGGTCACCGCGGCCGACCTCAAGGCGGTCGGCGCCATGATGGTGATCCTCAAGGACGCCCTGATGCCGAACCTGGTGCAGAGCCTCGAGGGGGTGCCGGCGTTCGTCCACGGCGGTCCGTTCGCCAACATCGCGCACGGCTGCAACTCCGTGGTCGCCACGCGCATGGCGATGGCGCACGCCGACTGGACGATCACCGAGGCCGGCTTCGGCGCCGACCTGGGGGCCGAGAAGTTCCTCGACATCAAGTGTCAGGCGGCCGGGCTCGACGTGGCGGCGGTCGTCCTGGTCGCCACCGTGCGGGCGCTCAAGCTGCACGGCGGCGTCAAGTTCGAGGACCTCGGCCAGCCCGACGAAGCGGCGGTGGAGCGCGGCCTCGCCAACCTCGGCAAGCACATCGAGAACATCCGCGCCTTCGGCCGCGATCCGGTCATCGCGATCAACCGCTTCGCCGCCGACAGCGACGGCGAGATCGCCGTGGTCCGCCGCTACTGCGAGGGGCTCGGGCTCGCCGCGGCGACCGCCGACATCTTCGCCCGCGGCGGCGACGGCGGCCGCGAGCTGGCCGAAGCGGTGGTCGCCGCCGGCCGGCGCGACCAGGCGCCGGTGCGGCCGCTCCAGCAGGCCGGCACTTCGATCGCCGAGAAGGTCGAGACGATCGCCACCCGCGTCTACGGCGCGCGGGCGGTCAACTGGACGCGCGAGGGGCTGCGCGACCGGGCCGAGGCCGAGCGGCTCGGTTTCGGCGCCCTGCCGGTCTGCATGGCCAAGACCCAGAGCTCGCTGTCGGACGATCCCAAGGTGCTCGGACGGCCGCGCGACTTCGACATCACGGTCCGCGGCCTGGTCGTCTCGGCCGGCGCCGGCTTCGTCGTCGCCCTGCTCGGCGACCTGCTGCGCATGCCGGGACTGCCGGCCTCGCCGCAGGCCGAGCGAATGGACTGGGTCGACGGCAAGGTGATCGGCCTGATGGGCGCCTGAAGCACCGGACCTGCCTGCCGGTCGATCGGGCCGGAACGGGCGCCGCGGCGGCGTTCCGTTCCGGCCCGAAGTGCGTCAGGATGTCGATTCCACATCGAGGAGGTCCGAAATGAGCCGCAACCCGAACGGGATCGCTCCGCGCATCGTCACCACCCTCGTCGGCCTGACGCTGCTCGCCGGAGGCGCCTTCGCCGGCCAGCCGGGCGCCGACAGCCCGCAGGCCCTCGTCGAACGGGTCAAGCAGGCGGCCGAGGAGAAGAACCTCGCCGAGATCGCCAACTGCCTCGACCCGAAGTCGCGCCTCGAGATGACTCAGGGGATCTACATGGCGGCGACGATGGTCGTCGCCTTCTCGCAGATGGGTCTCGAGATGGGGGCCGGCATGGGCGAGGCGTTCGCCGAGGACGCCTCGGCCGAGGACAAGGCGGCGCAGGAGGCGAAGCTGGCCGAGGGGCGCAAGGAGGTCGACGAACTGCGCCTGCGCTACAACGCGCTGGTCGGCAAGTACGGGCTGCCCACCATCCCGGGAGAAGGGGAGCCGGAGCCGGCCGAGTTGCCCGAGGCCGAGCTCGAGACGCTCTTCGCGAAGATCGACCAGGGGGCCTTCCTGACCGACACCATGGCCTTCATCGAGGCGATGCCGGGCGCCGAGGAGAAGCCGGCCGACGAGGGTCCGATCCGGATCGGCGACGGCGTCCTCGCCGACCTGGTCACCGACGGGGACACCGCGACGGCGAGGCTCGACGGCGAATCGGTGCGTTTCCTGCGCGTCGACGGCCGCTGGTACTTCGACGGCTCTTTCCAGCCCGAGTCCGAGGCGGTGTCGGAGCCGGTCGCCGAGTAACGGTCAGGGCACCCGCCCGGCGCCGAAGATCCGCCCGACGGAGAAGGTGATTCCGACGTCCGGGGTGTTGTCGAAGTTGGCCAGGTTCTCGGTCAGGCCGAGCCGCAGCGCCGTATCGCCGCGCCGCCACTGCACGCCGAGCGTCGCCTGCAGCTTGTCGGCGGCGAGCTCCTCGAGCGGCGTCTCGCGGATGGTGCTGCGGCTGGCGTAGAGCTGCAGGACGAGGTTCGCCCGCCGGGTGAGCCGCGTCTCCCAGCCGGCGACCGCGGTCGGAATCCACTCGTCGTCGGCGAAAGCGCGTTCGGGGCTCGAAACCCAGACCTGGGCGAGGCTCAGGTAGAGCGCGTTGCGGCGCAGGAAGCGCTGCAGAGAGATCTGCAGCCCGTAATCGGTCGTTCCGGTCGACACCAGCCGCCGGCGGTCGCGCACCACGAGCTTGAAGGCCCCTTCGACGACGACGTTCCATCGACGCGGCCGCTCGAACGCCGTCCAGCGCAGCCCGAGAACCGGATCTCCGAAGTCGGCGGAGGGCGCCTCGGTGACGACGAACTCCCCGTCACCGATCCCGGCGACGATCAGCCACTGATCGCGCCGGCCGAGCTCGCGCCCGCCGTTCGACAGACCGGCCGCGCCGTGGAAGTCCTCGATCGATTTGTCGAGAAAGCCGCCGCCGAAGTAGTGCCAGGGCAGCTGCGCGTAGAGGCCGAAGCGCTCGGTCATCCGGTAGTGGAGCGTCGTGTCGACGAGGCCGAACTCGCCGTCGACCAGGTAGGCGTCGCCCGGCAGGGCGAGAATCGCCGCGACCTCCGCCGGGCCGATGCGGCGGCGAGCGGTGCCGCGGGCGCTCAGCAGCTCCTCGACGTTGCGCGACATCACCCAGGTGTTCTGGTGGGTCAGGTTGAACTCGAAGCCGAACGAGCCGGGCGGAAAGTCGACCGCGTGCGCCGGCAGCAGGTCGAGCCGGTTGAGGCCGAACGGCGTCATGTCGCGCACTCGCAGCAGACCGAGCGTCGACCACGATTCGGTGGCGGACTGCCCGTCGACCGGGCCGGCGGGCTGCGCGGCCAGGGGGAGCGCGGCGAGCAGGCATCCGAGAGCGGCGAGCGCGAGCGGCGGAACGAGCGGCGCGGTGCGTGCCATGGGCGGTGGAGGCCTTAGGATGGCACGGCTTGCCGACCCGGAATCTCCCGATGACCTCCGACGCTCCGCCGCCGCCCGATCCGGGCCTCGCCCGCTACCTCGCGGCCGCGGGGGAGGCGGCGCGCGAGCGGCTCGGCGAGCTGCTGGGGGAGGTCGCCTCGCCCCTGGTCTGGAAGGTGATCCGCCGCCAGCTGGGCGGCCGTTCGAGCGGCTTCGCCGAAGAGGACCTCGAGGACCTCCACGCCGGGGCGCTGATGCGTCTGCAGCTCCAGCTCGAAGCGGTGCGCAGCGGCGAGCGGGAGGCGATGGCCAGTCTGCGCGACTACGTCGCGGTGGTCGCCTACAACGCGGTGTCGGCCTTTCTCATGGCGCGCGAGCCGGAGCGGACGCGGCTGCGCCAGCGCGTCCGCTACGTGTTGCGCAAGGGGGGGGACCTGGCCGTCTGGGCCCTGCCCGGCCAGGAGACGGCCTGCGGGCTGGCGGCCTGGAGCGGCCGGCCGGCCGCACCCGCGGTCGGACGGCTCGGGTCGGTCGCGACCGAGGTCGTCGCCCGGGTCGGCCGTGAGCCGGCGGCCTTCGGCCGGCTGCTGGCGGCTGTCCTCGCCGGATTCGGCGCCCCCTGTCGCTTCGAGGACCTGGTCGACGCCCTCGCCCTCGCCCTCGATGTCCGCGATGACGCGCCCCTCGCCCTCGCGGCGGGCTCGCCGGGCGACGGGGAGGAGGAGCCGGCGCTCCGCGAGCCGGTCGACCCGGCGCCGGCGGCCGACGCCGCTCTCGCCGCCCGCCAGCTCCTCGTCCGGCTGTGGGGCGAGATCCTCGAGCTGCCGGCTCCTCAGCGCGCCGCCCTGCTGCTCAATCTGCGCGACGAGGGGGGTGGGGACATGCTTTCGGCCCTCCTCGACAGCCGCGTGGTCGATCCGGCGGGGCTGGCGGCCGCCCTCGGCCTCTCGCCGGAGGAGGTCGCCGGGCTGCTGCCCGGGCTGCCGCTCGAGGACCTGCGGATCGCCGAGCGCCTCGGGCTGACCCGCCAGCAGGTGATCAATCTGCGCAAGAGTGCCCGACTCCGTCTGGGGCGCCGGATGCGCGGATTTCTTCCCGGGATGGGAGTTTGACCCCGGTTTCACACTCTTCACCCCCGGAGAGACCGACGATGCGCCCCGCCCCCGCCCGTACCCCGACTCCCGCCGATGCCGAAGCGGTCCGCCTGGCGGCGGAATGGAGCCGCCAGATCGCCCTCGAAGAGGCCCGGCTCGAGCCCGTGAGCTTCGAAGAGATCGAAGCCTGGGTCGACGGCACGGGGGACGAAGGCGACCGGGCGCTGTTCGCCGAAAGGCTGGAGCGCGACCCCGTGCTCGCGGCCGCCGTGGCGGATCTGTCCGCGTTCCGCTCCGGCCTGGCGGAGGAGACTCCGCGGCCGGAAACGGCGCGGATCCTGCCGTTCCGCCGCCCGGAAATCCGGCGCAAGCTGGGTTGGGCAGCGGCGGCCGCCGCGGCGCTCGTCGCTGCGGTGCTCGTCGGTCCCTCCGCCCGGCCCCGGCAGGTCGAGGTGCAGGTCGCCGCTCCGGCGGCGCCGGCCCCCGCGGAGTCCGCGCCGCTCTTCACGGACGGCTTCGAGGAAGGCTCGTCCGCCAGCTGGTCGCAGATTCACGGCTGATCGGCCGGCTCGCCGGGCCCCCCCATTTCAGAAGCTCCACCCGCTGCGCCCGGCGCAGCGGGCGGCGGCGTGCTCGCCAACGCCACGCCGGCCACGACGGCCAGCGCCAGGGCGTTGGCCGGCAGGGTCAGGCCGAAATCGAACAGCGAGTGCACAGCCACCGAGGCGAGCGCCGCGACGGCGGCGATGCCGGCGGCGCGTTCTTCGCCGCGCCGCGACCCGGAAGCGGCCCGCCCGAGAGCACGCACCCCGACCGCGAGGGTGAGCAGCAGCACGAGCGACCCGGCGGCGCCGGTCGTCGCCGCTACCTCCACCCAGTCGTTGTGGGCGTGCCGCCAGGTGGCGGGCAACGCCCCCTGAACCCGCGGGAAGGCGGCGGCAAAGCTGCCCAGGCCGCTCCCGGTGAGAGGGAACTCGTGCGCCAGGTCGAGCGTCCGGCGGGCCGCCTCGACTCTCGCCCGGGCGCTCGACTCGTCACTCGCCGAGCCGGCCAGCCGCGCCAGAGAGCCGGCGCGGACGCCGAACAGCGCCAGCGTCAGCAGGCCGACGCCGAGCGCCGCGGCCGCCGCGGCCGCGGCGCGTCGCCGGCCCCGGCCGAGCGTGGCCGCGAGACCGGCGGCCAGCCCGCCGGCGGCCGCGGCCAGCAGGCCGGCGCGCGAGCCGGTAAAGACCAGGGCACCGGCGAGGGCCACGGCCGCCAGGCCCGGCAGCGCCAGCCGGACCAGGCGCTCCTCGAGGTGGCGCTCGTGACGGGCCCGCTCGGCTCCCGCGGCGAGGGCGCCCCAGACCACCGCCAGGGCGATCTCGAGAAACAGGGCGAGGTGGTTGGGATTGACGAACGTGCCGCGCAGGCGCAGCGCCGCCAGCGGCGTCTCGACCCCCCAAAGGGTCGACGCGCCGGCGAACCACGAACGCACCCCGAGCAGCACCTGCAGCAGCGCGGCGCCGACCAGCGCCGCTGCCAGCAGGCGGCGCGCGGCGCCGCGCCGCGCGGCGATGGCGGCGGCCAGCAGCGCGGCGGCCGGCAGGAGCCAGTCGAGCGCTGCCAGCCGGCTGGCAGCCGGGGCGAGCGACAGCGGGGCTTGAGCGGGAGCCGGCAGGCCGGCCAGCTCGGCGTTCTCGAGCGCGACGCGGGCGTGGGCGGGAGAGAGGAGCTCGACGACGGCGATCGGCCAGGCGAGCGACTGCAGCAGGCCGAGAAGGGCGATCAGGGCGAGGCCGGCCGCCGCGCCGAGAGCGGCCGCCGGCACCGCCGGCCGGCGCAGGGCCAGGCCAGCCAGCACGAGGAAGGTCGCTCCCTGGAGCAGGTGGGCGAAGCCCGGCGTGACGCTGCCGAAGGGGAGCGGCGCCCAGGCCAGCAGCAGGGCCAGCGGTATCGAGCGGAGCGCGGAATCCCGTATCATCCGAAGCGAGGCCCGCCCTGAAAACTCGAAATTCCCGGATCTTCTGGATGGTCGCCGTGGCCGGGTTCGCCGCGGCGGCATCGGCGCTGGCGCAGGGCAGCGAGTATACGCCGCCGGGCACGCTCGGCCGGCAGCCGGTGGATCGCCGCGAGCAGCTCGCCGAAGCGATCGAGAGCGCGCGCTGGCGTTTCGGCCCGGTCCGCGTCGAGCCCTGGCTGGCGCTGCGCGAAGTCGCCTGGGTCGAGCAGCAGCGCGACGACGGCGAGAGCGAGCGCGACTTCACCGCCAGCGGCGGGGTCGGCGCGCACTTCTACCTGCCGATCGGTTCGCGCACGACGCTGGCGGCTCAGGCGCTGCCGCACTACGTCTGGTGGGAGAAAGCGGAGGAGCGGCGCGACTGGGCCGGCCGCTACGGCGCCGGAGTCTTCCTGCACGGCAACCGCCTGCTGGTCGAGCTGATCGGCAGGACCGACGAAGGGGAGCGGCAGATCAGCCCCGAAATCGAACGCCGGATCTCCTCCGACGACCGGCGGCTGGAGGCGAACGTCGAGGTGCCGCTCGGCGGGTCGCTGTCGCTGTTCGGCCGAGGCAGCGCCACGAGTCTGCGCTTCGCCGAAGCGAGCGAACCGCAACTCGACCTGCTCGAGCGCGACGATCGCGAGTGGCTCGCCGGCGTGCGCTGGCGACGCGGCGACTTCGCGGTGGCGCTCGGCGCGGGAGGAGTGCGGGCCGACTTCGAACGCGCCCCGCGCGACGCGCGCGGCGAATCGCTCTACGGCGAGCTTTCGTGGAGTCGTTCCAAGCTCTCCGCCTCGGCCGCTCTCTGGGCGGCCGAGATGGAGGCGACGGACGGTTCGCAGTTCGAGGGGTTCGACGGCACGCTCGGCCGCGCCCGGATCGGCTGGCAGCCGCGCGACCGCTTCCTGCTCGCCCTCTACGGTCAGGAGTCGTTCGTCTGGTCGGTCGAGCCGGGCCGCTCCTGGTTCGTCGATCGCCGTGTCGGCTCCGAGATCGGGCTCACCCTGCGCGAGCGCGGCCGCCTGCGCGCCTTCGTCGAGAGCGGCGAGCACCGCTACTCCGCGGGGAGCGCCGGGAAGCGCACCGACGACACGCGCAGTGTCGGCGCCGGCGCCACCTTTCCGCTCGGACGTCACCTCTCGCTCGGTCCGGAGTGGCGGCGCACCGAGGTCACCAACCGCTCGCTCGGCGTCGACCGGAGCTTCGACGAGCTGCGCGTCGGCCTGGTGCTCGGATTCGAGGCCGACGGCGTTTTCTGAACTCCGCGCTAGAATCCCCGCTCCGAGAGCCCATCTTGCCCCTTCTCCGTCGTTCGCTCTTCGTCGTCTCCGCCTTCTGTCTCGCCCTCGCCGGCGTCGCGCGGGCGCAGACCGTCGCCGCCGATTCCGGCTACAAGCTGGGGCCGCGCGATCTGGTGCGCATCCGCGTTTTCGAGGTGCCCGAGCTCAACGTCGAGAGCCGCGTCTCGGAGTCGGGCGCGATCAATCTGCCGCTGATCGGCGACGTCCTGGCCGTCGGGCTCACCGAGGCCGATTTCGCGACCCGGCTCGAAGGGCTGCTCGAAGAGCGCTACGTCAATCGCGCCTCGGTGTCGGTGGAGGTGATCGAGTTCCGTTCGCGGCCGATCACCGTCATCGGGGCGGTCCGCCAGCCCGGCCACCTCGCCTTCCCCGGCAACTGGACCCTGCTCGACGCGCTGGCCGCGGCGGGGGGGCTGGCCGACAATCACGGCGACCTGATCTACGTCCTGCGGCGGGCCGACAACGGGCTCTCCGACCAGGTCGAGATCCCGGTCGAGGGGCTGTTCGTGCGCGGCGAGGCCGACCTCAACCTGCCGATCCGCTCGAACGACCTCATACACGTGCCGCCGCGGATCGAGGTGAGCGTCTACTGCCTCGGCGAAGTGGCCCAACCCGGAGCCATCACCTTCCGCTCGACCGACCGCATCTCGCTGCTCGCCGTGCTGGCGCGGGCCGGCGGACTGACCGACCGGGCGTCGAAGCGGATCCGCATCCAGCGGCGCAGCGGTGACACGCTGGGTGACGGCGAGATCGTCGACTACCGCAAGGTCCTCGCCGGCGAGGTGCCGGACCCGGAGCTCGGTGCCGGCGACGTGGTGGTGGTCAAGGAGGCGATCTTCTGATGCACGCGCCGCCGCCGCCCGCCGTCGACCCGTTCGCGCCCGATCCGGGCGGCGAGTTCGATCTCCACCTGCGCGACTACCTCGAGATCGTCACCGCCCGCTGGCGCCTGGTGGCGCTGGTCGCGGGCCTGGCGATCGGCGTGGCGCTGCTGCACTACCTGATGACGCCCAAGGAGTACCGGGCGACGTCGCTGATCCAGATCGAGCGCCGCGTCTCGGTGCCGCTCGGCGGCCTCGAGAACTCCTGGCTCGAGAACTGGTGGAACACCGAGTACTACCCGACCCAGTACCGGCTGCTCGCCAGCCGCGGCCTCGCCGAGCGCGTGGTGGTCAACCTGCGGCTCGACCAGGACCCGGCCTTCGCGGGACCGGACGCCGCGGGCACCGGCGAGGCGGTCACCGCCGCCGACGACGAGGCGGCGATCGGCGGCCTCGCCGGCGGCGTGCTCGGCGGCCTCGAGATCAACCCGCTGCGCGGCACCCAGCTGGTCGAGGTCTCCTATCGCTCCCGCTCGCCGGAGCTCGCCGCGCGGGTCGCCAACGGCGTGGTCGACGCCTACATCGACTGGGGCATCGAGACGCGGGCGAGCCTCGCGGGCAAGGCGTCCACCTTCTTCGGCCAGCAGATCGAGGCGCTCAAGCAGGAGATCGCCGACAAGGACGCCCAGCTCCAGGCCTACGGCCGCCGCACCGACATCGTCTCGCTCGACCCGGAGGCCAACGTCACCCTGCGACGGCTCGAGGCGCTCAACCAGGACTACGTGCGCGCCGTCTCCGACCGCATCGCGCGCGAGGCTCGCCTGCGCGAGCTCGAGTCGGCCGCCTCGTCGGCCGCCGTCGACCTGCTCGACGACGAGCTCGTCACCCGCCAGCGCGGCGAGCTGTCGGCGCTCGAGCGCGAATACGCCTCGAAGCTCGAGAACTTCAAGCCCGAGTGGCCGGCGATGATCGAGCTCAACGCCCGCATCGCCCAGGCGAGGCGCAATCTCGACGCGGTCTCGCGCGACGCCCTGGCGCGCGCCCGGGAAGCGGCGCGGGCCGAGTACCAGACCGCGGCCCGGCGCGAACGCTCGCTGGAGGCGGCGCTCGCCGGGGTCAAGGCCGAGAATCGCGAGCTCAACTCCGCCGCGGTCGAGTACAGCAATCTGCAGATCGAGATCTCCACCAAGCGGCAGTTGCTCGACGAACTGTTGCGCCGTCAGTCCGAGACCGACGTCACTTCGCGCCTTCAGGCGACCCGCGAGTCGAACGTGCGGGTGGTCGACAAGGCGCTCGTCCCCGGCGCTCCCTTCCGGCCGTCGCTGTCGCGCGACCTCACCCTCGGACTCGGCGGCGGCTCGCTGCTCGGCCTGGCGCTGGTCTTCCTGCTGCACTACATGGACCGTACGTTGAAGACGCGCGAAGAGGTCGAACGCCGCCTCGAGCTGCCGGTCCTCGCGGTGGTTCCCGACGTCGAGGTGGCGGCGAGCGCCGGGCGGCTCGAGCACCTCGGCTACGGGTACGGCGGTGCCGGCCAGGGGGTGGCGCGCAAGCTGCGCAGGCGCGGCGACAGCGGCGACGTGGCGACCGGCGGCGCGCCGCGCATCGAGCTGCTGCCCCACCTGCGGCCGCGGCTCGCCGTCTCGGAAGCGTACCGGTCGCTGCGCACCGCGCTGCTGCTGTCGACCGCCACCGAGTTGCGCGCCCTGGCGGTGACTTCGGCGGTGCCGGGCGAGGGCAAGACCAGCACGGCGGTCAATCTCGCGGTGGTCTTCGCCCAGCTCGGGCGGCGCGTGCTGCTGGTCGACGGCGACCTGCGCAAACCGCGACTGGCGGAAGTTTTCGAGCGCACCGGCCGCGCCGGCCTGGTCGACTTCCTCACCCATGCCGCCGAGCTCGAAGCGATCGTCACGCCGACTGACGTGCCGAACCTCGCGCTGGTGCCGGCCGGACCGATTCCGCCCAACCCGTCCGAGCTGCTCGGCGCGGTGCGCTTCGGCGAATTCGTCACCTGGGCGCGGTCCCGCTTCGACCTCGTGCTGATCGACACCGCGCCGACCCTGGCGGTCGCCGACGCCCTGCTGATCGGTCACCACGTCGACGGCCTGGTGCTCTGCCTGCGCGCCGGCAAGGTCGAGCGCCGCGACGCCGCGGCCTGCGTCGATCGCCTGCGCCGCTCGGACGTGCGGCTGCTCGGCGCCGTGCTCAACCGCGCCCGACCGGTCGACGGCTCCTACTCCGGCTCCTACGGCTCCGGCTACGGCACTTACGGCGAGCTGCCCGCGCCGCGGGCCGGCGCGGGGGGCGCGTGATCGACCTGCACGCCCACCTGCTGCCCGGTCTCGACGACGGGGCCCGCTCGCTCGTCGAGGCGGTCGAACTCTGCCGCCGGGCGGCGGGGGAGGGGTGCACCGACCTGGTGGCGACGCCGCACCGACGTCGCGACGAGTGGACCGATCTCTCCCCCGAGGCGCTCGCGGCGGCGCTCGCCGAACTGGCGGAGGCGGTCGGCGAGCGGCCACGGCTCCACCTGGGGGCCGAGAATCGGGTCGACTCGGATCTGCTGCGCGAGGCGGCCGAGCGGACCTCCGGCGGCGTGCTGCCGCTGGCCGGATCGCGCTACCTGCTGCTCGAGCTCGAACCGACCGGCTGCGGCCCCGATCCGGTGGCGCTGGTCGGCGCCCTCCTCCAGTGCGGCTGGTTTCCGGTGATCGCCCACCCGGAAGTCACCCCCTGCCTGGCGGGCGATCCGGGGCTCGTCGAGCGGCTGGTGGCCGCCGGCGCCTTTCTCCAGGTGACCGCCGCTTCGCTCACCGGCGACTTCGGCTCCGGGCCGCGCCAGCGCGCCCTGGCCCTGGCCGAGGCGGGGCTGGCGCACTTCGTCGCCAGCGACGCGCACCGGCCGGGGTGGCGCCCCACCGGGCTGGCGCGCGCCCGCGCCGAGCTCGAACGTCGCTTCGGCGCCGCGCGCGCCGACCAGCTGACCCGCGATCACGCCGCGGCGGTGCTCGCCGATCAGCCGCTGCCGGTCGCCGCAGGAGCCTTCCGATGACCCGTCTCCCCGTGGTCCGCCTCGCCGCGGTGCTGCTGTTCGTCGCCGCGCTCCCGGGCGGGGCGCTGCGTGCCGCCGAACCCGAGCCGTTCTACCTCGACCTCGAGCGCTCGGCCGCCGTGGCGCTCGAGCGCGGCGACGCGGCGGCGGCGGCGCGCAAGTTCCGCCTCGCCTGCTTCGGCCTGCTCGACGAACCGACGCGGCTCGCCGCCTGCCTGGTGCGGCTCGGCGTCGCTCAGGGGCGCGCCGGGGACCGCGCGGGCTTCGAGGCGACTTTCGAGCGGCTGGACGCGGTGGAGGGGCGATTCGAGGTCTACGCCGCGGCGCCGGTCGAGCCGGCGCTGCGCGAGGAGTTCGAGCGGCGCCTGGCCACCTGGATCGCCGCGCGGACGCTCGCCGCCCGCCCCGCCTTCGCACCGATCGCCGAGCGATCGGAGGCGCCGACCGAGGAAGAGTCCCGGCCGCGGCGGCGGAGTCGCGACTGACGGCCGGCTGACACTTCACTGACTTGACGCTGTCAGCGGGCCCCCATAGAGTCGCGCCACCGCTCCTATGAAAAACTTCACAGCGACCCTCGCCGTGTCCCTGTCTGTCGTGTGCGGCTTCGCGGCCGGCACTCCGCTCCGCGCCGCGGGCCTCGTCGCCGGCGAACTTACCTGCCTTCCGCTGGGTGAACACGCGGTGGTCACCGCGCAGACCGCGGCTCCGCTCGCGGAGGAGGAGTCGCTGCGCGTCTACTTCCGCCGGCTGTCGCACGAAGTCGAGGACTTCTACTGGGTCGAGATGACCCGCGACGAGGCGACCGGCGGCTGGTGGGCCGTGCTGCCGCTGCCCGAGAGCGCGCGGCTGGCGCGCAAGGAGCTCGAGGGGTACACCGGCGCCGACCGCACGGCGGCGTGGTGGAAGACCAAGGAGACGACCGAGGAGCGCGATCCCAACCGCGACCTCGACGCCGAGACCATCCGCGAGAAGGCAAGCGTCGGCCGCAACGATCGGCGCGACTGGCTGCTCGACGGCGATCCGGCCGAGCTGGACGGCTGGCTGGCGACGCAGAAGTACGAGCCGGCCGAGTGGTTCCTCGCCCGCGTCGACGCCGAAGGGCGGGCGCTCGAGCGCACGCCGATGCGTGTCGCGCCGATCGACAAGGACTGCCGGGTCGAGCTCACCGACGACCAGCGCGACGAGGCGAACGAGCTCGACATCGGCGACACCGCCGCCTGGCAGGAGGGGGACGTCCCCTTCCACTGGGAGTGCGAGGACATCTCGCGGCGCATCGACGTCGATGGCGACGAGGGCCAGCAGGTCTGCCCGGCGGCCATCGTCTGGTGGCCCGCCGCGGCCGGCGGTCTCGGAGCGCTCGGCTACGTCGTCGTCACCGACGACGATCCGCGCCGCCCCGAGGCGTCGCCGTCGCGACCCTGAACCGCCTGCGAACCGGCCGCCGTTCAGGGCCGCTCGCGGCGCGCCGCCGCGCCGCCGCGCCAGGCCCGCCGCAGCAGGTCGAAAGGTCGCCCGAGCTGCCGGCGCAGAATCGCTCCGCGCCCTGGCTGCGGGCCGTAGATCGCCTCGACTTCGATCGCCGAAAGCACGAACAGCCGCCGCAGACGGGTGGCGGAGCGCCGCCAGAGCGCTCCTTCGCCGCTCCCCTGCAGGGCGGCCCGCAGCTTGAGGCTGGCGGCGTAGTCGGGCCGCGTCGCCAGCGCGACGGCGTGCGCCAGCCACCGGGCGGCGCCGCGCTCGGCCGCGCTGGCAGGATCCGGCAGGCGCCCGGCGCGCAGCGCCGCGAGCAGGCGGGCCAGCTCTTCGACCTCGGCGGCGGCCAGCACTTCGCCGCACAGCGCCGCCACCGCGGCGACGTCCGGCCCGCCTGCTTCCGCGAAGCGCAGGTCGGCGAGGTCGGCGGCGAGGCGCAGCTGCGGCGCGTCGGCGGAGAACCGGTTGTGGACCAGGCCGTGGACCAGGGCGTGCGCCGCGGCGAGCGCCGGGGTCGGGTGGAAGGAGCCGGCCGGCAGCTGCGCCGCCGGCACCAACAGGCCGGCGGCCTGGAGGTCTTCGAAGCGGGGCGAGCGACGGTGCTGGCCGGGCAGGCGGAAGTGGGGGAGGTAGCGGTGCAGGTCGACGGCGCCGGAGTCGGCGCGCACCAGGGTGGCGATCTGATGCGGCGGCTGCGGCGCCAGGGAGCGCTCGAGGCCGCGCGCCGCCAGCGCGGTGACCAGTTCTCCGGCGCGCTCTTCGGGCAGCAGCAGGTCGACGTCGGAGGCCGGGCGCCGGCCGACTACCTCGACACCGGCCGCCGCGAGGCCGGCGAACTTCAACCAGGCGACGGGGACTCCCAGGCGATGCGCTTCGGCGGCGATCTCGTCGATCAGCCCGAGCTGGGCGAGCGCCCTCCCCGCGGCGCGGCCGCGCGCGCGCTGCAGCTCGGCCGCCGCCGCCTCGCCCCAGGCGGCGAGCGCCGACTCGAGCCCGACCCGGGTCGCCAGCAGCGGCGCCAGCCCGAGTTGCGCCGCCAGGCCGGCGACGCGCCCCCCGAGCGCGGCGTCCCCGAGCGGCGGGAGCCCGAGCGGCCGGCGCGCGAAGCACCCCGCCAGCACGAGGCCGAGCGCCGGGTCGTCCGGCAGCGGCGGCGGGGCGAGGCGGCGAAACATCTCTCCCAGCCTATCCCCGCACCGGCACCCCGGGACGGCCGGAGCAGCACTTGATCGACGAGCTCATCCACGTCTCGGCGAGCCTGCGCGAGGACGGCGGCGGCACGGCGCACTACGGCCGCGTGCTGGGGCGGGCGCTGCGCCGTTATGCCTCGGCGAACGGCCTCTCCTTCCGCGGTCTCCACCTCCCCGCCTCGGACGGTCACCCGGCGCTCGATGGCTACGCGAGCTGCGGCGGTTCGCGCCTGCGTCTCGCGGTGCGCGTCGCGGCGCTGCAGCTCGGTCCGAGTCGCCGTCGCCGCCTCTTTCTGTTCGATCATCCGGGACCTGCGCGGATCCAGGGGCACCTGCCGGCGTCCCTCCGCGCTCGCTACGCAGTGGTTCTTCACGGCATCGATGTCTGGCGCCCCCTCCCCTCCGACCAGTCCCGTGCCCTGGCGGCAGCGGACTTTCTGTTTCCGGTTTCCCGGGTCACCGTCGAACGCGCCCGCCCCTTCCTCCCGGCCGGCTGCCGGATCGAGGTGGTGCATCCGGGGATCGAGGAACCCGAGGGTGCGGGAGCCGTCTCCCAGGAGCAGCTGCAGGCCGCCGGCGCCGGCTTCGTCCTCATCGTCTCGCGCCTCCCCGGGCAGGAGCGCTACAAGGGGCATGACGAGCTGATCGAAGCCTGGCCCTCCGTGCTCGCAGAAGTCCCCGCGGCGCGCCTCGTCGTTGCCGGCGGTGGGGAGGACCGCGGGCGTCTCGAGGCCCGCGTGCGCGAGCTGGGACTGACGGATGCTGTCGTCTTTCTCGGCTTCGTCGACCCACCCACCCTCGCCGAGCTCTACCAGCGGGCGAGCCTCTTCGCGATGCCGTCGCGCGACGAGGGGTTCGGCCTCGTCTTCGTCGAGGCGATGGCTGCCGGCAAGCCCTGTCTGGCGCTGGCCGATACCGCGCCGGCGGAGATCATCGTCGACGGCGAGACGGGCCGTCTGGTTCCGGCCGGCCGGCCGGAGCTGCTGGCCGGGGCGCTCGCCGGCCTGCTCGGCGACCCGTACGGCGCGCGACGCCTGGGTGAGGCGGGCCGGCAGCGATTCGAGCGCGAGTTCACGCAGGCCGCGTTCGAGGCCCGGCTCGAGCCGCTGCTCGACCGCCTGGTCGTGGCCGAGTGGGCCTGACGATGTGCGGGATCGCCGGGCTCGTCCAGCTCGATCGGGATGCCGACCTTCCTCTCGCCGAACTGCGCCGCACGAGCGCCGCGCTCGCCCGGCGTGGACCGGATGGCGAGGGCGAGTGGCTCTCGCCGACCGGACGCGCGGCGCTCGCCCACCGGCGGCTCGCGGTGATCGACCTGTCGAAGGCGGCGGCGCAGCCGATGTCGGGGGCACGAGGGAATTCGGTGCTCGTCTTCAACGGCGAGATCTACAACTTCCGGCAACTGTCGCGCCAGGCGGAAGCCCGCGGCGCGGCGCCGGCGACGAGCGACACTGCGGTGCTCCTCGAGCTGCTCTCCCGTGAGGGCCTGCGGGGCGTGGCGAAGCTGCGCGGCATGTACGCCTTCGCCTACTGGGACGAGGAGTCCGGCGAGCTCTGGCTGGCTCGCGACCCCTGCGGCATCAAGCCGCTCTACTACTCGACGAGCGATGGCCTGCTGCGCTTCGCCTCGCAGGTGAAGGCGCTCGAGGCCGGCGGGGGCTTGTCGTGCGCGGTCGACCCGGCCGCAGTCGCCGGGTTCCTGGCCTGGGGCTCCGTGCCCGAGCCGCTCACCTTCCGTGCCGCGATTCGGTCCCTCCCGGCCGGGCACTGTCTGCGGGCATCGATCGAGCGGGGGGTGCGGATCGAGCCGCTTCCCTCCAATCTCGGCGAGGGAGGTCCGGAGTCGCTCGGCGAGGCGATCGACGAGAGCCTGCGCGAGCATCTGGTCTCCGACGTTCCGCTGGCCGTCTTCCTCTCGGCCGGCCTCGACTCGGCGATGACGGCCGCGCTGGCGCGGCGACACCTGCCCGAACCGCCGACCGCCCTGACTCTGACTTTTGCCGAGAGTCGCGGCGGGGACTTCGACGAGGAGCCCGGAGCCCGTGCGGTCGCCCGGGCGCTCGGCCTGCCGCAGGTCGTCCGCACGGTCACCGGGGAGGAGGTGCGCGCGCTGCTGCCCGAGGTGCTCGCGGTGATGGACCAGCCGTCGATCGACGGCTTCAACACCTACCTCGTCGCCCGGCTGGCGCGCCAGGAGGGATTCAAGGTCGCGCTCTCCGGGCTCGGCGGGGACGAACTGCTCGGCGGCTACCCGTCGTTCCGGAACGCTGAGCGCCTGCGCCGCCGGGCACGCCGGCTGGCGCGGCTTCCCGGGCTTTCGGCGCTCTGGCCGCGCCTCGCCCGCCGGTTCGCGCCGCGCCAGCCGAAGGTCGCCGGCGTGCTGCGCCACGGCGGCTCGCTCGCCGGCGCCTGGTTCCTGCATCGCGGCCTGCACCTGCCGGAGGAGCTGCCACGCGGCGCCGACGACACACCGCTGCACGATCCCCTGCTCGAGGCGTGGGAGCGGCTCAGCGAGGCTATCCTCGGTCCGGTCGGCGGTCTCCTGGCCGACCCGTTCCGGGCGGTGCATCGAATGGAGTGGTCGATCTACCTGCGCAATCAACTGCTGCGCGACGCGGATTGGGCCGGCATGACGCACGGCGTGGAGATCCGCGTGCCTCTGGTCGACGCCCGCCTGCGCGCCGCCGCCGAGCGCTGCGGGTTCGAGCCGGCGCGTTCGCACGGCAAGCCGGAGCTGATCCGCCGCCTCGTCCCGGAGCTGCCGTCCGCAGTGTTCGATCGTCCAAAGACCGGCTTCCAGCTGCCGGTCGCCGACTGGCTCGAGCCGGCAGCGGCGGGCCGACCGGTCGGCCTGCAGTCCCGCCGCCTCGCTCGCCTCGTCCTTGCCGCCTTCGATGTCGATCCCGATGCGCCGCTCTTCTGACTCGCCGTCCGACCCGGCGGTGCGCGCGGACACCGACCTGCCGCCGGCCGGCGCGGCACCGTCGCCGCCGGAGACGGAAACGTCGCCGAGCCCGATGCCCGCCATCGCCGGCCTCTGGCTCGGGCGGGCGCGGCGGTGGGGGGGAATCCTGGCGGCGTTCTTCACCGCGCAGGCGCTGGTACAGGCTGCCGCGTTCGCGTCGGGACTGCTGCTGGTGCGCGCTCTCGCGGTCGACGAGTACGCCTTCTACACGCTCGCGACATCGGCATTCACGTTCCTGGCTTTCGCGTCGAATCTCGGTGCGACGTCGGCCTTTGCCTGGTTCTTCCGCGAATCGAAGGGAGACCCGGTGGCCCGCGGGCGCCACGACCGGGCCGTCGTCGAAGTCCGCCGCCGACTCTTCTTCGGCGCCGCTCCCATCGCGGTCGGCATCCTGCTCGCCACCGCGATCGGGCGCGGCTTCGGTGGTTCCGCCATCGCCGTCGCGGCGGTCCTGGTGGCGGCGACGGCCTGGGTGGCGATCGACGGAGTCGCCGCGGTGCAGATTCTCCGGCTCGATGACCGATTCGCCGCGAGCTATCGAGCCGAGGTGGCGGCCGCTCTGGCGCGCCTGGCGATCATCGGGGCGCTGGTCGCGATCGGCCTCGCGTCGTCGCTTACGGCGCTCGTTGCGGCACTCGCCGGGCAACTCGCGATGGTCGCCCTGGCGCACGGCGCGCGCGCCCGTCCGGTGGCCGGCCCGTCTCTGGCGCCGGAGCGCCGCGCGGTCTTCCGTTTTCTCGCGCCGACGTTGCCGGCGGAGGTCTACGCGGCGTTTCAGGGGCCGTTGCTCATCTGGCTGGCGGCGCTGCTCGGGTCGACGCGGGGGGTGGCGGAGATCGGCGCGCTGGGCCGGCTGGGGCAGCTGATGGCGCTGCTGTCGACGCTCGCGGGAGTCGTTTTCCTGCCGCGCCTCTCCCGCATCGCTGACGACCGGCTCTATCGCCGCCGCTTTTTCGCCTTCGCCGCCTTCCTCGCGGCGGTCGCGGGGGCGACGGTCGCTGCGGCCTGGATTGTCCGCGGGCCGCTGCTCGCCCTGCTCGGACCGGGCTACGTCGGCCTCGAGCGCGAGCTGCTGCTCACCGTCGGGGCGGCCGCGGTCTACGTGCCGGCGTCGTTCGCCATCTGGGTCAACGCGGCGCGCTCGTGGAAGCGCTGGCAGGTCCACCTCACGGTGGCGCTGATCCTCTTCCAGGTCGGCTGGATCGTCCTGTCGCCGCTCGCGTCGACGGCGGACTTCCTCCGCTTCGGCCTCGCCAATGCGATCGTCGTGCTGGTGCTGCAGATGGGCAACGCGCTGGTCGGTCTCTTCCGGCCGCGGGCGGTGGCCTGGTGAGTTCGATTCTCCAGATCGTGCCGCGCCTGCCGCCGCCCGAGGAGGCGCTCGGTCACGTGGCGCTGCGTCTGGCGGAGGGTTTCGCGGCGCGCGGCGTCGACTCGCGCATCCTGCCGGCGATGACGGATCGTTCCGCCTTCCTCGCCGATCTGGCGGCGGCACCTCCTGATCAGGCGGCGCTGCTGCACTACGTCGGCTACGGCTACGCCCGCCGCGGCGCGCCGCTCTGGCTCGCCCGCGCGCTGGCCGACTGGCTCGCCGCCTCGCCCGGCCGCCGCCTCGCCGTCCAGTTCCACGAGGTCGCCGCCTTCGGCCCGCCGTGGCGCAGCTCGTTCTGGCTGGCGCCGCTGCAGCGCCGGGTCGCCGCCCGCCTGCACCGCATGTCGGTCGCCGCGGTGACCAGCGTCGAGCCGTTCGTCCGCCTGCTGGAGCAGTTGGTGCCGGAGAGTTCGACAACTTTGCTGCCAGTATTTTCGAACGTCGGCGAACCGCAGCTCGTCCAACCGCTCGAAGAACGCGAGGCTCAGCTCGTACTGTTCGGCGGTCCCGGTGCGCGGGCGAGGATCTGGACGGAGGCGAGGGCCGACCTCGAAAGGGCGGTCCACCTGCTCGGCGCCGAGCGGATCGTCGAGATTGGCCGCGCGCCGGTCGGGCCGGAGGATTTCGCGGGAGTTTCCGTACAACGAGTCGGCGAGCAGTCGGCCGGTTCCGCGAGTGAAATCCTCGCGAACTCCGCGGCCGCCTTTCTCGACTACCCGGTCGAGTTTCTTTCGAAGTCGGGGGCGTTCGCAGCCGTCTGTGCACACGGGGCCCTGCCAGTCTGTCGGGCGCGGCGCCAGGGGCCCGCTCCGGCGCCCGGGGAGGGCGAGAGGTGGCTCTCCATCGAGGGGCTCGCCGAGGTGCCTGCCGCACGTCGGAGCCGCGTCGCGGCGGCGGCCCGTCGCTGGTATCAGGGTCACTCCATCGAGCGGCACGTAGCGCTCTGGCTGGAGGCGCTGGAGCGATGAAGATCCTCATCGGTTCGCCCGCCTTCCCGCCATCGCTCGGCGGCCTCGAGCGCTTCGTCGAGCAGCTCGCCTCCGGCCTCGCCGAGCGCGGCGACGAGGTCACGGTGATGACCTCGACCCCCTCGCCGGCGCCCGACCGCTACCCCTTCCGCGTCGTCCGCTGTCCCGGGCCCCGCGCCAAGTTGCGACTCGTGCGCGAGTGCGAAGTCTTCTTCCAGGCCAACGTCTCGCTCAAGGACCTCTGGCCCTTGGCGCTCGTGCGGCGGCCGTGGGTGGTCGTCCATCAAGGGCTGTACACGGGAAGAGGTTGGAGAAAAGCCGCCGCGGCGGCCAAGCGATTCCTCGCCCAACGCGCGACTCGGGGAATCTCTGCGAGCCAGTACGTCGCCGGAGAGGTGGATCCGGAATCGGAAGTCATTCCGAATCCGTACGACGACCGGCTCTTCCGGATTGTCCCGGGCGTAGCCCGGTCCGGCGATCTGCTCTTCGTCGGGCGTTTCGTCTCCGACAAGGGTGCGGACGTCCTGGTGCGCTCGCTGGCGTGCCTTGCCGCGACGGACGTACGCCCCAGTCTGACTCTGGTGGGCGCAGGTCCGGAGGAGGGTCGGCTGCGGGAACTGGTTGCCGAGTCGGGGCTCGCGGGTCGGGTCTGCTTTCGCGGCCGGCTCGACGGGGAAGAGCTGGTCCGGGAGATGAACCGGCATCGCATCCTCGTCGTACCATCCGTGTGGGAGGAGCCCTTCGGCATCGTGGCGCTCGAGGGAATCGCCTGTGGTTGCGTCGTCGTCGGCACGGCGCGCGGCGGACTCATCGAAGCGATCGGCTCGTGCGGGGTCGTCGTACCGAACGGCGATGAGGAGGCGCTCGCAGCGACTCTGAAAGAACTCCTGGAAGGGGCGGATCCGGCGGCCTTCCGGACCTCCGCGATGGAGCACCTGGAGCGACACCGGGGCGGTCGAATCGTCGACCGGTATCGCGCGGTACTGCACACTGTCGCCGGCGAGGGCGGTGCGTGACGCGCGGCCTGCTGCTGCTCGCTGTCGCGTTGGCGATGTTCTGGAGCTATCGGCGCTGGTGGCTCGCGGTGCGGTGGCTGCTCGTCCTCATCGTCGTCGAAGGGGCAATCCGGAAGTGGGTCCTGCCAGGTCAGCAGCAGCTCGTCTACCTGGTCAAGGATTTCCTGGCTCTGGCGATTTTCGCGGGGTACCTGACAGCCAGCGAAAGGGTACGCCGCGTTCGGGTTCCCGTGGCGGTGTTGGTGCCGCTGATCGGTTGTGCCCTCTGGTCCGGCTTCCAGATCTTCAATCCGAAGCTGCCCTCGCTGCTGGTGGGGATTTTCGGCTGGAAGGCGTACTTCTGGTACGCCCCGATGCTGTGGGTCGTACCGGCCGCTTTCCGGGATCTCGTCGACTTCGATCGGTTCCTGCGGCGGTACGTTTTGCTGGTCATTCCGGTCGTTGCCCTCGGGCTCCTTCAGTTCCGCGCGCCGGCCACTTCGGAGCTCAATCGATATGCGCGGGGCCAGGACGCAGCGGGGAGCTCCAGCATCGCAGTCTTCGGCGAGTCTGGCGCGGCGCGAGTCACCGGACCGTTCTCCTACATCACCGGGTACTCGACCTTCCTCGTCTTCGGTGGCATTTCGCTCCTCATCGTGCTCGGAGTCCGCGGCCTCCGCTTGCGCGGCAGTCTCGCGCAATGGTTCGCGCTGCTGTCGATTCCTGCCGGACTTCTCATCTCCGGATCGCGCGGCCCGGTAATACTCCTCGGGATCCTGCTGCCGCTCCTCTTTCTCTTCGCGCAGCGCGACCTCACGGCGCGAGTGCGCGCCTTGATTCGACTCCTTACTGCCGCCGCCTTCGGCGCCGCGCTGCTCGGCTCAGTGACACTTCCGGCACTCGAAGCGTTCTCCTACCGGGTCCGGTCGACCGAAGAGGACTTCGGAGCTCGTCTGGCCGAGCCGCTCATCGGTCCGCTTCGTCTGGCGACCGAGGTGGGTTTCGGGGGGTACGGCGCCGGCTCGACGCATCAGGCCACCGCGGCGTTGGTCCCCGATCTCCGCCCGCTCAGCTGGCTCGACGGGCTCGAGGCCGAAGTGGAGCCTTCGAGAGTGATGATCGAACTGGGTCCGATCGGATTCATTCTGCACTACGCCTATCGGATCGCCTTGATCGTGATGGCATTCGGGATTGCCGCCGCCGCCAGGCGACCAGCGGCCCGGGTCGTCGCGATGGGAGCGGCGTTCTTTCTGCTGGCGCAGCTCCCGGGAGCGATCGTTTTCGACGTCTACTGTGGAATCTACTTCTGGTTCCTGGCCGGCGCCGCGATGCTGGCGAGATCGTGGGACCATGCGGGCTCGCCCCTCACGGTAGCGGCGATCGACCGTGGTGTCGCGCGGGTGCCGAGCGGCTGTAGCGCAGAACGAGGCGGCGCATGAGGCCGCGCATCCTGGTGACCCACGCCGGACGGCAGTACTCGCATCGGTTCGCGTCGGCGGTGCAGGCGCGCGACTGGCTGACGGGGTATTGGTCCGGGGTGCCGGCGACCGGGGCGTGGGCCGGGGACGCGGCCGGGTTGATCTCACCGGACCTGCAGATTTCGGCGCCTTGGGCACCGGCGATCCGGAGAGTCCTGGAACGCCTCCTCCCGGCACGTTCCCGGGGGTGGGGAGACTTCCTGGCGAACCGGAGCTTCGATGGTTGGGCCTCCAGCCGCCTTCCGCGCGCCGGCGCAGCGGTCGTGGTGGGTTACGAGGTTGGGTGCCTCCACAGCTTCCGAGTCGCGAAGCAGCTAGGCGCGCTGACAATTCTCGATGCCGCGGCCCTTCACCACCGTTCGCAGCGCCGATGGAGCGATGAGCCCGGAAGATCTCGTCTTGCGAAGTCGCTCGTCCGCGTCAAAGATGCGGAGTTGGAGCTTGCCGACTTCGTGATCACGACGTCGGAATTCGCGCGGATGACTTACGTCGATGCCGGCTTCCCGCCGGACAGGGTGCGAGCGGTGCAGCTGGGAGCCGACCTCGGTCGCTTCGTTCCGGGGCCGCGAGCGGGCGCGGGCTCCGCACCGAGGTTCTGTTTCGTCGGGTCGACGATCGAGCGCAAGGGGATTCGCGAGCTCGCCGTGGCTATGGAAGACGTGCTCGCCGAGGTGCCGGATGCCCAGCTGCGGGTGGCCGGTGCGGTCCTCGGGCCAGGCGCGGAGCTGCGGAGTCGCCGCGCCCGGGGCTGGACTTTTCTCGGCAAGTTGCGGGGCGAGGCGCTGGTCGACCTCTATCGCTCCTCGGACGCGCTCCTGCTGCCCTCGCTCGAGGACTCCTTTGGCATGGTCGTCGCGGAGGCTCTGGCTTGCGGGACTCCGGCGCTGGTGAGCGACCGGACCGGGGCGAGCGACCTGATCCGCGAGGACGTGAACGGCTGGGTCGTGCCGGCCGGAGACGCGGAGCAGTTGACGGCGAGAATGCTCTGGATCGCGCGCAATCTCGAGGCGGTTCGGGAGCTCGACAAGGCTTGTGTCGAGAGTGTCAGCCAGGCCAGCTGGGAGGAGTACTCCCGCCGACTCTGCGAGACCCTCGAGGACTTCATCCGAATCGGACCCCGCGCATGAAGATCCTCCACGTCGTCCCCTCCTACCTTCCGGCCTGGCGGTATGGCGGGCCGATCCGGTCGGTGCACGGGTTGGCGCGGGCGC
>CAYYIK010000034.1:17392-30976 GCA_964471955.1 uncultured Thermoanaerobaculia bacterium | reverse complement strand
TTTCCGTCTCTCCAAGTCGGACACGGCGGCGCGCCGGGAACCGCGGCCGCGCGCTCCCGTGCCGGGTCAGGGGGCGGCCGGCGCGGCGGGGGCCTCGTGGAGGACTTCGCCGCCGACGATGGTCCAGACGACGCGGGTGGCGGGGATCTCGTCCTCGGGGAGGGTCAGCAGGTCGCGGTCGAGCACGGTGATGTCGGCCAGTTTGCCGACTTCCAGGGTCCCCTTGTCGCTCTCCTCGAAGGCGGCCCAGGCGGCGTTCTTCGTGTAGGTGGCGAGGGCCTCTTCGCGCGACAGGGCCTGGTCGGGGTAGAAGCGCGTGCCGTCGGCGAGCCGGCGGGTGACGGTGGCGTAGAAGCTGGCGATCGGGTCGACCGGCTCGACCGGCGCGTCGGTGCCGTTGACGATCACCGCGCCGGCGTCGGCGAGCTTGCGCCAGACGTAGGCCCCTTCCTCGGCCCGTCGCTCGCCGAGGCGGGCGACGACGAACGGGGCGTCGGAGGTGCAGTGGATCCCCTGCATCGCGGCGACGACGCCGAGCTCGGCGAAGCGCGGGATCTCGGCCGGGTTCAGGTGCTGCGCGTGCTCGATGCGCCAGCGCCGCTGCCGCCCGTCGGGGACGCTGCCGAGCGCCTCGGTGAAGATGTCGAGCGTCTCCCGGTTGGCGCGGTCGCCGATGGCGTGGACACAGAGTTGATAGTTCTGCGCGAGGGCCAGGCGCGCCAGCTCGCGCACCTCGGCCGGATCGGTGGTGGCCAGGCCCGTCGAACCCGGAAGGTCCGCGTAGGGCTCGAGCAGCCAGGCGCCGCGCGAGCCGAGGGCGCCGTCGATCGACACCTTGATCGCGCGCACCGTCAACTTGCCCGCCTGCTCGCCGACCCGACGGTAGCGGTGCAGGTTGGCGGCGTGGTTGGCCACCGTGTCGCGCACCATCGCCCAGAGGCGGACGCCGAGCCGGCCGGTGTCGGCCATCGCGGCGAGGCGGTCGAGCTCGGCGTAGGAGACGCCGGCGTCGTGGAAGCTGGTGATGCCGCGCGCCAGCACGGCGCGATCCGCCAGCTCGAGCTGGCGCTCGGCCTCGGCGGCGCGATCGGCGGCGCTGCGCTGCGCCTCGGCGCGCGCCAGCGCGGCGAGCACCAGCTCCTCGGCGGTCTCGCGCAGCAGGCCGGTCGGCCGGCCCTCGGTGCCGCGCAGGATCTCGCCGCCCGGCGGATCGGGCGTCGTGGCATCGATGCCGGCCAGCTCCATGGCCCGGGCGTTGACGAAGGCGGCGTGGCCGCTGGCGTGGACGAGGAAGACCGGGTGATCGGGGCTCGCCGCCGACAGCGCGTCGTGCACCGGGAAGCCCTCGACCGCCGGAGCGGGCGGGGAGCTCCACTTCTCCTGGTGCCAGCCGCGGCCGACGATCCACTCGCCGGCCGGGCGGCTGCGCGCCGCCGCGGCGACCGCGGTGACGATCTCGTCCCAGCTCGCCAGCGGCGCCAGCGCGAGGGTCGTTTCGGCCTGGCCGATGCCGGCGAAGTGGGCATGCCCCTCGATGAAGCCGGGGATGGCGAGGCGGCCGGCGAGGTCGAGCACGCGGGTCCGCGGCCCGATGAGCGGTGCCACCTCGTCGTCCGAGCCGACCGCGACGATCCTGCCGCCGCGCGCGGCCAGGGCGGTGGCCGCCGGACGCGCCGGGTCGAGCGTGACGACCTTGCCGCCGCGCAGCACGAGGTCGGCGGCCCGGGCATCCTCTCCGCCGCGCCGGGCGCAGCCGGGCAGCGCGACGAGCGCGGCGACGAGAGGGGCGACGCGGGCGGCGACGGAGAGCAGGCGGCAGGCGGTCATGGCGGGATCTCCCGCGCCGATCCTACACAGAGCAGGTCGCGCGTTTGCCGGTGCGCGAGCGGCGGGCTATCGTCGGCGCAGCCGGGAGATCCGCCGCCGTGTCCGCCGAAGACCCCACCCTCTGGGAGCGCACCCCCGCCAACGCCCCGGCGTCCTCGCCGGGAGCGGCGGACGCCGGCGTCCCGGCGGTGATCGGCCCGTACCGGATCCTGCGACAGATCGGCCTCGGCGGCATGGGCTCGGTCTTCCTCGCCGAGCAGCTCGCGCCCGTGCGCCGGCAGGTGGCGGTCAAGCTGGTGCGCCACGGCGTCGCCTCCGCCGACCTCTTCCGCCGCTTCGAGGCCGAACGTCAGGCGCTGGCGATGATGAATCATCCGAACGTCGCGCAGATCTACGACGCCGGCACGACGCGCGACGGCTTCCCCTACTTCGTCATGGAGTACGCGCCGGGCGAGGCGATCACCGACTACGTCGAGGGTGCGCGCCTGGATTTGCGCGGCCGGCTCGAACTCTTCCTCGCCGTCTGCGACGCCATCCAGCACGCCCACTTCAAGGGGATTCTGCACCGCGACATCAAGCCGTCGAACGTCCAGGTCACCGAGGTCGACGGCCGGCCGGTGCCCAAGGTGATCGACTTCGGTCTCGCCAAGGCGCTCGCCGGCGCGCTGACCGACGACGCGAAGCAGACGCGCTACGGCACCGTCCTCGGCACGCCCGACTACATGAGCCCGGAGCAGCTGCTCTCCGACGGCCAGGCCGACACGCGCAGCGACGTGTACAGCCTCGGCGCCCTGCTGCACGAGCTGCTGCTCGGCGAGGCGCCGTTCGACGCGCGCGGACTGTCGAACAGCCCGATCGACGAAGTGGTGCGGACGATCCGCGAGGTCGACCCGCAGCGGCCGAGCCGCCGTCTGACGCAGCTGGTGGCGAAGGGGGAGATCGAGCGGCTCAGCGAACCCGCCGCCCTGGCGCGGGCGCTCGAGTCGGACCTCGACTGGGTGGTGCTCAAGGCGCTCGACAAGGACCCGGACCGGCGCTACGAATCCCCCGCGGCGCTCGCCGAGGACGTGCGGCGGTTCCTCGATGGCACGCCGGTGGTGGCGCGGCGGCCGACGTTCTTCTACGTCGTGCGCAAGTACGCGCGGCGCCACGCGCCGCTGCTGATCGGCGGCGGCACCGCCCTGGCGCTGATCGCGGCGAGCCTCGGCTGGGGGCTCTACCGGGCCCGCCAGGAGGCCGAGCGGGCGAACCTCGAGGAGGAGACGGCACGGCAGGTCGCCGACTTCCTCGTCGAGACCTTCTCGATCGCCGACCCGACGCGCGAGAACGGCGCGACGGTTACTGCGCGCGAGATCCTCGATCGCGGCGCCGCCCGGCTCGACAGCGAACTGGCCGGCCAGCCGCGGGTGCGCGCCAAGCTGCTCGACACGATGGCGGTGGTCTACCTCCAGCTCGGCCTCTACGACCGCGCCGAGCCGATGGCGCGCCAGGCGCTGGCGGCGCGCGAGCGCGAATTCGGCGCGCAGGCCCCCGAAGTCGCCGCCAGCCTCGAGACACTGGCCTGGATCCTCTTCCTGCAGAACCGCAACGCCGAGGCGCTGCCGCTGGTCGAACGCACGGTGGCGATCCACGAGCGGCGCTCCGGGCGCGACAGCCCGCCGGTCGCGAGTTCGCTCAACAACGTCGCCGCGATCCACCGGGAGCTGCGCAACTACGACCGCGCCGAGGCGCTCTACCGGCGCGCGGCGGTGATCCAGGAGGCGCATCACGTGCCCGGCGACGGCTCGACCGACCTCGCCTCGACCCTCGCCAATCTGGCGACGGTGCTGCACGACCAGGGTCGCTTCGAGGAGGCGGCTCCGCTGCACGAGCGCTCGCTCGCCATCCGCGAGCGCGAGCGCGGCCCGGAGCATCCGGAGACGGCGACCAGCCTCAACAACCTGGGCTGGTTCTCCTACCTGCGCGGCGACCTTCCGGCGGCCGAGCGCTGGTTCGCGCGCGCGCTGGCGATCCGCGAACGGGTGCTCGGCGCCGACCACCCGGAGACGGCGCTGGTGCTCGACAACCTCGGCCGGGTGCGCCTCGCCGAGGGGAAGCCGGGGGAGGCCGAAGCGCTCTTCCGCCGCGCCCTCGCCATCCGCCAGGCGCGGCTCGATCCGCGCCATCGCAACCTCGCCGAGAGCCTGCACGGGCTGGCGCTCGCCCTGCGGGCTCAGGGGCGCCGCGAGGAGGCCGCCGAAGCGCTGCGCCGCGCCGTCGAGATCGGCACCGCCGCCTGGCCCGCCGACCACCCGAAGCTCGCCGATCTCCGCCGCGACGCGGCCGTGGCCGGCGTGCCGGAGGAGCCTTCCGCCGCGCCGTGAGCGGGCCCTACGGGGCGAAGTAGGTGGTGCGGCAGCGGACGCGCAGGTGACGGGGCTTCACGCGGACCTCGACCGGGCGGGTGCCACGGGCGCCGGCGGGGGGGGTGAAGACGAGTCGGTACTGCGAGGAGAGGTCGCGCAGAACCCGCTCGAAGATCCCCGGCAGGTCGCGCAGCTGCTCGGCGACGAAGAACTCGCCGCCGGTCTCGGTCGCCAGTTGCTCGAGATCCCGGCGCGCCAGCAGGGACTCGAGGTCGTGCCCGGCCGAGATGGCGTAGATCATCACGTCGCTCTCGCGCGCCTTCTCGACGGCGCGCATCAGCGGCGACAGGCTGCGTTCGTCGCGGCCGTCGGAGAAGAGCAGGATGGCCCGCCGGCGCCCGGCCTCGGCTTCGGTGCGTGGCGCCAGCTCGGCGAGCACGCGCAGCACCGCGTCGTAGAGCGCCGTGCCCCCGTCGGCGGCGAGCGAGCGGACGCTCGCCCGGGCGGCGGCGCGGTCCGGCGAGCGGTCGAGCAGCGTGTGCAGGCCGTGATTGAAGCCGTGTACCGAGACGATGTCCTCCGGCGCGATGCGGTCGAGAAACTCGCCGGCCGCCTCCTGCACGATCGGCAGGCCGTGGAGCATCGAGCGGCTGGTGTCGATGAGCACCGCCAGATGCGCCGGAACGCGCTCGGCCGCGAAGGCCTCGAGGCGGGTCGGCCGGCCGCTCTCGAGCACCTCGAAGTCGGACTCGGCGAGGTCGGTGATGTAGTGGCCGTCCGGGTCGAGCACCACCGGATAGAGCTGAACGTTGGTGACGTCGACGCTGTCGTCGACCGCGATCGCCGTCGTCGCCACGGCGAGCCGCTCGAGCAGGCGGCCGTCGCGGAAGGCGAGGGCGCGCACCTCGCGCACCGCCATGCCGGTCGGCACCTCCCAGGCGAGTCGCCAGTCGGGCGCCGCCGCGCTGCCGACCAGCTTGCCGCCGGCGAAGACGTCGATGCGGTCGACCGCGCCGAAAACGGTGAAGCGGAAGAGGACCGGACCGACCAGCACCTCCCCTTCGGCCGGCGCGTCGATGCGGAAGTGCTCGCCGGCGGCGCTCGCCGCCGCGCTCGCCGGTGCCGCGAGAGCGAGGGCCGACAGGGCGAGCTGCGTCGCCAGGCGGCCGAAGACACGACGGATCATCGTGGCGACCCTACTCGAGGTCCCACTCGCCGCGCGCCAGGGAAGCGTGCAGCGCCCGGTCGAAGAAGTCGCCGTCCAGTCCGTTCGTCCATCGGATCCAGCTCTCCCAGTCCCGCGGCCCCTCGGGGGAGACGGTGCGCATGTCGGCCAGCACGGCGGCCAGCAGGTCGATGCCGAGCACCCCGTCGAGGCGGCGGCGGCCGAGCTCGCGCACGACCGCCAGCTTGATGTCGAGCCGGCCCCGCTCTTCGAGCGACTCGATCCGGCGCTCCCGCTCCACCTGCTCGTAGCTCGGCCAGTGGCCGACGCTGCGCCGGCCGTTGCCGTGAATACGCGGCGCGGCGGTGCCGGTTTCGTCGAGCCGCCGGCGCAGATCGGGGCCGTGGGCGGCGCGCGCGGCGGCGAACGCGGCGACCGCGGCGGGCCGCCCGAGGCTCTGGATCTCCGCGTCGTCGTCGAGGAGATCGAGTCCGATCGCCAGGCGCTCGGAGAGGGAGACGATCGGCTCCCCGGCGAGGTCGCGCTCGAGGCGCGCGCCGGGAATGAAGCGCGCCAGGCGCCGGCGTGCCGCGTCGCCGCCCGGAGCCGTCCGGTCGGCGGCGCGGGCGCGCAGCGCGTCGGCCAGATCGATGGCGGCGGCGACGGCGCCCGACAGCCGGGGATCGATCGCCTCCCAGTCGGCGAAGAGCCACTCGCCGAACGCGGCGCGCAGGCGGCCGACGTCGCGGAAGGCGCCGGCGGCCGCCGCGCCCCCCCCCGGCTCGGCGTACTCGGCGAGGACCGGACCGACGCCGGCGACCGCCCCCTGGACGGCGGCGCCGAGACGGTCCGAGACGGCGCGCTCGATACGCGTCCCGCGCCAGGCCGAGTCGGCCTCCGGCGGCGCGGCGAAGTCCCACAGCCGGTGGGAGCGGATCAGGTCGGGGCTGTCGAAGGCCCGGCTGTCGCTGCGCGCCATCACCACCAGGTAGCTCGGCGCGAGCATCACGGCGCGCAGCTCGCGCGCCAGCAGGGCAGCGAGCCGCTCGACCTCGCCGGCACGGCGCGGCAGCGAGCCGGGGCGAACGCCGTCCTCGAGCTCGGCGAGGGCCGCCGCGAGCCGCGGTCGGTCGATCGGGAAGAGCCGGCCCTGCAGCGTCCGGTCGCCGGTGACCTCCTCCGGCGCAAGGGCGGGGAAGCGTCCGAGCCGCCGGCGCGCCTCGGCGGCGAGCTCGGCGACCGCGGGGGCGTCGCTGGCCGCGCAGGCGGCGCGCAGCTCGCGCAGCGCCCGGGCGAGGGCGACCAGGTCGTCGCAGGCGGGAATCCCCTGGGCGGCGAGGCGGCGCGCCATCCGCTCGCGCGCCTCGAGGCCCCGGCGGGCGAAGAAGGCGACGCCGTCGAGCTCGAGGTGCTGCGGATCGCGCGCCGGCGCGAGCGCGGCGAGCAGCGCGCGCTCGAGCGGTCCCCGGCCCGGGGAGTCGGCCTCGGCGGGCGGCAGATCCGCGAGCAGCGCCTCGAGCCAGCGCAGCTGCGCCGCGGCGGCGGCGTACGGGTCGGCGGCGCCGGCGTGCAGGCGTGCCCAGGCGGCGAAGTGCGTCTCGCGGCGGTCGGCGGCGAGGCCGGTCGTGCCGGCGAGCAGGCCGACCAGGCCGGCGCCGGCCTGGTAGTTGACCAGCAGCAGCTCGGCGTCGGGGGTGCGCGGCAGCCGGTCGAGCGCCGCGACGGCGAGCAGGTGGTCGCGCACGGTCTCGGGGTGGCGCGGCTCGAGCTCGCGCAGCGGCACCAGCGCCGCGGGCCAGCTGTCCACCGCGCGGGCGAGCAGCACGACGTTCTCGGGGGTGAGCAGGTCGCGCCGGTCTCCGAACAGCCCGGCGGCGCCGATCAGGCGGGGGAGCGCCGGGCGCGCCGCGCCGGCGACGTCGACCTCGGCCCCCAGGGTGGCCAGGAGCAGAGCGGCCTCGTCGAGCTCGCGCGCGAGTCCCCGTTCGACGATGCGGCCGAGCGCGTCGGGGTCGGCCGGCACCTCCTCCTCGCGCAGCGCCGTCCACCAGAGCCCGGGACCGCCGGGCAGGTCGAGCGCCCCGCCGCCGGGGACGAGCGGCAGCGATCGCACCAGCGTGCCGAAGCCGAGATCGCCCCCCAGGGGGGCGGCGAAGCTTTCGGGAGCGGTGGCGTCGAGCTGGGCGAGGACGCGCTGCACCGTCCGGCGGTCGTCGGGCGAGTCGGGATCTCCGAGGTAGTGGCGCGCCACCTCCGGCGGCGCGTCGATCAGCGCCTGCCAGAGGAAGGCCACGCGCCCGTCCCGCCGGGTGAGCAGGGCCGGCACGAAGAGGCGCGGCTCGTCGGGAGAGACGCCGACCAGCCGCCGCCAGAGCGGGCGATAGGCATCGCCGCCCGGCACGGCGAGTCGCCCGTCGCGCAGGCGCAGCGTGGAGGCGTAGCGGTAGAACTGGGCCGGGGCCTGCTGGCAGAAGAAGGGGAAGAGCTCGAGGCGCGCCAGCTCGGCCCGGGTGGCGGCGTCGAGCCGCCGCGCCCCTTCGAGGACAAAACCGAAAGCCTGGTCGGTGGCCAGCACGGCGAGCGCGTCGCCGGCATCGACGGGATGTCCGACCCAGGCGCTCCACTCGGCGAGCGGCAGCGGCGACGGGACCCGCGGCTCGGGCAGCGCGAGCAGGAGACTCCGCTTGCCCGCCGCGGCGACGCCGCCGGGCAGGTCCCAGCCGAAATCGCGCGCCAGCTGGCGCCGGCGCGCCGCCGGGTCGCCGGCGAGCGTGACGAGGGAGCAGCCGGCCTCGTCGCAGGCGGCGCCGTAGCCGAGCCGCTCGGCGACCGCCGTGAGGCGGGCGCGCCCCCCGGAGGTGGAGGTCTCGACCTCGACGCGGGGTCCGAAGTCGCGCTTCCAGGCGGAAATCTCGGCGAGCCGCGCGGTCAGCTCGACGCGCCGGCGCACCCGCTGCGGGTTCCCCCCGGGGTCGGTTTCGAGCAGCAGGATGCGGTTCAGGCTGGCGACGAACTCGTCCGGCCGGGGCGACACGTTGCCGAGCCGCGCCGCCACCGCGTCGAGTCCGCCCGGGACGACGATCTCGTCGGCCCTCACGACTGCCGCGGCCGCAGCCAGGACCGCCGCCAGGGCGCACACCGCCACTCCGCCTCGGGTCCGCCGGGCGGATCCTCCTCTTTCCATGCACTCTCCCTCGGGCCGCTGTCGCGGGATCTCTGCGCCGGCGAACTACCCGACCCGCGCATGGTAGCGGAGTCCTCGATGGTCGGGAACTGCCCGCCGGCCGGCAGTCCGGATCCGGGCGAAACCACCCCGCCGGAGAGGGCCGCTGGCCGTCGGCCGTGAGACGCTGGGCAGCGGAGGACACCGCGCCACGGCCGGGGTCCGCGTCTCGCCACAAGGTCAACCAGGAATCAGGAGGTCGAACTTGAGAATCGTGCGTTCGTGGATGGGGGCCGCCGTCGCGGCCGGACTGCTCGCCTCGCCGCTCGTCGCCGCGGAGGGGATGTGGATGCCGCAGCAGATTCCCGGGCTGGCGGCCGAGCTCAAGGCGGCCGGGATGGAGCTCGATCCCGAGCGCCTCGCCGACCTGCTCGGCGATCCGCTCGGCGCCATCGTCTCGCTGGGCGGCTGCAGCGCCTCGTTCGTCTCCCCCGAGGGGCTGATCGTCACCAATCACCACTGCGTCGCCGGCTCGCTGCAGTTCAACTCGACGCCGGAGCGCGACCTGCTGCTCGACGGATTCCTCGCCGCGACCCGGGATGCCGAGATCCAGGCGGCGCCGGGCTCGTACGTCTACGTCACCACCGCGATCCGCGACGTCACCGCCGAGGTGCTCGGCGACGGCGGCGCCGGCCTGTCCGACGCCGACTTCGCGCGCCAGGTCGAGCGGCGCCAGCGCGAGCTGGTCGACACCTGCGAGAAGGACGACGACGTGCGCTGCCGGGTGGCCAACTTCTTCGAGGGGGCCCTGTTCCTCGAGATCACCCAGATGCAGATCCGCGACGTGCGGATGGTCTACTCGCCGGCCGAAGGGGTGGGCAACTTCGGCGGTGAGATCGACAACTGGATGTGGCCGCGGCACACCGGCGACTTCTCCTTCCTGCGCGCCTGGGTCGGTCCGGACGGCCGCCCGGCCGATCCGTCGCCCGACAACGTCCCGTACCGGCCGCGGCACTGGCTGAAGGTGGCCACCGAGGGAGTGGAGGAGGGGGACCTGGTGTGGATCGCCGGCTACCCGGGCCGGACCTTCCGCTACCGCACGGCCGCCGAGGTCGCGGCGGCCCACGAGTTCTCGATGCCCGAGCTGGTGCGCTGGGCCCACGACATGATCGCCATCCTCGAAACGGAGAGCCGGCGCGGCAAGGAGGTGGAGCTGGCCAACTACGGGCGCATCCGCGGCCTCGCCAACGTGATGAAGAAGTACGAGGGGCAGCTGCTGGCGATGCGTGACGGCAAGGTCGAGGCGCAGCGGCGGGCGCGCGAGGCCGGGCTCGACTTCGGCGATGCGGCGGAGAGCCCGCTGGCGGTGCTCGACCGGATCCAGGCCCGGCGACGGCAGACCGAGCGGCGGGACTTCATTTTCGACTGGCTCGGCCGCTCCTCGCCGATGCTCGGCCAGGCCTTCTCGCTCTGGCGGCTGGCCGAGGAGCGGCCGCTGCCCGACCTCGACCGCGAGGAAGGTTACCGGGAGCGCGACCGCAGCCGCTTCCTGCAGGGGATCGCACGCGCCCAGCGTTCGATGGAGCCGGCGAGCGATCGGGCGACGCTGCGCTACGCCCTGCTCGAAGCCGCCCGCCTGCCCGAGGGGCAGCGCATCGCGCCGCTCGACGCGCGGCTCGCGGCGACCGGCCGCGACGGCGCCGAGGCGCAGGTCGACGCGCTGCTCGACGGGCTCTACGCCGGCACCCGGATCGGCGATCGCGAGGTCCGCATGACGATGGCGGACGAGTCGCTCGCACAGCTGGCGGCACGCGGCGATTCGATGCTCGACCTGGTGCGCGATCTGGCGCCGCTCGCCGCCGCCCGGCGGGACGAGGCCAAGGCGGACGAGGGCGCGATGCTGCGCCACCGCCCGGCGTATCTGCGCGCCATCGCGGCGGCGGCGGGCCGGGAGATCTACCCGGACGCCAACTCGACGCTGCGCTTCACCTGGGGCGTGGTCACCGGCTACGAGCCGCGGGACGCCGTCCGCTACGTGCCGCGCACGACGCTGGCCGGAGTCGTCGCCAAGACCGGAGAGGATCCGTTTCACACCCCGAAGGCGCTGCTCGACGCGGCGGCCACCCCGCTGCCGGCCTACGTCGATCCGCAGCTCGGCTCGGTGCCGGTCGGCTTCCTGTCGACCACCGACATCACCGGCGGCAACTCGGGATCGGCCACGCTCAACGGGCGTGGCGAGCTGGTCGGGCTGGCCTTCGACGGCAACTGGGAGGGCGTGGTCTCGGACTTCCTCTTCCTCGATCCGATCGTGCGCACCATCCACGTCGATGCCGTCTACATGCGCTGGGTGATGGACGCCGTGGATGGCGCTCACCACCTGCTGCGGGAGATGGGCCTGCCGGTCCACGCCGCGGACTGATCCGGGCCGCCATCCGGCGGGAGCGGGCGACGGGGGGTGACCCTCCCGTCGCCCTTGCCGTCTTCGCCGCCCGGGGTGCTAGTCTCCCCCTGTCACGATCGTGCATCGACTGACCCACGGCGGCAGTCAGGAAGGAGGCGGAAACATGAGGTCAACGGGGATCTTCGTCGTCGCGGCGCTGGCCGCCATGCCCGCATCGGCGGGCTTTCTCGAGTGCGTGGCCGATACCCACCAGGGGCGCAAGGGGGACTTCCTCAACGGCACGACCGCGCAGGTCGACGAGGGGGTCTGGGAGTGGGAGATCGGCTCGGGCGACACCTACTCGAATATCCAGGGGATCACCGCCGACGGCATGTTCCACGGCACCGAGTCGACCGGCGATCCGTCGCACGCCCTGGCGGCCTTCAACACCGTCGACCTGATCGTCTCGCGGTTCAACGCCGTGCCGGCGACGCGCCCCTACGCGCAGGACGTCGATACCCTGCTCGACGCCTGCCAGTTCGATCCGGGTGACTACCTGGGGGGAGCGGAGGCGGCGCAGAATCAGGCCTACTGCACCATCGCCATCCAGTACTACTCGCGGGTCCTCTCGGAGTTCACCGCGGTCGAGAACGTCGACCGCCACATCACGCCGCGCAAGTCGCTGGCCGGCTGGGACCTGGCGGCCCACATCCGGGCCGCCTGGCGGGCCGGCTATCTCGTCTACGCCACCGGTATGATCGAGCGCATCCTCGAGCGCCGGCCGGACTGGGAGCACGTCCCGCTCGGCGGCTGGGACTACACGGAGCTGTCGCACGGGGCGCTGGTGCGCGTGATGCTCGAGATGCGCGCCGCGGGCGACCTGGGCGACGCCCTGCACGCCGAAGCGCTGCTGCTCGCCGACGGCCTGATTGCCGCCCAGCTGCCGGACGGCTCGTGGAGCCAGGGGGACTTTCAGGCGACCGCCTACATCCTGCTCGGACTGCGCGCCGATCGCTGGAACTTCGCGCTGCCCTGGCAGCAGGCGATCATCGAGGGGGTCGACTACCTGCAGGCCAGCGCGACGCCGGCGCCGGAGTGCGGCTGGGCCGTCGTGCCGGATCCGGAGTACGGCGAGACCAACAGCGAGGCGCTGATGGCCCTCGCAGCGGTCAACTCGCTCCCCTTCGTCGACGGCTTCGAGACGGGGGACAGTTCGGCGTGGACCGACGACCCGGGCCTGCCGCTGCCGCCGCTCGCCGCGCCGGCGATGCGGCCGATGGCGCTGCCGGTGCGCTGACGCAGATGCGAAACGGCCCGGACGCCGGCGTTCTGCCGCGTCCGGGCCACCGCGCTTGCGCGGCCCGCCGCCGTCAGGCGGACTCGCGGCCGGCCAGAGCGAGGGCGCGCGGGAAGAGGACGTTGTTCTCCAGGTGGATGTGCTCGTGCAGCTCGCGTTCGAGCTGCGCCAGGCCGTGGTAGAGGCCGCGGAAGGTGTTGCACGCCCATTCGGGCGGCGCGAAGTCGTCGGAGAGCCGGCGCAGGGTGGCGAGATGCTCCCCCGCCGCGGCGTGCTCGTCCTCGCGCGCGGTCACCAGCGCCTCGAGGTCGGCCGCCTGCGGCGCCTGCCCGCCCCGCGCCGCGCGCTCGAGGCGCTCGATCGCCGGGAAGAGACCGTCCTCCTCCTCGCGCATGTGGTCGTCGAGCTCGGCGGCGAGCTCGCGCACCGTGGCGGCGAGCGGTGGCAGGATGTGCGGCAGCTCGGCGCCGTGGACCTTTTCGACCCGGTCGGCCATGGCGACCAGGCGCGGCAGATCGGCGCGCAGCGCCACGTGGTAGCGGCCGACGATGAGCTTGCCGAGGTCGGCGAGCGAGTCGGGCAGCGAGCAGAGCCAGGCCGCCTCGCCCCCCCCTTCGGAGGCGAGGGCGCCGCGGATCTCGTCGACCAGCGCCGGCAGTTCGACGCGGGCGCGCACGGCGGCGTCGGCGACGCTGCGCTTGCCGCCGCAGCAGAAGTCGATCTGGTGACGCTGAAAGACGCGGATCGTCGCCGGGAAGTCGCGCGCCAGGTCGGCGACGCGGGCGGCGCCGAGATCGTCGGGCGGGGCGCTCAGGCGGGGGGTGTCGGAAACGGCGTGGGACATCGGTGGTATCTCCTCGGAAGCGGTGAACGGTGCGGTCTCTGGGTGGGTGGAAAGCCCGCTCAACGGCGGACTGCGTCGAAGGTGGAGAGCTCGAGCCCGCCGACGTCGATGCCGCGGCGGTCGGCCCAGCGGGCGCCCAGCTCCTCGAGTTCGTCGGCGTCGAGGGCGCGCAGCGCGGCGGGGAAGAGGACGTTCTCCTCCTGCTCGAAGTGGCGACGGACGAGCGCCGCGAGGCGCGCGACGGTCTCCTGCGGGTCGGCGCGCGCCGGCTCGGCGAGCGGCGCCACGAGCTGGGCGAGCAGCGCCTCGATCTGCCGGTGGTCGTTGAACATCCCCTCGACGTCGCCGGCGGGAACCTGGCCGCTGGCGGCCAGCGGGGCGAAGAGCAGCTCGTCCTCGAGGGTGGCATGGGTGTCGATGCCGGAGGAGAGCGCCAGCGCCGCGGCGCGCAGCTGCTCGGCGCTCATCCGCGGCGCGGCGAGGGCGAGGGCGTCGACCTGACTGCGCAGCGGGCCGTGCTCGCCGACCAGCGCGGTGACGATGTTCATCGGTTCCTCCCGGAA
>CAYYIK010000034.1:0-17292 GCA_964471955.1 uncultured Thermoanaerobaculia bacterium | reverse complement strand
GGGCAGCCGACGCAGGCCATGCGATGGGCGAGGAAAACGCCGGCGCCGGCCGGGCAGGCGCGCAGGAACCCGCCGACGCTCAGGTCGGCGGAGAGCCCGGGGGTCGCGGAGCCGGGGGTTTCCATGCCGCAACCGTAGCGGCCCCCGGCGGCCGCCTCCTTGATCGGGGACAAAGAGACGGCGGAGAGCGGGGTTCGCTCAGGGGAGGTCTTCGGCGATGCGGACGAGGCCGTGGGGGGAGCGGATGACGACCCGTTCGCGGCCGACTTCGAGCAGCCCCTCCGCCTCCCAGGCCGAGAGCAGGCGGCTGACGGTGAAGAGGGTAGTGCCGGTCAGCTCGGCGAGGTTCTGCCGCGACAGCGGGAGGTCGATGAGGATCCCGGCCTCCGTCTTGCGCCCGAGCTGGCGGGCGAGGCGCAGCAGCGCCCGTGCCACCCGCTGCGCCACCCGCTCGGTGGCGAGCTCCTGGAGCTGCCCCTGGACGTCCCCCATGCGCGCCGCCACGACGCCGAGGATGGCGGCCGCCAGGCCGGGATCGCGGCTCATCAGCGGCGCGAGCGCGGCGCGGTTCCAGGTCGCCAGTTCGGCGTCCTCGACCACCTCGGCGGTCGCCGGGTAGCGGCGGTCGGGCAGCGCCGCGACGCCGCCGAGCAGCTCGCCGGGCGCGAAGAAGCGGACGATCACCTCCTGGCCGTCGGCTTTGCCGCGCACCAGCTTCACCCGGCCCGAGACCAGCAGGAAGAGGGTGTCGGCGGCTTCGCCGGCCGAGAAGAGGAGGGTGCGGCGCGCCGCCCGCCGGCGCGTCCCCGCGGCGAGCAGCGCGGCGCGCGACTCCGGTGACAGGTCGCGCAGCAGCTCGGCTTCCTTCAGCCGTTCCCCCCAGATCCCCGGAAGATCTCCCGCCACGGGTCCGGATTCTCCCATCGAAACGCGGCGATCGACGGCCGCCGGTCCGCCGGCACGGCTCCGGCCCTCGTGTACGATGGCGCGCACCCGCTTCCCGCACCATGGACGACGCCGCCGACACGACCCTGCTGCTGGCCGCCATGCGACGCGGCGACGAGTCCGCGCGGGAGCAGCTCTATCAGCGACTCTACGAGCCGCTGCGCCGCATCGCGCGCGCCCAGCTGGCGCGCGCGTCCGGGCGCGGGCTCGACACCACCGAGCTGGTGCACGAGGCCTACCTCAAGCTCTGCGGCGCGCAGGGGCTGAGCGTCACCGACCGCGTCCACTTCCTTTCGCTGTCGGCCCGTGCCATGCGGCAGATCCTCGTCGACCACTTCCGCGGCCACCAGGCCCGCAAGCGGGGCGGCCCGCTGCCGTCCCTGTCGCTCGACGAGGCGCGCATTCCGGTCGAGGTCCGCGGTGAACTGCTGCTCGCCCTCGACGAGGCGTTGACGCGGCTCACCGGGCTCTCCGAGCGCGCCGGCCGGGTGGTCGAGCTGAAGTTCTTCGGTGGCCTGAACGAGGCCGAGATCGCGCAGGCGCTCGCAGTCTCGGTGCGCACGGTCAGCAGCGAGTGGCGACGGGCGCGCGCCTGGCTGGCGCGGGAGCTGACCGCGGCTTGAGCGGCGCCCCGGGCGACCCGCCGTCGGAACGCTGGGAGCGGGCCGGCGAGCTGCTCGAGCGGGCGCTCGAACAGCCGGCCGCCGGGCGGGAGGCCTTCGTGCGCCGGGAGGCCGGCGGGGACGAGGAGCTCGCGGCTGAGGCACTGTCGCTGCTCGCCGCCGACCAGCGGGCGCCGGGATTCCTCGACTCCGGGATCTTCGAGCTGGTGGCCGGAGCGCTCGACGTCGCGGCGGAGCCGCCGGGCGGCGAACAGGTCGTCGGCGACTACCGGCTGCTGCGCGAGCTCGGGCGCGGCGGCATGAGCCGCGTGCACCTGGCCGAACCGCTCGACGACCGGCTGGGCCGGCAGGTGGCGATCAAGCGACTGGTCGCCGCGGCGGGCGCCCGCGAGGAGCTGGGCCGGCGGCTCGCGGTCGAGGGTCGCGTGCTGGCGGCGCTCGCCCATCCGCACATCGCCCAGGTCTTCGACGCCGGTATCGACGCGGACGGCGACCCCTACCTGGTCATGGAGTACGTCGACGGCGAACCGCTGGTCGCCTGGTGCGCGCGGGAGGGCGCGTCCCTCGGGCGCCGGATCGACCTCTTCCTCGAGGTCTGCGCCGCAGTGGCGCATGCCCATCGGCGCTTCGTCGTCCACCGCGACCTCAAGCCCTCCAACATCCTGGTCGACCGCTCGGCGCGGGTGAAGCTGCTCGACTTCGGGATCGCCAAGCTCCTCGATCCGGCGGCGCCGGGGGGGCTGGTACCGATGACGCGCACCGGCCTGCTGCCGATGACGCCGGAGTACGCCGCGCCCGAGCAGATCCGCGGCGGCGAGATCACCACCGCGACCGACGTCTGGCAGCTCGGCGTCCTGCTGCACGAACTGCTCACCGGCCGGCGCCCGTACCGGTTCGACGGGCGCAGCGCGGCCGATCTCGAACGGCTCGTCTGCGGCCGGGAGGCGACCCTGCCGTCGGCCGTGGTGGCCGCCGCCGGATCCGGGGGGGCGGAAGAGCCGCTCGCCGGCGCGCCGCCACTTCCCCCCCTCCGGCTGGCCGCCGCCCTGCGCGGCGACCTCGACACGATCGTCCTGCACGCGCTCGAGAAGGACCCGGCGGCGCGCTACGAGTCGGCCGAGGCGTTGGCGGACGATCTGCGCCGGTGGCGCGCCGGCCTGCCGATCCGGGCGCGGCCGGCGACCCGAGGCGAGCGGCTGGTCAAGTTCGTCCGCCGGCATCGCGCCGGCGTGGCGCTGTCGGCCGCCGCGCTGGCGGGCGCACTGGCCTTCGTCGCCGCCCTGGCCCTGCAGGTGCGCGCCACCGCGGTCGAGCGCGACCGGGCTCGTCTCGAGTCGCGCAAGGCCGGCGAGGTGACCGCCTTCCTGCTCGACCTGTTCGAGTCGAGCGATCCGGCCGAGTCGCGCGGCGAGGAGATCCCGGCCCGCGAGCTGCTGGCGCGCGGCGCCGAGCGGATCCGCGCCGCCGACCTCGATCCGGAACTGCGCGCGCGCATGCTCGAGGTGCTCGGCCGCGTGCACGGCAAGCTGGGCAGCTTCGAGCGCGCCGCCGAACTGCTGGAAGAGGCCCTGCGGACGGAGCTCGCCAGCGGCCGGGGCGACGGCCCGGCCGCGGCCGCGATGCGGACCCACCTCGCCGAAGTCCGCCTCGCCCAGGCCGACGGCGCCTCCGCCGAACGGCTGCTGCGCGAAGCCCTCGAGATCCGCCGGCGGTTCGCCGGCGAGACGAGCCTCGAAGTGGCCTCGACCCTCAACGACCTGGGGGTCGCGATGCGGATGCGCGACGACGCGGCGGCGGCCGAACCGTTGCTGCGGGATGCGCTCGCGATTCTCGACGCGCGGCCCGCCGAGGCGCCGGTGCTCGCCGCGCAGGCGAGGGTCAATCTGGGCGAGGTGCTCGTCGATCTCGGTCGCTACGAGGCGGCCGAAGTCCCGCTGCGCGAAGGTGTCCGGCTGCTGGAAGGGCTCGGTGGACCGGCGCACCCGGATCTCGCCTCGGCGCAGCGCGCGCTGGCCTCCCTGCTCGCGCGGCTCGGGCGCTTCGCCGAGGCCGAACCCCTGCAGGTCGCGGCTCTGGCGCTGCGCCGCGAGCTCTACGGCGCGGCGCACCCGCTGGTCGCCCAGGTCCTCAACGACCTCGCCTATCTGCAGGAGATGCAGGGCAACTTCGAGGGTGCCGCAACGACCTACGCGGAGGCGATGTCGGTCTACGAGCGGACTTTCGGCGCGGGTCACCAGGGCGTGGCGATCCTCGCCGCCAACCTGGCCCAGATCGAGCTCAAGCTCGGACACCCGGCGCGGGCCGCGGAGCTGGCGGGCCGGGCGCAGGCGATCTACCGGGATTCGATCGGCATCGAGAACGCTTCGGGCGCCCGGGTGCTGGTGCTGCTCGGCACGGCGAGCGAGATGCGCGGGGATGAGGCCGGTGCCGAACGGCTCTATCGCGAGGCCCTCGCCGTGGCGCGCCGCAACGTCGAAGCCGGTCATCCGCGCATCGGCACCGCGGCGCTCGAGACGGGGCGCCTGCTGGCGCTCGGCGGCCGGCTCGCCGAGGCCGCGCCGCTGCTCTCCGAAGCGCACGCGATCTACGGCGAGCGGCTCGGCGCCGACAGTCCGCATACCCGGCGCGCCGGGTTCTGGCTCGGCTGGTGCCGCGAGCGCGCCGGTGAGTCGGACGGCGAGGCGCTCTGGCGGGCGAACCTGGAGGCGCTGCGCCGCGCTCTCCGACCCGGCGACCCGCAGCTCGCCGAGGCCGAGCGGGCGGCGGCGCGACTACTCGCGGCGGGCGAGGCGGACCAGGCTCTCGAGAGTGCGCAGCTTGCGGTCCTTGGCGGCGAACAGGCGGGCGGCGAACAGCGCTGAGGCGGCGTGCGCCGACAACAGGTCGAGCAGATCGCGATCGTCGGCCTTGAGCGGCGGCCGGTGGTCGAGCAGCTTGAGCACCACCAGGGCGCCGACGATCTGGTCCTGGATGCGCAGCGGCACGACGGCCACCGCGTTCGAGCCGGCCGCCGGGCCGAGCCGCAGGACGCCGTCGGCGAGGGTCGCGTCGACCAGCGGATCGCCGCCGGCGTACAGGCCACCGGCGCGGAAGGCGTCGGCGGTGGCGGCGATCCCCTCGGCGAGCGCCACCTCGCAGCCGTCGCCTTCGTCGCGGCGCAGCAGCAGCGCGAAGCTCTCGGCGCCGAGCAGGTTGACCGCCACGTCGGCGATCGCGCCGTGCACCTGGGCCGGGTCGAGATAGGCGTGCAGCTGGTAGGTCGCCACGTAGAGGCTCATCAGGCGGTCGAGCTGGTGCTCGGTGTCGACCAGGCGCGAGGAGATCTCCTGCACGTCGCCGCGTGCCGCGTCGAGCTGGCGCTCGAGGTCTTCGTCGGCGGGCAGCGGCGGCGCGGGAGCGTCGCCCCGCGACGCCGCCGCGAGGGTGCTCGACAGACTGGCGACCAGCTCGCTGGCGCGGCCGAGCGCCTCACGCAGCTGCTCGACCAGGGCCTCGTGGCCGGCATCCGTCGCGGCGCCGCGGGGGTCGCCCTTCACGCGGCACCGGGAGCCGGGATCGCGGCGATCGCGGCGCGCACCTGGTCACCGCGGAACGGCTTGGTCAGGTAGGCCGCCGCGCCGGCCGCCAGGCCGCGCGCCGCCTCCTGTTCGTGCCCCTCGGTGGTGACGACGATCACCGGCAGGCCGGGAACGCGGCCGCGTCGGCCGAGTTCGGCGAGCAGTTCGAAACCGTTCATGTTCGGCATGTTGATGTCGAGCAGGACGAGATCGATGTCGGCGTGCGCGGAGATCAGATCGAGCGCCTGGACACCGTCGCGCGCGTGCAGCAGCTCGACGCCCCGCAGCATCACGCCGTACATGCGGTGCATGAGGTCGGAGTCGTCGACGGCGAGGACTTTGGTCGGTTCCAAGGCGCGGGTTCCAGGGAGCTCTCGGGCAGTGTAGGCGAAGCCCCCCCGCCTTTCAACCGCCCTCCCGCCTTGCATCGGCGCGGGAACTGCGCCACGATGCGCTGACTCATCGCTTCGTCAGGGGCACCGAGCGTGAACCAGCAGACCGGCCGGGCGACGACCGAGCAGGCAGAGGCGACGCCGTTCGCGGTGTCGATCCGGGGTGCGTTCGTCGCCCTGGCGCTCGCCTGGGCCGGCTTCGGCTGGCTGCTGGCCGGCGCCGGACGGGAGGCCGGGCGGCCGCGCGTCGAACTCGGGTTCCATCTCGCGGCGGCCGGCGCGACACTCGCGCTGCTGGTGGCGGCACGGCGGACGGTCGGCGGACCGCGCCGGTCGATCGGCCGGCGCCAGCTCGTCGAGGTCTTCCGCGAGTTCGGGGCCGGCGACCTGGTGCGCTCGAGCGGACTGGCGGCGACGCTCGAGCCCCGCCTGCGCTCCGGCGTGGAGCAGGCGGTCGCCGGCATCGGCCACAAGGTGGAGGAGCTCCAGGCCAGCTCGCTGCGCGTTGCGGGCGCGGCCGAGGGGGTCGAGCGCGGCGCCGGTACGCTCGCCGCCGGCGCGGCCCAGCAGGCTGCGGCGGCAGGCGAAGTGACGGCGGCGATGGAGGAGCTGGCGCGCACGGCGGCCGGCATCGCCGAGCACGCCGAGCGGCAGAGCCGGCTGGTCGAACGGGCCGAGGCCGAGGGGGCGGCGGGGGCCGAGGCGGTGGCCGAGGCGGTCGAGGGGGTGCGCGAGGTCGAGCGGCGGATCGCCGACGTCACGGGACGTGCCGACACCCTCGGCACGCGCTCGCGCGAGATCTTCCGCGTCCTCGAACTGATCAGCGACATCGCGCAGGAGACCCACCTGCTGTCGCTCAACGCCGCGCTCGAGGCCTCGGCGGCCGGCGGCCGGGGCCGGCGCTTCGCCGTGGTGGCGGGAGAGGTGCGGGTGCTCGCCGAGCGGGTGCGCGATTCGGTCGCCTCGGTGCGCAGCCAGGTCGAGGAGTTCGCCAGCGCCATTCGCTCGACGGTGGTCGCTACCGAGGAGGGGAGCAAGGAGGCGGCGCGGGTGCTCGACGAGGCGCGCGCGGCCACCGGGGCCCTCGCCAGCCTCCGCGCCGCGCTGGCGGAGAGCTCGGAGGCGGCGCGGCAGATCTCCTCGGTGACGCGCCAGCAGACCTCGGCCACCGAAGAGGTGCTGTCGACCCTGCGCGAGCTGCACCAGGTGGTCGAACGGATGTCGCGCGATCTCGGCCAGCTGTCGGGCACCGCGGGGCGGCTGCGCGAGGTCGGCCTCGACCTGCAGCTGCTCGGCCAGACCTTCAGGGTCGCCACGCCCCGCTCGCTGCGCCACCTGATCGACCAGTGGTGGCGGCGCATCGAGCCCGAGGGCTTCGCCGGCGCCGACGCGGCGCTCGGCGAACTGGTGGCAGCGCACGGCTTCGTCGAGGCGGGCTACCTCGCCGACGACGCCGGCAAGCTGATCACCATCCGCGTCGCCGCCGGTTTCGCCGACCGGGAGCGGGAGGCCCAGGAGGCACTGCGCCGGGTCGACCTGCGCGAGCGCCCCTGGTTCCGCGCCGCGGCGGAGGCCGGGCGCGCGGTGGTCACGCCGCCGCATCGCTCGCTGCTCTCCGACGAGTCCTGCCTCACCGTGGCCCTGCCGATCGCCGGCGAGGGCGGCGTGCTGCGCGGCGTGCTCGGTTTCGACGTCAACGTCCGGCACTGGACGGAGATCGGCCGATGAGCGCGCCGGCCTTCCTCGTCGTGCGCATCGGCGAGGCGCACGCGGCGCTGCCCGCCGCCGCGGTGCGCCGGGTGGTGCGGGGGACGCGGGTGCAGCCGCTGCCCGGCGCCGGCGAAGGGCTTCTCGGTCTCGCGGAGTTCGCCGGCGAGCCGCTGGCGGTCCTCGATCTGGCGACCGTCTCGGGGCTGGCGGCACCGTCCGGAGCGGCCGCGGTCACCGTGGTCGCCTGGCTCGGCGCCGACGGCGAGCGCGAACTGGTGGGGCTGGCGGTCGACGAGGCGCTCGAGGTGTGCGAGATCGACGGGTCCACGGTCGCCGGCGGCGAAGCGCTGGTGCGCGGCCGGCCGGTGACGATGATCGACCCGCAGCGCCTGGGAGCCGGCGCGTGAACCGGGCGCACGTGATCGTTCGCCGCAGCGGCGTGCTCTGGGGGCTGCCGGCCGCCGGCGTGGAAGGGGTCGAGCGCCACGCCGGCGGCGTCCGCGTCCGCTTCGCCGGCGGCGGCGAGGGGTTCGCCGAGGCGGTCGTCACGCTGGCGGCCGATCTCGAGGTCCGCCGGCCGCCGGCGCCGGTGGCGCGGCGGCTGCCCGCCGGCGCGGTCGGGCTCGCCCTGCTCGGCGGCCAGCCGGTGGTCGTCGGCGGCGGCGCGGAGGGCGCACCGTGAGCACCGCACGCGGGTCGCACCTCCTGCCGCTGGCGCCGCTGGCGGTCGTCGCGGTCGGTCTGGCGACGCTCGCCTGGGCGCAGGGGCACGGCGCCGCCGCGTGGCGGACGACCGCGGCGGTGACCCTGACCCTCGCCGTCGCCGCCGTGCTGGCGGCGGCGCGGCGGACGCCGGTGGCGCAGCGCGACGTCGAGGCCGATCGCGACCGCCTGGCCGGCTCGCTCGAGGAGCTCGCCACCGGCGACCTGGTGCGTGCCGGCCGTGCCGCGCGCGGACTGCCCGACCGTCTCGCCGCGGCGCTCGCTTCGGCACTGGTACCGCTCGAGGTGCTGGCACGGCGCATTCAGCACTCGTCGGTCGAGGTCGCCGGGTCGGCGGGAGCGGTCAAGCGGATCGCCGCCGAACTGGCCGCCGGTTCCTCCCAGCAGTCGGCCTCGGTGGTCGAGATCACCGCCGCGATGGAAGAGCTGGCGCAGACGGCCTCGCAGATCGCCGGCAACGCCGAGGCGCAGGCGGAGCTGGCGCGGCACGGCGAGGTCACCGGCGACGAAGGCGCGGCGGCGGTCGACCGGGCGGTGGCCGGAGTCGAGGGGCTGCGCGAGCGGATCGCGGCGATCGCCCGCCGGTCGACCGACCTCGAGCGGCGGGCCGAGGAGATCTTCGGCGTCCTGGCGCTGGTCGAGGACATCGCGCGCGAGACCCACCTGCTGTCGCTCAACGCCGCCATCGAAGCCGCGGGAGAGCCGGGCGAGGCGGGCCGGCGCTTCGGCGAGGTGGCCGAAGAGGTCCGTCGCCTCGCCGGCCGGTCGCGCGAGGCCTCGGCGTCGGTGCGGCGGCTGCTCGAGGAGTTCTCCGGCTCGATCCGCGCCACCGTGGCGGCCACCGCCGCCGGCGGCGGCGAGGCGGAGCGGGTGCTCGCCCGGGTCAGCGCCACGGCGGCGGCGATCGCCGGCCTGCGCGGCGCGCTCGGCGATACCGCGGAGGCGGCGCGCGAGATCTCGGCCGGCTCGAACGAACAGAAGACCGCCTCGGCCGAGGTCGTCCAGACCCTGCGCGAGGCCTCCGAGGTGGTGCAGCAGATCGCCGACGCGCTGCGCCGCTTCTCCGGCACGGCGCGCGACCTCGAAGAGGCCACCGTCGGAGTGCAGCTGCTCGCCCAGGGGTTCCGTCTCGACTCGCCCAACTCGCTGCGCCACCTGGCCGAGCGCTGGGGCGAGGAGCTGGCGCCGATCCTCGACAGCCCCGACGCGCTCGAGCGTCGCCTCGAAGGGCTGCTCGACGAGCGCGCGGACGCCGAGTGCGCGTACGTCTACGAGCCGGCGCGCTCGCGCATGACGATCGTCGTGCAGCGCAAGCTGCTCCCCGAGCGCGAGGCGCTCGAGGCGATCCGCAGCGGCCGCGGGCTGACCGACCGCCCCTGGTTCCGCGGCGCGGCGGAGGCGCGCCGCGCGGTGGTGACCCCGGCCATGGTCTCGCTGCTGACCGGCGAGCGCGTGGTCGCCGCGGCGGCACCCTTCCTCGTCGACGGCGAGGTCGTGGCGGTGCTCGGCGTCGACATCAACCTCGAGCGCTGGACCGCGGGCTGAGTCGGTGGACGACGAACTGGCCGAGCTGCTTCCGGTCTTCGTCGGCGAGGCGCGCGAGCGATTGCAGCGGCTGGGCGACCTGCTGATCACCCTGGACTCCGATCCGGCGGCGGCGGCCGAGATCCAGCGCGAACTGCATACGCTCAAGGGTGCCGGCCGGATGATGGCGATCGCGCCCTTCGGCGAGCTCTGCCACGGCGCCGAGGAGGTGCTGCGCCGGCGTCCGGCCGGAACGCCCCGGCTGCTCACCGCCGTTCACGACGCGCTCGCGGCGATGGTCGACGCCGTCGAATCGGGTGGCACCGCGCAGGCCGCCGACGGCCTGCTCGCGGAGCTCGACCGGGCGGTGCGCACGGGAGATGCCCGCAGTGCCGGGGCGGCGCCGGTACCGGCGGCGGGCGCGGCACCGACGCCCGAAGCCGCCGGCGAAGCGGCCCCGCCCGATGCCTCGACGCGCGGCGTGCCGGAGGCGGCCGGCGGCGAGGCGGCGGCGGACGAGCGGATCGACGCCACGCGCCTCGACGCCTTCGCCGAGCGCGGGGTGCGGGTGCGCGCCGCGGCGGTGGTCGCCGGGCGGTTGCTGGCGCGCCTCGATGACCTGGCCAATCTCGCCGAGGACGGCGTGCGCGATCCGCAGCCGGCGCAGGCGCTGGCGGTCGTGGCGGCTTCGCTGCGCCAGGTCGCCGCCGAAGCGGGCTCGCTCGAGACGCGTCTGGCGCGCGCCGGGGAGGAGCAGATCGAGGCGGTCCTGGCGCTGCAGATCGCGCCGGTCAAGCCCGCCCTGCAGTCGCTGGCGCGCTACGCGCGCGACCTCGCCCGCGGTCTCGGCCGGGAGATCGAGGTCGAGATCGAAGGGAGCGAGACCCGGCTCGACCGTCGCATCGCGCGTGAACTCGACGGCGCGCTGCGCCACCTGGTCGCCAACGCGGTCGACCACGGCCTCGAACCCCCCGCCGAGCGGCAGGCGGCCGGCAAGCCGGCGACCGGCTGGCTGCGCCTCGCGGCGCGCACCGGCGGTCGCGGCGTCGAGCTGACGATCGAGGACGACGGCCGGGGGATCGACGCCGCGCGGGTCGCCGGGCGGGCGATCGAAGCGGGCCTGCTGCCGCGCGCCGCTGCCGAGTCGATGCCGGAGTCCGAGCTGCTGCGCCTCGTCTTCCTGCCCGGATTGTCGACCCGCGCCGAGGCGTCCGAGGTCTCCGGCCGCGGCGTCGGCCTCGACGCGGTGGAGACCGCGGTGGCGCGGCTCGGAGGGGAGGTACGGGTGCGGTCGACGCCGGGACGCGGCACCGCGATGGTCCTCGACCTGCCGCAGGCGCGCCGCGGCGAGCAGGCGCTGGTGGTGCGCGTGGGCGGCCGCCGGCTGGCGGTGCCGGCGGTGGCCGTGCGGCGCATCGAGGCGCTCAGCGAGGCCACCGTCGAGGAGCGGGGGGGGCACCGGGTCGCCATCCTCGACGGCCGGCTGGTCCCCTTCGTGCCGCTGGCCGCGGCACTCGGCCTCGCCGAGGAGGGCGCCGCACTGCTGGTCGAGGGGTCGGTGGCGGGGCGGCCGGTGGCCTTCTCGGTCGAGCGGGTGGAGGGGGAGGCGGAGCTGCTGGTGCGGCCGTTGCCGCGCCGGGTGGCGGTCTCCGGGCTGATCGACGGCGCCGCCCTGCTCCCCTCCGGCGCGCCGCTGGCGGTGCTGGCGCCGCTCGCCCTGCTCGGGCGGGAGACCTCGCTGCGCCGCGCCGCGCCGGCGGCGAGTGCCGCGACCGGGCGGGCGACGGTTCGCCTGCTGCTGGTCGACGATTCACGGGTGACCCGCGAGATGGAGCGGCGGATCCTCGAGGACGCCGGCTTCCAGGTCGAAGTGGCGGGGGACGGCGACGAGGCGATGCGCCGGCTGGCCGGAGAGTCCTTCGACTGTCTGGTGACCGACATCGAGATGCCCGGCCTCGACGGCTTCGCGCTGACCGCCGAGTTGCGGCGCATCGAGCGGTTCGCCCGTCTGCCGATCGTCGTCGTCTCCACGCGCGAGAGGCCGGAGGACCGCCTGCGCGGTCTGCGCGCCGGCGCCGACGCCTACCTGACCAAACAGAGCCTGATCGCCGCCGACCTGGTCGATACCGTCCGCCGGCTCACCGGAGGAGGGGCGTGATCCGGCCACTCTCGGTGCTCGTGGTCGACGACTCGCCGTCGGTGCGCGCCGTGCTGCGACGCTTCCTCAACCGGCCCCCGGGGCTGAAGGTCATCGGCGAGGCGGCCGATGGCCGCGCGGCGCTCGACGCGGTCGAGCGGCTGCGACCGGACGTCCTGCTGCTCGACCTGGTGATGCCGGAGCTCGACGGCTATGGCGTGCTCGAACAGCTGCTGCGCTCCGGGCATGCCCTGCCGACGCTGCTGCTGACTTCGCGCGCCAACCGCGCCGAGGTCCGCCGCGCCTTCGAGGCGCTGGGCGCCGGCGCCGTCGAGCTGGTGCCCAAGCCGGAGGATCCCGAGGCCTGGCGCCAGCTCGCCGCGACGCTGCCCGGTCTGCTGCGTGCCGTCGTCGAGGCCTGGCGTCCGGTGGCCGGGCGCCGGATCGCCGCGGCCGCCGCCGCGCCGGCGCCGCGTTCGACGCCGCGCGGCGAAGTCCGCCGGGAGATCCGCTGGCTGGCCGTCGGCGCCTCGACCGGCGGACCGGCGGCGCTGCGCGACCTGCTGGCGGCCCTGCCCGTGCCGCCGCCCTTCCCGGTGGCCGTGGTGCAGCACATCGCGCGCGGCTTCGAGGCCGGGCTCGCCGACTGGCTGGCCGGCGCCGTCGGGCTCGACGTGCGCGTGGCGCTCGACGGCGAGCTGCCCGCCGCGGGCGCCGTGCGCGTCGCCCCCGGAGGAAGTCATCTGCGCATCGACGCGGAGGGGCGCCTCAGCCTCGATGGCGAGGCGCCGGCGCGGCGCGGCCACCGACCGTCAGTCGACGAGCTCTTCCTCTCGTTCGCCCGGCGGGACGCGCCGACCACCGCCGCGGTGCTGCTGACCGGCATGGGCAGCGACGGCGCCGAGGGGCTGGCGGCGCTGCGCCGCGGCGGCGCCCTCTGCTATGCCCAGGACGAGGCGAGCGCGGCCGTTTTCGGCATGCCGCGCGCGGCGATCGAGGCCGGCGCGGCGGAGATCGTCCTCGCGCCGGCGGCGATCGGCGAGGATCTCGGCCGGCGGGTCCGGGAGCGCGATTGACCGATCCGCTGCTCGAGCTGGCCGAACTGGTGCGCCGCGAGACCGGCAACGACCTGCCGGCGGGCCGCCACCCCTTCCTGCGCGAGGCGGCGGAGAGGCGCGCGCGCAGCCGGCAGGTCTATTCGCTGGCCGAGTACGTGCGTGCCCTGCGCGCCGGCGAGTTGCGCGGCGAGTGGGAGGCGCTGGCCAGCCTGCTGACGATCAAGGAGTCGACGTTCTTCCGCGTGCCGCAGCAGTGGGAGCGCCTCGCCACGATGCTGCTGCCCGAGCTGGCGCGCGCCCGCGCCGCCGGGCGGCGGCTGCGCTGCTGGAGTGCCGCCTGCGCCGCCGGCGAGGAGCCGGCGACCCTGGCGATGGTGCTCGCCGAGTCGCCGCTGCTCACCGGTTGGGACTGGCGCATCCTCGCCACCGACCTCGATCCCGAGGCGCTCGACCAGGCTCGCCGCGGCCTCTACGGCGAACGCGCCGTGGCGGGCGTGCCGCCGGCGCTGCGCGAGCGCTGGCTGGCGCCGCGCGGCGGTCTGTTCGAACTCGACGCGCGGCTGCGCGAGCGCATCGACTACCGTCCGGTCAACCTCGCCCGGCTCCCCTGGCGCCTCGCCGAGGAGCGATTCGACCTGATCTTCCTGCGCAACGTCCTGATCTATTTCCGCCCGGAGCTGCAGCGCGCCGTGGTCGGCGAGGTCGAACGCCGGCTCGCGCCGGACGGCATCGTCTTCCTCGGCGGCTCCGAGACTCTCTGGCGCGTTCAGGAGCGGCTGCGGCCGGTCGATCTCGGAGACTGCTGGTGCTATCGGCTGCCGCCGCCGGGATCGCCGGTGCCGCGGCGGCTCGCGGAGCGGCCGCCGGCCTCCGGACCCGCGGTCTCGCCGACGCCGCGACGACCGCCGCGCGCGGCGCCGGCCGCGGCGCCTTCCCCTCCGGGAGCCGCCGAACGGCGGCTGGCGGCGGCGAGCCTGATCGAGGCGGACCGGCTGGTCGAGGCCGGCCGCGAACTCGCCCAGGCGCTCGCGGACGATCCGGCGGATCCCACCGCCCACGTGCTGGCGGGCATCCTCGGCGAGCTCACGGGGGAGGACACGGCGGCGGCGGATGCCTACCGCGCGGCCCTTTATCTCGAGCCGGAGCTCGGACAGGTGCGGCTGATGCTGGCCGGCTGTCTGCGCCGCCTGGGCGAGGCGGAGCTGGCGCGTCGGCAGCTGCGCGAGGCGGTGTCGTCGCTCGAGGCGTCCGGGGGGCGGCGTCTGCCGCTGCTCGAGGGGCGCTTCCTGCCGGCGCCCGAGGAGGCGCTGCGGCGGGCGCGCGCCGCGCTGGCGGCTCCGGTCGAGCCGCGCGGCGGCTGAGCTTCAGAGCGCCGAGCGCCCCAGCTGACGGCGCAGCAGTTCGTTTTCGAAGGCGATGCCGACCTGGGCGGTGGCGACCTCGAGCAGGTCGACGTCGCGCAGCGGCTGCGCCAGGTCGCCATTGTCGGCATAGACCACGGCGATCACCCGCTCGGTGCCCGCGACGGGAAAGACGACGATCTCGTCGTTGCGCGGCGCGCCCAGGGCGCCGGCGAGGTTCGCCGGCAGGCCGGCGTCCGCGAAGCGGGCGGTGTGGACCCGCGATGTGGCGATGGCCTGCGCCAGCAGTCCTTCCGGCGCCAGCTCGAGGCGACGCGCGGCGATGGCGAGCGGCCGGCCGTCGGCCGCCGTGCCGAAGGCGCCCAGCGCGGCGAGCCGCTGCCGCTTGACCAGCAGCAGCAGAGCGCGCTCGAACGACTCCGAAACGAGCTGCATCAGATTGAGCGCGACGGTGGCGGAGGCGAGGCCGGAGCGCAGCTCGCCGAAGACGCGCTGCAGCCGTCGCACGCCGGTATCGGAGATCGGCGGCAGGCTCCGGCGCTCGGCGGCCGGGGCGCTGAGCAGGTTGAGCAGACAGGCGAGCACCGTTTCGGTCTGCCCCGGGACGGCGGCCACTGCGCCCGAGCGGTAGGCGGCCTGCAACCCCTCGGCCGAATCGACCAGGACGACGAGGCGGCCGTCGACCTGCGCGGCACCGAGAAGCGAGAGCGCCTCGGGGTCGAGGGCGTTGGCGCGCGTGTCGACGAGCAGGATGTCGGAGTCGTCGGGGCCGCCCGGTTCGGAGGCGCGGCCGAGGGCGACGCGGCGCAGCCGGGCGCGGCCGACGAGCCCGTCGCGCAGGGCGTGGAAGAGCTCGCGGTCGGGCGTGAGCACGCGGACTCCGGGACCCGCGGCGCCCGCCGGCTGCGGCTCCTCGATCAGGCCGTCGATCGCCGCCTCGGTCGCCTCGGCGACTCCGAGCGGATGCCCGTGGCGGTCGCGTTCGTCGAAGATCCGCGCCGCCTCGAGCAGCACGACGTTGGCCGGCAGCTCCTCCTCCGGGGCGAAGTCGGAAGTCGCCATGCCGATGTCGTCGATCGGCCGCAGCTCGTCGAGGGCGAAGTCGAAGCTGCCGCGATCCCAGCTCAGGACCCTCTCGACCGCCAGCTCGAGCTGACGGCGGACGGTGCGCTGCAGGGTCGGGTTGTCGATGGCGCCGGCCTCGAGCAGCAGCTTGCCGAGGGAGTGCTGGCCACCGGCGGCGGCCTGGCGCGCCATCGCCGCCTCGAGGGTGGCGGCGTCGATCCGGCCGTCGGCGAGCAGCAGCTCTCCCAGCCGGGGGGCGCCCGGGGACTGGGCGGCGATCAGCGAGCCGTCGTGGAAGCCGAAGCGGGCCTGTTCGCCGTCGCGTTCGAGCTCCAGGGTGCCGGTGCGTTTGCCGAGATGGATGAACTGGATGACGTCGCCGACCGCGACGTCCTCCAGGCTCCCCGAGATCGACATCGACCGGGACTCTAGCAGCCCTGCGGCGCCGCGCCCGGCGGCGTTTGCCGGCCGGCAAAGAACGGGCGGCGGGAAGCGGGCAGATTCACCCCGACTCGGATCGCATCCCGGAGGTGACCATGCCCGACCAGACGCCTGCTCCGTCTCCGCCGCCCGCCACCCCGCCGCTCGGCCAGCGCCTCTTCGACCGGCCGTTCCTGCTGCTCGCCGCGGGGCTCCTGGTGATGTTCCTCTTCTACACCGGCTGGGGGATGTGGGAGATCCTCAGCCTGCCGGCCGGGACGCTGCCATGAAGGGCGACGGCTCGGAGCTCATCTCGGGACTCGTTCCGGCCCGCGGCGTCTGGTGGCGCCCGGTCAACCGGCAGGAGCGCCTCTGGGTCACCATCGCCTTCGTCTGGTGCATGGTGCTCTTCGCCATGATGCCCCTCTGGCACTTCAAGGGCGGCCAGAACCCCACCGGCATCCGCACGCGGGTCGAGCCGATGGCCTTCGGCGAGCGGGTGATGCGCTTCGTCGAGGAGTACAAGATCGGCGAGGAGAACGGCATCCCCCTGGTCGCCCCGCCGCCGGGCGCCGACGTCTACCTGCTCGGCCAGATGTGGCGCTGGTACCCGTCGCTGCAGCTCGAAGAGGGCAAGACCTACACGTTCCACCTCTCGGCGCTCGACGTCAATCACGGATTCGGGCTCTACCCGGCCAACATCAACATCCAGGTGGTGCCGGGCTACGACTACGGCCTGCGCATCACCCCCAACAAGCCCGGCGAATACCGCATCGTCTGCAACGAGTTCTGCGGCGTCGGCCACCACAACATGCTCGGCCGCATCGTGGTCGTGCCCTCCGGGGGCGCGGCGCAGGCGGCGGCCGGAGACCCGTTCACCCACGAGGAGGTGATCCGATGAACATCGCGACCCAGGCCCCCGCCGGCGCCATCGGCCGCCTCGCCGCTCGCCTCTGCCCGGTCACGGGGATTCGCATCGACCGCGGCGCCGAGCGCCTGGTGCGCTGGAACGCCGTCGCCGCGGTGGTCTTCCTGCTCGTCGGCGTCGTCGCGGCGCTGCTGCTGGCGCTCACTCGCTGGCAGGCCGTGCACCTGCTGTCGCCGGTCTGGTACTACCGGATCCTCACGGCGCACGGCCTCAACATGCTGATCTTCTTCATCATCTTCTTCGAGATGGCGGTCCTCTATTTCGCCGGACCGATCCTGCTCGGGGCGCGGCAACCGGCGCCGAAGACCGGCTGGCTCGGATTCGGCCTCATGCTCGCCGGCGCCCTGCTGGTCAATTTCGTGGTGTTCTGGGGCCGCGCCGACGTCCTGTTCTCCTCCTACGTGCCGCTGCGCGCGCATCCGCTCTACTACCTGGGCATCATCTTCTTCGCGGTCGGGGCGCTGATCGCCGTCGGACTCTTCTTCGCCGCGCTGGTGGTGGCCCGCCGGGAGAAGTCGTACGAAGGCTCGATGCCGCTGGTCACCTACGGCGCGCTGACCGCGGCGATCATCGCGGTGATCACCCTGCTGCACGGCGCGGCGATCTACATTCCGACATTCTTCTGGTCGCTCGGCATCGGCAACGTCGATCCGCAGGTCTACCGCATGGTCTTCTGGGGTCTCGGACACTCGTCGCAGCAGATCAACGTCGCGGCGATGGTCGCCGTCTGGTACCTGCTGGGCGCGCTGACCGTCGGCGGGGTGGTGGTCAACCAGAAGGTGAGCCGCTGGGCCTTCGTGCTCTACGTGCTGTTCATCTCGATGGCCTCGGCCCACCACCTGCTGGTCG
>CAYYIK010000033.1:0-32074 GCA_964471955.1 uncultured Thermoanaerobaculia bacterium | reverse complement strand
GGGACGACGACGGTGGCGGTGGCGGTGGAGTAGAGGCCGGCGACGAGGTCGGTGACGGTGACGGCGACGCGGTGGGTGCCGGGGGCGAGGCGCAGCTCGGCGCGGTGCGCCCAGTTGCCGGCCAGCGCCTCGGCATGCTCGGCGGCGGGGATGCGCAGGTCGATCGCCGTCGGCGGCGCGACCCGGACCGCGCCCTGGTCGTCGCGCAGCGCCACCCGCACCTCGAGGCGACCGACCCAGGTCTCCCCCTCGGGCAGCAGCGCCAGGCCGGCGATCGGGATGCGGACCGTGACGGCGACCGCGTGCGCCTGGCCGCGCCCGCTCTCCGGCACGGGGGCGCCGAGCTCGAGGGCGAGCGGGAAACTGGCCGCCGCGGCGCCGAGCGTGGCGCCGGCGGCGACCTCCTGGTCCGCCTGCTCGGCCAGAGAGAGGCGGCGGAAACTCTCGCGGTGGCGCACCTCGAGCCCCGGCCGCCGCACGGTCACCTCGATCCGGTGATCGTCATCCCCCGCCTCCGGCCCGACCGGGAAACCGAGGGAGTAGGCCCCGGCGCGGTCGCGGTCGACCCGCTCGAGCTCGCTCGACAGCCCGGCGTCGAGAAACAGCGACGCGCCGCCGGTCGCCTCGGCCAGCCGGGCGACGCTCGAGGCGGCTTCGATCAGCGTCAGATCGCGTGGCGCCGGCCGCGCCACGCCGCGGCCGAGACTGCCGAACTCGGCCGAATTCTGCGCCACCGGCGGCGTGCGCGGGGTGATCGTGTAGAACGAGATGCGGGCGTTCTGCGCCGCGCGCAGCATCGCCTCGAAGCGGACCATCAGGTCGTTGCCCTCGGCTTCGAAGAGGTCGACCCCGTCGAAGCCGCTGCGCAGCACCTGGCCGCGCTTCTGCTGCAGCAGGGCGGCCAGGAAGGCCGTCGGCGTGGCTGTGTAGCCACCGGTGACCAGCAGCACCGACTTGTGCCCGTCGAGCGCCGCCAGGACGCCGATCCACTGCTCGAGGGCGGCGATCGAGCGGCGCTGGCGGTCGAGCTCCTCGCGCCCGTACTGCTCGACCTCGTGCTTGAGCCGCTGCGTCTCGGCCTCGATGAAGGCCCGCTCGCGCTCCGGCGAAACGCTGAAGGAGAGGCCGAAATTGCGCACCTCGCGCTCGAGCAGGGTGCGGGTCGAGGCCACCCGGGTGCCGCGGCCGCGCAGGCGGTCGACCTCGGCGAGGGCGGCGAGCATCGCCGCGCGGTCGCCGGTGGCGTCGCTGAGGACGCGCAGGGTGTCGGCGAAGCCGGCGACCAGAACGCGATCGTCACGGCCGGCGCGCGCGAGCAGGAACTCGCGGATCTCCTCGACGATGGTGTCCGAGGTCTTCCACTCGAGGGCGCTCTGGTCGACGAAGACGAAGAGGTGGCCGGCCTCGGGCGGCGGCGGCGCGGCGGGCGGCGGCGCCGGCGTCGATCCCGGCACGGCCGGCGCGATCGGGGCGAGCAACGGGTCGGCCGGCACGGCGGCCTCCGCCTCCGGCGCGGCGAAGTACTCGATCGGCACCGGCACGCCGTCGATGCGCAGCTCGAAGTCGTCGCGCCCGAGGTCGGTCACCGGCCGGCCGTCGCGGTCGGTCACCAGGACGTCGACGTTGACCACGTCGACCTCGACGCGCTCGCCGAAACGCGGCGTCGCGGGAGCCGGGGACTGCGCCGCGGCGGCGCCGCACAGCAGGGCGAGGACGAGGGCGGGCCAGCGGCGCATCGGCCGATGATACCGTCGCGCCGATGACGACCGGGGATCCGTTCGCGCGCGCATCGCGGGAAGAGTTGCAAGCCCTGCGCCGGGGGGCCGCCGTCGGCGCCGCGCCGCCGGCCGAGCGGCTCGACCTCGCCGGACCCGATGCGCGTCGCTTCCTCCACGGCTACGTCACCTGCGACGTCAAGGGCCTGGCGAGCGGCGCGGCGGCGCGCGGCTTCGTCACCGGCCTCAAGGGGCAGGTGCTGGCCGACTTCGACCTGCTCGCCGGCGACGACGCGCTTTACCTGCGCCTGCCGGCCGGACGGGGCGAGGCGGTGCGCCAGCACCTGGCGCGCTACCAGCTCGCCGACCGCTTCGAGCTCGCCGCGGTGCGGCCGCTCGCGCGCCTGCTGCTGCGCGGCCCCGGCGCGCCCGGGGTGCTCGCGGCCGCCGGCCTGCCGGCGCCCGCACCGGGGCGGCACATGGCGGCGGAGGCGGCGACGGTGCTGCGGGCCGACCGCCCGGGCGAGCCGCGCTTCGAGCTGTGGAGCGCGGCGGGCGAGACCGCAGCGCTCGCGGCGCGACTCGCCGGCGCGGGCGCGACGCCGGTCGGGGCCGGGGCGTTCGAGACGGCGCGCATCGAGGACGGCGAGCCGGCCTGCGGCGTCGACTACGGCGAGGAGGCCCTGCCGCAGGAGACGGGCGACGAGGCCGCGATCAGCTACACGAAGGGGTGCTACCTCGGCCAGGAGATCGTGGCGCGCATCCACTACCGCGGCGGCGTGCAGCGCCAGCCGCGCGGTCTGCGCTTCGCCGGAGCGCTGCCGGCGCGCGGCAGCGAGCTGCTCTGCGACGGGCGGCCGGCCGGCACGGTGACTTCGCTGGCTGACTCGCCCGAGTGCGGGCCGATCGGCCTCGCGCTCCTCCACCGGCGGGTCGGCGAACCGCCGGCGACCCTGTCGCTCGCCGACGGCACGCCGGTCGAGATGGTCGCCCTGCCGTTCACCGCGATCGGAGGTGACGCGTGAGAAGCACCCTGCTCGCCCTGGCGACCCTCGGCGCCGCCCTGCCCGCGGCCGCCGCCGACTGGCGCGACCTGACGCCCCCGGTTGCTCCGGGTGCCCAGTCGCCGCACCTGGCCGAGGCGGCCGCCGGGCCGCTGCTCACCTGGCTCGAGAAGCTCCCCGGCGGGCACGCCGTGCGCTTTTCGCGCTTCGCCGACGGCGCCTGGACGGCTCCGGTGACGGTCGCGTCCGGGGCGCTGTTCGCCAACTGGGCCGATTTCCCCGCCGGCGTCGAGGCGGCCGGCGGCGATCTCTATGTCCACTGGCTGGAGAAGAACGGCCGCGACCCCTACGCCTACGGCATCGAGCTGGCGCGTTCGACCGACGGCGGACGGAGCTGGCAGCGGCTGGGGGCGCTGCACGAGGATCGCGTCGCCAGCGAGCACGGCTTCGTCTCGTTTGTCCGCGAAGGTCGGGGAGTGCGCGCCTTCTGGCTCGACGGACGGCAGATGCCGCGCGGCGGTGCGATGACCCTGCGCACGGCGCGGATCGAGGACGGACGCGTGGGAGCCGGCGAGACGATCGACGAGCGCACCTGCGAGTGCTGCCAGACCGGGGCCGCCGAAACGGCGCGTGGCGCGCGGGTGGTCTGGCGGGACCGCTCGGAGGCGGAGATCCGCGACGTGGCGATCGCCGGAGCCGACGGCGGGGTCTGGAGCGCGCCGCGCCTCGTCGCGGCCGACGGCTGGAAGATCGCCGGATGCCCGGTCAACGGCCCGGCGGTCGCCGCCGACGGCGAGAGTCTCGCCGTCGGCTGGTTCACCGGCGTCGAGCCGCCGCGGGTGCGGGTGGCGTTTTCGTCGGATGCCGGCGGGAGCTTCCGGCCGCCGGTCGAGCTCGACCGGGGCGACCCGATCGGTCGCGTCGACCTGCAGGTGCTGCCGGGCGGCGAGGCGCTGGTGGGCTGGCTGACGCGCCGGGGCGGCGCGACCTCCCTGGTGCTGCGGCGGGTGGCGCCCGACGGCCGCGCCGGGGCGCCCTGGACGCTGGCCACTCCCGTCGCGCCGCGCTCGAGCAGCTTCCCGCGCGCGCTGCTCGCCGGCTCCGAGGTCTGGCTGGCGTGGACCGAGAGCGGCGAGCCGTCGCGCCTGCGGGTCGGCGCCGTGCCGCTCGCCGCGATCCCGGCGCCGCGCTGAGATGAGGCGGCGGCGGGAGCCATCCGGGGCGCGGGGAGCGGGGACTCTGCGGGCCGCTCGCCTCGGCGTCCTGGTGCTGCTCGCTCTCGCGTCGAGCGGCCCGGCGGCGGCCTGGCACGGCCGGACCCACCGCTGGATCGCCGAAGCGGCGGCCGGGCGGCTGCCCGAGTCGATGCCGCCCTTTCTGCGCCGGGCGGCGGACGACCTGGGCCGGGCGGCGATCGACCCGGATGTCTGGCGCCACGACGCCGCGCCGGCGCTGGCGGCGGCGACGCGGTCCGACCACTACTTCAGCCTCGAGCGGCTCGGCGCGGCCGGCTGGCCCGAACGCCGGGATCTCTTCCTGCTCCGGCTCGGTGAGGGCGGACGGGACGCCGGCTGGATCGGCACGCTGCCGCTCGCCGTGGCGGAGACCTCCGACCGACTCGCTCTCGCGTTCGCGCAGCACCGCTGCTGGCCGGACGATCGCGCCATCCAGGCGCGGGCGATCGAACATGCCGGCGTGCTGGCGCACTTCGCGGCCGACCTGGTGCAGCCCCTGCACACGACGATCCACCACGACGGCCGCGCGCTTGCCGACGGCACCTCTCCCGGAGACGGCAGCCATCTCTGGAGCGACCGCCTGATCGAGTTGTCGCTGGTCGAACCGCTCCGGGTGGCGCGCCGCGTCGAACCGCTCGTCATCGACGACGTCGCGCGGGCGTCGCGGCGCCTGCTGCGGGCCAGCCATGCGCGGGTCGCGCGTGCCTACGCGATGGTGGCGCGGGTCCGGCAGTCGGAGGCGGCGCCGCCACGGGCGGTGCGGCGCTATGCGCGCGAGCGCTTCCGCACCGGGGTCGGATTCGTCGCCGGCCTCTGGGTCGAGGCCTGGCGGCGCTCGGCGACGATCGAGCTGCCGGAGTGGCTGGCCGCGGCGCGCGGCGGGGGAGCGGCCCTGCAGGCCGGCTGCGGGGTGGCGAACGACGTGCGGGAGTGAGGGCGGCGGGTCCGGATCAGACGGCGAACGAGTGACCGCAGCCGCACGAGCCGGTCGCCTTCGGATTGAGGAACTTGAAACCGGCGCCGGCCATGCCGAAGACGTAGTCGATCGTCACCCCCTCGAGGTAGCGGGCGCTGACCGGGTCGACGAAGACCGCGAGCCCCTCGACGCGGAGCACGTGGTCGGTCTCGCGCGCCTCCTGCTCGAAGTCGAGGGCGTACTGGAAGCCGCTGCAGCCGCCCCCCATCACCGCGACGCGCAGCCCCCAGCTCTCGTCCATCCCCTCCTGCTCGCGGGTCGTCTTGACCATCTCGATCGCCTTGGACGTGAGCGAGACGATCGGGGTTTCGGCGGCAGCGTCGCTCGCGGGGGTCGGCGGGTGGGTCGTACTGTCCATCGGGGGACTCCTCCTCGGGGTAGCCAACCGGCGGCCGGTGCGGATTCTTCCCGACCCGCCGGTGAGGCAGTCTAGCAAGCGGGCCGGGGCCGCTCGTCCGCGGGTAGGATCGCCGGGTGATCCGGGCGCTCCTCTTCGGCTTCCACGGCGTGCTCTTCGACGACGCCCCGCTGCACGCCGATCTGCAGAGCCGCCTGCTCGCCGAGGAGGGGCTCGCGCCGCCGGCGCCCCCTCCCGGCGGCCGTCCGGAGGCGGACGAGGCCGTCTTTGCCGCCGCCCTCGCGGCGGCCGGAGCGGCCCCCCGCCCCGACCGGATCGCCAGCTGGAGCGCCCGCAAGGCCGCCTGGCTCGAGGAGGAGATCCGCCGGAGCGGCCTGCCGCCGGCGGCCGGCGCGGGCGAGCTCGTGCGCGCCGCCGCGGCGGCCGGGCTGCCGCTCGGAGTGGTGACCCGGGCGCACCGCGAGGAGGTGCGCGCGGCGCTCGGGCGCGCCGGCCTGGCGGCGCAGTTCAAGGTCCTGGTGACCGGCGAGGCGGTCGACGGCGACCCGGCGGACCCGGAGGCCTACCGCCTGGCGCTGATGGCGCTCAATGCCGAGCCGCCGCTGCCGGCCCGGCTGATCCACCCCCACGAGGTGCTGGTCATCGAGAGCCGGGAGGCGGCGCTCGCCGCAGCCCGCGCCGCCGGGCTCGCGACGGTCGGCGTCGGGCGCCGGGGGGATCCCCGGCTGGCGGCCGCCGACCAGGTGGTGGCCTTCCTGTGCGAGATTCCGCTGGCGCGCCTGGCGGCGGCCACCTGAGGCGGCCCGCCGGTCAGGCGACCGGAACGCGGCCGGCGAAGCCTTCGTCGTAGCCGTGGAAGTGGCCGACCGTCGGCTCCGGGTAGCGCCAGCAGAACCAGCCGGCGCCCGAGTCCCAGTCGACCAGCCACGGCCCCTTGACCGAGCAGCCGACCGACTCGATCTCGAGGGCCCACTGGTCGATCACCTCGCGGCAGGCCGCTTCGAACTCGGTGCGCCGCTGCTCGACGTCGCCGCGCCCGCGCAACTCGTTCGACAGCGCGGCGATCTGCTGCACGGCCGCCTCCGTGCGGTCGCGCACCACGGGAAAGCTCGCCAGGGCCTCGTCGTAGCTGAAGATGCGGTGCGACATGGCGGCGCACGATAGCATCGGCGGCTCGAACGGACGGGCGGAGGCGATGCGACTCAACAGAATGGAGGGAGCGCCGGGGCGGATCGAGGTGATCGCCGGCGGCATGTTCTCGGGCAAGAGCGAGGAGCTGGTGCGCCGCCTGCGGCGCGCCGCCATCGCGCGCCAGCGGGTGCAGGTGTTCAAGCCGCTGACCGACTCGCGCCACGAGCCGGGGCGGCTGGTCACCCGCGATCTGCGCGAACTCGAGGCCGAGAGCGTGCGCGACGCCGCCGAGCTCAAGGCGCGCCTGCGCCTCGGCGTCCAGGTCGTGGGCATCGACGAGGCGCAGTTCTTCGACGAAGCGCTGGCCGAGCTCGCCACCGAGCTGGCCGACCACGGCGTCCGGGTGATCGTCGCCGGGCTCGACCAGGACTTCGACCGCCGCCCCTTCGGGCCGATGCCCCGCCTGCTCGCTCTCGCCGAGCTGGTCGACAAGATGCACGCCGTCTGCGTCCGCTGCGGCTCTCCGGCCCACTACAGCCAGCGCATCGCCGGTGGCGCCGACCAGGTCCAGGTCGGCGACGCGGAGTCCTACGAGGCCCGCTGCCGCTCCTGTTTCGAGCCCTGGGGGGGCTGACCGGGGGCGTCACCCCCCGCCGGCGCAGAACCGCGGGGCGGTTTCCGACGTACAACGGGGGTCGGGGCGGGCTCCGCGGCCCGCCGGACCGCTCTTCAATATCCGTTCAAGGAGGCAACCATGCGATCCAGCCGGATGGCTCTCGCACTGCTGTTTTTCGGCATCTCCGCCGCCTGCGCGCCACAGCCGGAGGTGCCGGCGGCCGGGTCCGCGGCGGCCGCCGCAACGGCTCCCGCCGCTCCGGGCGAGGGGCTCGGGCCCCACCATCGACCGGTGACCACCGCCTCGGCGGCGGCGCAGGAGGAGTTCGACCGCGGCCTCGCCTGGCTCTACGGCTTCAACCACGACGAGGCGATCCGCGCCTTCACCCGCGCCACCGGGCACGACCCGGCCTGCGCCATGGCCTGGTGGGGCATCGCTTACGCCAACGGGCCGCACATCAACAACCCGTTCGTGCCGCCGGAGCGCGAGGCGGCGGCCTTCGCGGCGCTCGAGCAGGCGCGCGCCCACGTGACCGGCGGCACGGAGGTCGAGAAGGCGATGGTCACGGCCCTCGCCGCCCGCTACGCCCAGCCGCAGCCGGCGGATCGCGCGCCGCTCGATGCCGCCTACGCGGCGGCGATGCGCGAGCTGCGCGCCGCCTACCCGGACGATGCCGACATCGGTGCTCTCACCGCCGAGGCGTTGCTCGATCTCCATCCGTGGGATCTCTGGCAGGCTGACGGCACGGCGCAGCCGTGGACGCCGGAAATCGTCACCGTGCTCGAAGAGGTCCTGGCCGCGGCGCCGAGCCATCCGCTGGCGGCGCACCTCTACATCCACGCCGTCGAGGCATCGTCCGAGCCGGGGCGCGCCGACGCGGCGGCCGACGCGCTGCGCGACCTGATGCCGGGCATCGGCCACATGGTGCACATGCCGTCGCACATCGACGTGCGACGGGGCCGCTGGCGCGAGGCGATCGAGGCGAACACGAAGGCGATGGCGGCCGATCACGCCTACCAGGAGCGCGTGCCCGAGCAGCAGTTCTATCGCGTCTACATGGCGCACAACCATCACATGCGGGCCTTCGCGGCGATGATGCTGGGACGCAGCGAGCTGGCGCTCGCGAGCGTGCGCGAGATGGTCGCCGAGATGCCGCCGGAGTGGCTCGAGCAGAACGCCATCGCCGTCGACGGCTGGGTGGCGATGCCGATCGAGGTGCTGATGCGCTTCGGGCGCTGGGAGGAGATCCTCGCCGAGCCCGAGCCGGCGCCCTACCTGCCGCTGTCGCGCTCGCTGCGCCACTACGCCCGCGGCGTCGCCTTCGCGGCGCAGGGCAAGGTCGAGGAGGCGCGCGCCGAGCAGGCCGCCTTCGAGCGGGAGTCGGCTCGCGTCGCCGCGGAGGCGACCTTCGGCAACAACCCGTCGCACGCCCTGCTGGGGGTGGCCGAGGCGGTGCTCGACGGCGAGATCCTCGTACGCTCCGGACGCGTGGACGAGGGGATCGAGCGGCTGCGCGAGGCGGTGCGGCGGGAGGATGCGCTGCGCTACGACGAGCCGCCGGACTGGATCCAGCCGGTGCGCCACGCCCTCGGTGCGACGCTGCTCGCGGCCGATCGCGCCGCCGAGGCCGAGGAGGTCTTCCGCGCCGATCTCGAGCGCCTGCCGGGCAACGGCTGGGCCCTGTTCGGGATGGGGCGGGCGCTGCGCCTGCAGGGGCGTGACGCGGAAGCCGAGCGCTTCGAGGCGGAGTTTGGCGCCGCCTGGGAGGGGGCCGACGTCGAAATCGACTCCCCCTGCTACTGCCAGCGCGGCGTCTGAGTGTCGGGCGGCGGGGCGGCGGGGCGGCGGGCTGGTCGGGACCTTCCGGCCGGCCCGCGCGCCGTCTCAGCCGGCGGGGCGCGGAATCGGCAGCGGCCGGCCGTCCTGCCCGACGTGCACGAAAACCACCTCGGCTTCGGTGACCTTCACCCTGGGTCCTCCGGGGTGACCCCGCTCGGCCTCGACCTCGACGTGCACCGTCACCGACGTCGTGCCGACGCGGCGGGTAGCGGTCCAGAACGACACGAGGTCGCCGACGAAGACGGGAGCGTGGAAGACGACTTCGCGCATCGACACCGTCACCAGGCGCCCGGGGCAGTGGCGGTGGGCTTCGACGGCTCCCGCCTGGTCGATGTAGGAGAGGATGACGCCGCCGAAGATCGTCCCCAGGGCGTTGGTGTCCTTGGGCATCATGACGACACGGATCGCGGGGACGCGCTGCGGCGCGGAGGGTTCGGGCGAGCTCATGGGGGCTCCGGGAGTCGGCACGGCCGGGCCTTGCCGGGTCAGATCGCGACCGGGCGCTCGCGCCGCGCCGAGCGCAGGGCGAGAGTCACGGCGTCTTCAGGGGTACGGGCGTAGGCGAGCAGCGGGTCGGCGAGGCCGTCGGGGCGGCGCAGGTTCCAGCTGCGCAGGGCGACGACCGGGACCCGGGACTTGAGCGCCGCGGCGATCTCGGCCAGGGTCCCCCAGCCGCCGCCGATGGCGATGACCGAGGCGGCCGAGAGGACTACGGTCAGATGCCGCGCCTCGCCGAGGCCGGAGTAGAGGACGACGTCGAGGAAGTCCCCCGGCGGCGAGGCCGCGGCGTCGACTCCCGGCAGCACGCCGATGGTGCGGCCGCCGGCCTCACGGGCTCCCCGGCACGCCGCTTCCATGACGCCGCTGCTGCCACCGCACACCAGCGCGGCGCCGTCGCGGGCGAGGCCCGCGCCGACGGCGCGCGCCAGCTGCGCGGTCTCCTCGTCGCATGCCGCCGCGCCGACGACGGCGATCTGGATCGGCCCGGTCACGCGGCGCATGCTATCGTAGCGGCTCTTTCGAACGAGCGCCGATGCCCGCGGTACCTGCTTCACCTGTTCCGCTGCACGCTATCGACGACCTTGCGCTGGTGCGCCGCATGGCGCAGCGCGACCCGTCGGCCCTGGCCGCGCTGTACGACCGCTTCGGCGGCCTGCTGCTCGCCGTGGCGCGGCGCATCCTCGGCCCGGCCGCCGACTCCGAGGAGGTCCTGCAGGAGACCTTTCTGCAGGCCTGGATCCAGGCCGAGCGCTACGACCCGGCGCGTTCGTCGGTCTCCACCTGGCTGGTGTTGATCGCGCGCAGCCGCGCCCTCGACCGGCTGCGGGCGCGCAAGACGCGCCAGCGGACGGCCGAGGCGGCCGCCGCCGAGGCGTCACCGGAGACGTCCGGCGAGGCCGAGTCGAACGTACTGGAGACGGAGCGGCACCGCCGAGTGCGCGCGGCGCTCGCCGAACTGCCGGAGGAGCAGCGCCAGGTGCTCGAACTCGCCTTCTGGGAGGGGTTGTCGCAGACCGAGATCGCGACGCGCACCGGCGCGCCGCTCGGAACGGTCAAGACCCGGGCGCTGCTCGGGATGAAGAAACTCCGCCAGCAGCTGCGCGAGGAAGTCCGGGAGCTGATGTGAACCGCGCGAACGATCCCGAAGAGACCGCGGCCCTCGCCGTGCTCGCCGAGCTGGGGCGCATTCCCGGCTCGGACGACACCCGCGTGATCTCCGGCGAGGATGAAGTCGAGGACGTGCTGCGCCGCCTCGACCTCGAGGCCATGGGTCTGCTCGCCTTCGGAGTCGAACCGGCGCAGGCGCCGCCCGAACTGCGTCAAGGCCTGCTCGACCGCATCGCCGCCGACGAGACCCAGGAGGTCGCGCCGGTCGACGCGGAGGTCGCCGGGAAGCCCGCCGCCACCGCGGCACCGGCGCCCGCGGCGGCGCCCGCCGCGGCGGCGAGCCGTGAGCCACGCCCCCGGTCGCCGGCCCTCTCCGGCGGGGGGGCCGCCCGGCGGCGGCGCTCGTTCGCTCCGGCGCTGGCGGCCCTCTTCGCCCTCGCCGCGGTGGGAGTGGGGTTCGCCGCCTTCTGGCTCGCCTCGGAGCTCTCCTCGGCGCAGGTGCGGCTGGCGCGGCTCGAGTCGGAGGTGCGCCGGCTCGAGGCGGCGGCGAAGGCCGAACGGGAGTCGCTCTCGGCGGCGCTGGCCGAACTCGAGCGCCAGCGCGACTTCGTCACCGCGCGGGCGGCACTGGTCTTCGACCTGCGTCCGCCCGGGACTTCCCCCCAGCCGGCGGCGCGCGGCCGGCTCTGGGTCGCCGCGGACCATCAGCACTGGCAGCTCGACGTCGCGGGCCTCGCCCCGACGCCGGCCGGGCGGGAGTATCAGATCTGGTTCCTGGTCGACGGCCAGCCAAACAGCGGCGGCTCCTTCGCGGTCACCGCGGGGCGCGGCGCCCGGTTCGACGTGCGGATGCCGGCGGGGACGTCGGGGGTGGCGATCACCCTCGAGCGCGCCGGCGGCGTGGCGGCGCCGACCACCCCGCGCCTGCTGCTCGGCGAGGCCCCGGTCGACCTGTAGCCGCGCGGCAGCGGTGAACTTCTTCACGCCGCCTCGCGGCGGCCCCTGCTAGCGTCGCCCGGCATCCATCGGGAGGACTCCATGTCACGCCGCCTCGCCGCCGCGTTCGGGTGGGCCGTGCTGGCCGCGCTGCCCGTGGCCGTCGCCGCGCAGGATCTCGGGGTCTACGACAACCAGCTGCAGGGGGGTTTCCAGGACTGGAGCTGGGCTTCCGACTACACCCTCGCTCACACCGCCCAGGTCCACTCGTCACCGAACGCGATCCGTTTCGTGCCGACGAACTGGGAGGGGCTCTTCTTCCACCGCGACCAGGCCGAGAGCGCCGACGACTACATCGAGCTGAGATTCTGGGTGCGCGGGCAGACGGCGGGGGGGCAGAACGTACGGCTGAAGATCCAGCTGAACAACGCGGTCCGCGCCGACGTCGACCTGGCGGCGTTCGTCGCCGGAGGCATCACGACGCAGTGGAAGGAGGCGGTGGTCGACTTCGCCGCCATCGGGATATCCGGCGGGTCGTTCAACGATCTCGTCTTCCAGGCCAACACGCCGACGGCCCAGGCGGCTCTCCTGCTCGACGACATCCGGTTCGTGGCCGATCCGACGCCGCCCGGGACGATCACCGTGGACGTCGACCCGGCCGCCGACCGCCGTCCGATCTCGGATTTCGTCTACGGCGTCAACTTCGCCAGCGCGGCGCAGCTGGCCGACGTCGGCTATCCGGTCAACCGCTGGGGGGGCAACCGGACGACGCGCTACAACTGGCAGCTCGACGTCGACAACAGCGCCTTCGACTGGTTCTACCAGAACTACACGAAGACCGCCGGAAGCCCGCCCCTGCCGCAGGGATCCGAGGCCGATCGCTTCGTCACCGAGACGCGCGCGGCCGGCGCCGAGGTCGTGCTGACGCTGCCGTCGATGGGGCGCGTCGCCGGCCCGGACCGCCAGCGGCGCTGGAGCTTCTCGCAGGCGCTCTACGGGCCGCAGCTCGAGGACGAGTGCAGCTACTTCCCGGCGCCGCCGCCCGACTGGTGCCAGCCGGATGCCGGCAACGGCCTGTGCGATCCGGCGGTCAACACCACCGGTTTCTGTTCGCCGGACGGGCGCATCACCGGCAACGACCCGGACGCGACGTCGATCCCGGCCGGCGCCAGCTTCGTCGAGGCGTGGCTCGATTTCGTCGCCACGCGGGTCGGGCCGGCGGGGGGCGGCGGCGTGCGCTTCGCGGCGCTCGACAACGAGCCGATGCTGTGGAACTCCACCCACGCCGACCTGCACCCGGCGCCGGCGACCTACGACGAGGTCTGGCAGAGGGGGCGCGCCGTCGCGATCGCGGTCAAGGCGGGCCACCCCGGCATCGAGATTCTCGGCCCCGACACCTGGGGGTGGTGCGACCTGTGGACCTCGGCGGCGGACGCCGGGGGCGACTGCACCGACGGCCCGGATCGCCAGGCGCACGGCGGCGAGCCGTTCGTCCGCTGGTACCTCGGCCGGGTCTGCGCCCACCAGCAGCAGACCGGTGTGCGGCTGGTCGACTCGCTCGACGTGCACTACTACCCGCAGAGTGGCGAGGCTTTCGGCGGCGAAGAGTTCGCGGCGATCCGGCTCGCCTCGATCCGCGAGCTCGACTCGCCGACCTACGTCTCTCAGTCGTGGATCGCGGCCAACGTGCGACTGATTCCGCGCCTGAAGGGGTGGATCGAGCAGGTCTGCCCGGGGACGAAGCTGGCGATCACCGAGTACGCCTGGGGGGCCGATGACGCCCCTTCGGCGGCGCTCGCCCAGGCCGAGGTGCTGGCGATCTTCGGTCGCCAGGGGGTGGACCTGGCGACCCGCTGGGTGGTGCCGCAGTCGGGGACGCGCACCGAGGACGCCTTCCGCCTCTACCTCGACTACGACGGCGCCGGGGCGCGCGTCTCGGGGGAGAGCGTCGCGGCGACCTCCTCCGACCTCGAAGAGGTCGGCGCCTACGCAGTGCGCGGGTCGACCGACCGGCTCTACGTCCTGTTGTTCAACAAGGAGACATCGCCGCGCGAGGTGGACGTCGAGATCGCCGCCGCGGCGAGCGGACCGGCGGCGCTCTGGCGCTTCACGCCGACCGCGCCGCTGGCGGCCGCCGGAACGCTGCCGGTCGCCGGCAACGGGTTCGCAGCGACCCTGCCGGCGCGCTCGGCGACGCTCGCCGTGGTCCAGCTGGAGACCGACCTGCTCTTTCGCGACGGCTTCGATTCCGGGACGATCGCGGCCTGGTCGCTGGCCGTCCCCTGAGCGGGGACCTCAGTAGAAATCGGCGCAGGAGAGGAAGTAGCCGCAACCGGGGCGCGGACACCAGAGCTTGCACTTGCGTTCGGCGAGCTCGCCGCCGCAGACCGGGCAGGTGCGCATCGCCCGTTCGGGGTCGACCCCGGCCGCTTCCGGGCGGTCCGCCGGGGCGCCCGGTGCGTTGCGCGGCGGTTCACCCGGCGCGTCGTCGGCGCGCGTCATGGGGGGAATCTACCGCGAGTTGCTAGACTTCCGCGCCCGATGTCGACTTCCGCGCTCGTTCTCGCCGGCGGTTCGGGGACCCGCTTCTGGCCGGCCTCCCGACGCGCCCGTCCCAAGCAGCTGCTCGCCCTCGACGGCGAGCTCTCGCTGCTCCAGGCGACGGTGGCGCGACTGGCGCCCCTGCTGCCGCCCGACCGCATCTGGGTCGCCACCACGCCGGCGCTGGCCGACGAAGTGGCGCGCCAGCTCCCCGACCTGCCGGCCGGCCGGATCGTCGTCGAATCGGCCCTGCGCAACACCGCGCCGGCGATCGGCTACGCGCTGATGTCGATGCCGGAGGAGGTGCGGCGCGGCGCCGTGGCGGTCCTGCCGGCCGACCACCGGGTCGGCGACCCGGCGGCCTTTCGCGCGGTTCTCGCCGACGCCTTCGCCGCCGCGACCGGCGGCGACGCGGTGGTGGCGCTCGGCGTGGTGCCGCGGTGGCCGGAGACCGGCTTCGGCTGGCTCGAGCTGGGCGTCGCGGTTGCGGGCCCGGCCGGGCTGCGCCGCGTCGAACGATTCCGCGAGAAGCCGGACGCCGCGACGGCGCGCGAGTTCCTCGCCTCCGGGCGGCACTTGTGGAACGCCGGCATCTTCGTCTTCCGCGGCGAGACGATGCTCGGCCACCTCGGCCGCCTGGCGCCCGAGATCGGCAACGGCCTCGCCACGATCGCCCGCCAGCGCGAGCGCGCCGCGGAGATCTACGCCGCGCTCCCCGCGGTCTCGATCGATTACGCGGTGATGGAGAAGCTCGACGACATCGTCACCCTGCCGCTCGATTGCGGCTGGGACGACCTGGGTTCCTGGCAGGCGCTCTTCGAGGTGCTGCCGGCGGGCGAGGGGGGCAACCGCTCGCACGGCGCGACGTTCGCCGTCGACGCGCGCGACAACCTCCTGTTCGCCGATGCCGGAACCATCGCGGTGCTCGGAGTCGAGGGGCTGGTGGTGGTGCGCACCGGCGACACCGTCCTCGTGCTGCCGCGCGAACGCGCCCAGGAGGTTCGCCGGGTCGTCGACGCGCTCGCGGCGGCCGGCCGCGCGGACCTGCTCTGAGCCGGCCGCGACGATGCAGTGGAAGATCGCCCGCCCGGGCCGCTTCTCCGACCGCTTCAACCGCTGGGCGATCCGGCGCGGCTTTCCGGCCCTCGCCTGGCTGGCGCCGCGGGCGCCGCGCTGGTTCCTGTTCGCCGGCGCGCGGCGGGTCATCGGCCTGGTGATGTTCCTCCACCCGAAGCCCAAGGTCGCCATCGCGCGCAATCTGGCGCGCATCACCGGCCTCGCGCCCGGCTCGCGCGAGCTGGCGCGCGCCGTCCGCCAGATGCTGCACCACCTCGCTTACTACTGGGTCGATCTCTTCCGCTTCGCGCAGCTGCCCGCCGAGCGGATGATCCGGCAGGTCAAGGACGGCGACGTGTCGAGCCTCGAGCCGCTGCGTGCCGCCCGCGCGGCGGGGGAGCGGATCATCCTGCTCACCGCCCACCTCGGCAACTGGGAGCTCGGCGCGGTGCTGGTCGGGCAGGCGGACCTGCCGGTGTCGGTGGTCTACGTTCCGGACGAGTTCGGCGAGGCCGAGCACTATCGCAGCGTCCTGCGCGCCTTCGGCCGGCTGGAGGAGATTCCGATCCGGCCGGAGGAGCGCTTCGCCAGCCTGCCGGTGCTGCGCGCCTTCGCCAACGGCCGGCTGGTCGCCCTGCAGGGGGATCGCGATTTCAACGACCGTGGCGTCGAGCTGCCGTTCTTCGGCAGTCCGGCCAGCTTCCCGACCGGCCCCTTTCACCTCGCGCGGATGACCGGAGCGCGACTGTGGCCCTCCTTCATCGCCTACACTCCCGAGCGGCAGTTCGAGATCCGGCTCGGCACGCCGATCCGGGTCGAGCGGACCGAGGATCGGGAAGGGGACGTGCGCCGGGCGATGGAGGCGTGGGTGGCGGTGCTCGAAGCGGCGGTGCGGCGCTGGCCGACGCAGTGGTACACCTTCTACGACTTCTGGGCGGGCGGGACGGCGGAGGAGCGACCGGACTCGGGGGCGGCGGCGTGAGCGCGCCGCTCCTGGCGGCGACGGCCGCCGGTATCGGCGCCCTGCCCGAGGCGGGCGCGGCCGGGTTCCTCGATCGTCTGCTGCCCGGCGACGGGCCGTGGGAGCTCGAGATCGGCTTCGGCAAGGGGCGCTTCCTGCTCGCCAGCGCGGCGGCGCGGCCGCGGACCCGGTGGCTCGGCATCGAAGTGGCCGGCGAGTATTTCCGTCTCGCCGCCGGCCGGGCGGCGCGGCGCCGGCTCGCCAACGTCGCCCTGCTGCGCGGCGAAGCTCTCTACCTGCTCGCGGCCGTCCTGCCCGCCGGCTTCGCGAGCCGCGTCCACGTCTACTTCCCCGACCCCTGGCCGAAGGCGCGCCATCTGCGGCGGCGACTCTTCTCGGCCGCGTCGATCGACCTGGTGCTCGCGGCGCTCGCGCCGGAGGGAGAGCTCTGTTTCGCCACCGATTTCCTCGACTACGGGCACGAAGTCGAGGCGATCCTGCGCGCCACGCCCGGGGTGGACGTCGAACGGCTCGCGGGGGGGTGGCCGGAGGGGCCGCGCACCAACTACGAGGCGAAGTACGAGCGTGAAGGGCGACCGATCGTGCGGCTGATCGCCCGGCCGCGCGGGTCGCGGTCGCTGCACCCCGACGGCGCGCGCGACGTGCTGGTCGCGCTCGGCCGGCCGGCGGTCGGCGAGGACGCTCCGGCGTGAGTGGACCGGCGGCGGGTCGCGTGGTGATCGCCGGTGGCAGCGGCCTGATCGGCCGCGCGCTCGCCGCGGATCTCGCCGCCGCGGGGCAGGAGGTGGTCATCCTGTCGCGGCGTGGCGGCGAGTCGCCCGCCGCCGGCTGCCGGGTGGAGATCTGGGACGGGCGTTCGCCGGGATCCTGGGCGGCGAGCGTCGACGGAGCGACGGCGGTGGTCAATCTCGCCGGCGAGGGGATCGCCGACGGCCGCTGGACGGCGCGCCGGCGCGCCCGTCTGCTCGCCAGCCGGGTCGATCCGACGGCCGCGCTGGTCGCCGCGGCGGCGGCGGCGAGCCGCCCCCCGGCGACCTTCCTCCAGGGCTCGGCGGTCGGCTGGTACGGCGACCGCGGTGACGAGGAGCTCACCGAGGAGGCCCCGGCCGGCCGCGGGTTCCTCGCCGGGCTGGCGCGGCAGTGGGAGGCGGCGAGCGCGCCGCTCGACGGTCTCGGCGTGCGGCGTCTGGTGCTGCGGACCGGTGTCGTCCTGGCGCGCGAAGGCGGCGCCTTCGCGCGCCTGCTGGCGCCGTTTCGCTTCGGCCTCGGCGGCCCGCTCGGTTCGGGACGGCAGTACTTCCCCTGGATTCATCTCGCCGACCAGGTCGGCGCCCTGCGTTTCCTGCTCGTTCGCCCGGACGTTGCCGGGGTGGTGAATCTGGTGGCGCCGCAGGCGGTGCGCCAGGGCGAGTTCGCCCGCACTCTCGGCCGGGCGCTCGGGCGGCGGGCATGGCTGCCGGCGCCGGCGTCGCTGATGCGCCTGGCGCTCGGCGAGATGGCCGACGTTCTGCTCGCCGGGCAGCGGGTCGTGCCGGCCCGGCTCCTGGCCGCGGGCTATGCGTTCCGGTTCGCCGACCTCGACTCGGCGCTCGCCGACCTGCTGGCGGCCCACCCGCGGCGCTGAACCGACCGCCTCAGTGGGGCAGGCGGGCGCGCAGGGCGGCCGCCACCTCGTCGCGAATCTGCGGCCGCGCGTAGACGCGCGAACGATCGATGCGGGCGAGGAAGCGCAGGAACTGGCTGGCCTCCTCCATCGGCTCGGCGCCGCCGTCGGCGGTGGCCACCAGGACGCGGCTGGGGCCGAGGCGATGAGGGTCCTTGGCCGAGCGCACCACCAGCAGGGCACCTTCGCCGTAGCGCGCCAGCAGATCGGGTACCGCGGCGTCGAAGGCCTCGCGCTCGGCCTCGCTCGGGTGCTCCCGGGTCTCGAAGGCAAGCGGGAAGTGGGCCCGGTCGACCACGGCGCGGGCGTGGACGTTGGCGTCGGCCCGCATCGCGGCGAGCGTCGAGTGGTCGTCCTCGAGCAGGAAGCGCTCGGGATCGGCGGGCCAGAAGTGACCACTGGCGCGCAGCCACTCGGTCAGGTGGTGCTCGAGCGCCTTGCCGGTGACGTTGAAGTAGACCTGGGTGAACATGTAGTAGCGCGCCAGGATCAGCGCTTCGACCGCGTGCACGCCCCCCTCCTCGATGCCGAGACCGAGGACGCCGGTCTGCGGGTCGGCCACCGGAGCGAGCGTGTCGATCAGGCGGTCGAGGTCGTAGACCCCGTAGCGGACGCCGCAGAAGAGACTGTCGCGCAGCAGATAGTCCATCTTGTCCACGTCGAGCTCGCCGGAGACGATCTGGGCGAGGAAGCGGCGGGCGGGCGGCGTGCGCCCCGCCAGCAGATCGACGACGTCGGAGACGCCCAGGCCGTCGCCGTGGCGGTCGAACGCGGCGCGCAGCTCCGGGGTCTCGAGCAGGCGCCGGGTCATCTCCTCGTGATCGATGCCGCCTTCGAAACGGTCCTCGGCCGAGTGCGAGAAGGGCGCGTGGCCGATGTCGTGCAGCAGCGCCGCTGCGCGCACCTGCCGCCGCGCCAGGCGCGCCTCGTCGCGCGTCATCATTTCGGGCCGCTTGGCCAGCACCGAGTCGAAGACGCGGCCGGCGAGTCCCATGGCACCCAGCACGTGGCTGAAACGGCTGTGCTCGGCACCCGGATAGACGAGGAAGGTCAGGCCGAGCTGGTGGATCCAGCGCAGGCGCTGCACCGGGCGGGTCGCCACCAGCGCCGCCTCGAGGGGATCGAGGTGGAGGAAGCCGTGGATCGGGTCGCGCAGGCGGAGCATGGTCAGTTGGCCTCCGGCCGCGCGGCGAGGTGACGGAAGGGGTCGAGCGACTCGAGCAAGCGCAGCCGGCTGCGCAGGATGCCGGCGATCTCGCCGGCGCGGGCGAGCGGCGCGTCGGCCAGCAGCGTCTGCTTGCGCAGCGACGGCAGGTCGAGCCGGGCCGCCAGTCGGTTGACCAGCTCCATCAGGCCCCCACCGCGGCCCGCGGCGGCGATCTCCGCCGGGTCGACGGGGAACCGGCCGGCGCTCAGGCGCGCCACACCGGCCGCCAGGGCGCGAATCTCGCGCTCCAGCTCGTCGGCCCGTTCCGCCTCGACGAGGGGAACGTGCTCGGAGAGCGGGCGAACGACCGCCTGGCGCCAGGGGCGGCCGCCGAGCTCGCGCTCGACGGCGAAGCGGAACTCGCCCAGCAGGACGATGTACGAGCGCCCGTCGGCGAGCGGCTGGTGGCTGATCAGTCGGCCGGCGCAGCCGGGCTCGAGCAGCTCGGTCAGGCCGCTGTCGGCGTCACGCGCGACGAGGATCATGCCGATGCGCCGCTCCGGCTCGGGACGGGCGAGCAGTTCGGCGACCAGCTGCCGATAGCGCGGTTCGAAGATGTGCAGCGGCAGCGGGGTGCCGGGAAAGTGCACCAGGTCCGGCAGCGGGAAGAGGGGGAGCACCAGCTCGCTCACGGAGAGCGAGTCTGGCACAGCGGCGGCGCCGCGAGGACCCGCCGCGACGGGCGGAGTCTCGCGGCGCCGCGCGGTCAGCGACCCTTTTTGTCGCGCAGCAGCTGGTCGAGCTTGTTGATGATGCGCGCCAGCGCCTTCGAGAGCGGGCCATTCTTGGCCGCGACCTCGCCGCTCTTCAGGGCGATGCGCACCAGCTGCAGGTCGGTCGAGTCCAGGTTGCCCTCGCGCTTGCGACCCTCGGAGACCACGCGGTAGCGGCCCGTCTCGCAGACGATCGGAACGCCCTCCTCGATCAGCGCCGCGATATCCCGGAAGACCGTGCGCTCCGAGACGTCGAAACGCGCCTTGATCTGGTCGAGGGTGCGGCCGGTGGTCGAGTGGAGGTACTGGGCGATGGCGTACATTCTCTCGGCTTTGCGCATGGGTAGTCGGTCTCCAGCGCGAATCGTCCCACGATTCGTCCGGAATTGCACGCATCGATCGCCCGCGGGTGCCAGCTTGCTGACAGCGCCGAGCGAGGCCCCTGGCGGGGGGTATCGCCTTTCCGGCCCGGCGGCTCTGGCAGTTGGCTGGCAGCAGGGGGCCGCCAGGAGCTGGCGGAGCGAGCCGGCCGGCCGGGCCACCGGACCGGGGGGAGGGCTCAGGGGGCGAGCAGCTCGACCGGCAGCTGGTCGCCGGTGCCGAGCGTCTCGGCGACGCGAACCGAGCGGGCCAGGAAGAGGGTGACCAGCAGCAGGCCGGCGGCGCCGGCGAGGCGGCCCCAGCGCGCCGGCAGGGCCCGGCTGCCCGCCATCACGGCGGCTCCGCTGGCGAGAGTGAGCAGATCGACGCCGAGGGCGGCGCGGTGCGCCAGCGGCCAGAGGGGAACCGCCGCGAGCAACGCGGGACCGGCGAGCAGGGTGCACAGGCGCGGCCGGCCGACGGAGAGCTCGGCCGCGGCGAGCGCCAGCGGCACGCGCAGCAGCGCGCCGGCCAGCAGCGGACCGGGCATCGGCACCGGACCGGCGCCGAAGCGCAGCATCTCCGAGACCCAGGTCCCGAGGAGCAGGGCCAGGCCGCCGAAGACGGCGATCAATCGCCACTCGCGCCGGCCGAGTCGGTCGCCGCCGACGAGCGCCAGCAGGTCGGCCGCGACGAGGGCGAGGAGAGCCACCAGGAGCAGGCGGAGGGCCAGCGGGCCGGAAAGCGGCCCGGTGATCCCCCAGGCGAGCGCCGCGTCGGGTGCCCGTCGCAGCGCCACGAGCGTCACGACGCTCGCCAGACCGAGCGCCGGAAGAGCGGCCCGGCTCCACAGACGGCCGATGTCGGCGTCGCCCCGGGCGGCGCGCAGCGGCAGCAGCGCATGGGCACCGAGCACCAGCAGGTTGAGCGCCAGGGTGGCAAAGGTCAGCCCCATGGATCCTCGGGCTGCAGCCGCTCGACCCACGGACCGCCGGACAGGGCGGCGAGCAGCTCGCCGACCCGACGTCCGTCGGGGGGCAGCGGCAGCTCGGGGACGAGGTCGGCGAGCGGGGCGAGGACGAACCGGCGTTCGCGCAGGCGGGGGTGGGGGAGGCGCAGACCGGCAGCGTCGCGCTCGAGGTCGCCGACGAAGAGCAGGTCGAGGTCGATGCGGCGCGGTCCGAGCGGCTGGTCGCGCCGACGGCCGAGCTCGGCCTCGACGGCGAGGGCGCCGGCGAGCAGCTCCTCCGGCGTCTGCGGGCCGTGGCCGACAGCGGCGGTGTTCAGGTAGTCGGGCTGCGGGATGGGCGAGACCGGCTCGCTGCGGTAGAGCGGCGCCACTTCGAGCGGACCGAAGCGCCGGGCGAGCCGTGCCAGCGCCGCGGCGATGGCGTCGCGCGGCGAGTCGAGGTTGGCCCCGAGGGCGAACCCGAACGGGCGGGAGGTGCTATTCGTCCTCGTCGAAGTCCTCGTTCGGCTCGTCGTCCTCGACCCCCTCCGGGCGCTCGATCTCGTCGTCGCCGAAGTCGTCGTCCGCCGCCGCGGCGCCGCCGCCGACCTCCTCCTCGTCGGGAATGCGGACCACCTCTTCGCGCCGCTTGCGCCGGACGACCGACTCGGCGGCTGCCTCCTGCTTGCGGGCGTCCTTCTGGTTGGCCCCGCACTTGGGGCAGATGGGTGCGGGCTTGCCGAGGTCGTAGAACCTCACCCCGCAGCTGAAGCACTCGTATTTGTTTCCCAGGTCGGGCATGTGAGGGGTCTCCGGGCGGCCAGCGGGCCGGCGAGCGCGGGACGGTAGCAGCGCCTCCGGGGGCTGTCAACCGGCGACTCCGAGCGGATACAATGCCGCGGCACGGATCGCGCATCCGCGCCGTCCGCCCGTTCCCGCCCGTCGCCCCCGAAGGAGCCCGTCCGATCGCCGTGAAGAAGACCTCCCGTCTCCGTCGCCTCGCCCTGCTGGCTCTCCTGCTGCTCGCTCCGGCCGCCGCGCGCGGCGAGGAGGGCGGCGTGCCCCCCGACCCGGAAGCCGCGGGCCTCTCCCCCTCGACCCGCCTGCACGCCCTGATCGACCGGGTTCGCTTCGAGCAGAAGCGGCTGGCGACGCTGCGCGCCGATTTCGTCCAGCAGCGCGAGAGCGAGTTCCTCGCGGCGCCGGAGCGCTCGACCGGCACCTTCTCCTACGCGCGCCCCGATCGGGTCCGCTGGGAGTACGAGAGCCCGAAGCCGATCTCGCTGGTCATCTCCGGCGAGGAGATGCTGACCTGGTACCGCGACCTCGGCCGCGCCGAGCGGGTCAAGGTCGGGCGGGTCTCCCGGCAGGCCTTTCACTACCTCAACGCCAGCGGTTCCCTCGACTCGCTGATGTCCTACTTCGCGGTCAGTTACACGGTGCCGGCCGGAGACGAGCCCTACAAGCTGGTGCTCACCCCCCGCTACGCGCGGATCGCCAGGCGGCTGAAGTCGATGACGCTGTGGATCGACCGGCAGTTCTACCTGCCGGTACGCATGCGCTACGTCGAGCCCAACGGCGACTCGACCGAGTACCGCCTGGATCATCTGGTGCGCAACGAGGCGCTGCCGGAGGACCGCTTCGAGCTCCGCCTGCCCGCCGACGTCGAGGTCCGCGAGGTCGACCTCGGCGGCGGCCGGGCGAACGGCTCCTGAGCGGCGGCGTGGAGCCGCGCTTCGAGGTCCTCGCGCGGGACGGCGCGGCCCGCCTCGGGCGGCTGCGCACGCCGCACGGCGTCATCGAGACGCCGGCGTTCATGCCGGTCGGCACGCGCGGAGCGGTCAAGGGCGTGACGCCGCAGGAGCTCGAGGCCGCGGGCGCGCAGGTGATGCTCGCCAACCTCTACCACCTGACGCTGCGCCCCGGCATCGACACCATCGAACGGCTGGGGGGGATCCACGCCTTCACCGGCTGGCGGGGACCGATCCTCACCGACTCCGGCGGCTTCCAGGTCTTCAGTCTCGAGGGGATGCGGCGGATCGACGCCGACGGCGTCTCCTTCCGCAGCCATCTCGACGGGGCGACCGTGCGCTTCACCCCCGCCGGCGTGGTCTCGGCGCAGGAGCGGCTCGGCGTGGACATCGCCATGGTGCTCGACGAATGCTCGCCGTGGCCGGTCGACGAGGGGCGCGCGAGCGCCGCCTGGGAGCGCACCCTCGACTGGGCCCGCCGGGCGGTCGCGGCGCGCCGCCGCCCCGAGGCGACCGCCCTGTTCGGCATCGTCCAGGGGAGCAGCTACCGTACCTTGCGCGAGCGGGCGGCGGCCGACCTGGCACAGCTGCCGTTCGACGGATACGCCATCGGCGGGGTCTCGGTGGGCGAGCCGGAGGCCGAACGCCGGGCGGTCGTCGAGTGGACGGCGCCGGCACTGCCGCCGGACAGGCCGCGCTATCTCATGGGCGTCGGCACGCCCGACGACCTCGCCCACGCGGTAGCCCGTGGGGTCGACCTCTTCGACTGCGTGCTGCCGGCGCGCAACGGCCGCCACGGGCTGCTCTACACCCGCTCGGGGCTGCTGCGCATCCGCAACAGCGCCTTTCGCGACGACCCCGGGCCGATCGATCCGCTCTGTGCCTGTCCGGTCTGCGCGCGGGTGCCGCGGGCGCTGCTCCACCACCTGGTGCGCGCCGGCGAGATCACCGGCGCGGTCTACGCGACCCTGCACAACCTCCGTTACTTTCTTGACTTCATGGCGGATCTCCGACAGGCTATCGCCTCTTGTCGGCTGGAGACTCGCCTCCGATCGCGGAGCGGGGCTTCCGCGGACGGAAACCGTACCGAGAGCCCCGACTCACCGTCGTCCGGTTCCGCCGAGTCCGGTGGTCCGGGCGGTCTCCGGTCCTGACACCGGCGGCGCGCGCGACGACGCCGAGTACGCGGGTCTCGTGACCGGAGGCGATCCATGCCTTTCTTCCTAGCTCAGGCGTCCGCGCCGGGGTCGGCGCCGTCGGCGCTCGTCCAGTTGATTCCGGTCCTGCTGATCTTCGCGATCTTCTACTTCCTGCTGCTCGCGCCGATGCGCAAGCGGCAGAAGGCCCACCAGGCGATGCTCGGCCAGCTCAAGCGGGGCGACAAGGTGGTGACCAACGGCGGCCTGCTCGGTGAGATCGCGGCGGTCGAGGAGAAGGTCGTTCACCTCAAGCTCGCGGACAACGTCCGCGTGCGGGTGGCCAAATCCGCCATCGCGGGTCTCGAAGGCGAGCCCGCGGCCGAGGAGGGGCGGCGATGAAGAACCGCCTGCTCTGGCGCGGCCTTCTCATCGTCGGCCTGGGGGCGCTGGCGCTGTGGGTCGCGTATCCGCCCGGCGAGAAGATCAACCTGGGCCTCGACCTCCAGGGCGGGATTCACCTCGAACTCAAGGTCCAGACCCAGGACGCGGTGCGCGCCGAAACCGACCGCGACATGGAGATTCTGCGCCGCGAGGCGTCCGACGCCGGCGTCGCCGGCGTGGCGACGAATCGACTCGAGGACACTCGTTTCGAGGCCACCGGATTCGCCGCCGCCGACCTGCCGCGCCTCGAGGAGGTCGCCGCCGACTGGCTCGGCAACGGCTGGTCGTACTCGGCGGACGGCCCGGATCGGCTTGTCTTTTCGATGCACCCGGCCAACGAGCGCGCCATCCGCGACAGTTCGGTCAATCAGGCGCAACAGACGATCCGCAATCGCGTCGACCAGTTCGGCGTCGCCGAGCCGGTGATCGCCCGCAAGGGGATCGACAGCGATCGCATCGTCGTCCAGCTGCCGGGCGTCGACGATCCGGAGCGGGTCAAGCGGCTGATCAAGAACACCGCCTTCCTCGAGTTCCGCCTCGCCGATTTTCCGTGGACCGGCGGCGGGGCGGCGACGCGCGAGGAGATCCTCGCCCACTACGGCGGCCGGCTGCCGGCCCACGTCGAGATCCTGCCGGAAATCCGGCGCGACACGGCGACCGGACGCGTCCTTTCGCAGTCGTTCTGGGCGGTGGAGAGGCGGCAGGTGATCACCGGCCGGGACCTCAAGCACGCCAGCCCCTCGCAGGGACAGTTCGGCCAGGCCGTGGTGTCGTTCCTGCTCAACGCCGACGGCGCCCGCGCCTTCGGCGAGGCGACCGGCGCCAACGTCGGGCGCGGGCTGGCGATCGTCCTCGACGGCACCATCGTCTCGGCGCCCCAGATCAACGCCCGGATCACCGATTCCGGGGTCATCGAGGGCAACTTCACCCCGCAGGAGGTGCAGGACCTCGTCACCACCCTGCGCTCGGGCGCCCTGCCCGCCGGCATCGTCTACCTCGAGGACCGCACCGTCGGCCCGTCGCTCGGGCAGGACTCGATCGAGGCGAGCATCAAGGCCGGCATGCTGTCGTTGATCTGCATCGTGCTGTCGCTGCTCATCGTCTATCGACTGTCGGGAATCAACGCGCTGCTCGGTCTGGCGCTCAACGTCGTGCTGCTGTTCGGCGCCCTCGCCTACTTCGGCGCCACGCTGACCCTTCCGGGCACCGCCGGCATCGTGCTTTCGATCGCCATGGCGGTCGACGCCAACGTGCTGATCTTCGAGCGCATCAAGGAGGAGATGAAGGTCGGCAAGACGATCCGCTCGGCGATCGACGCGGGATTCGACAACGCCCTGTCGTCGATTCTCGACTCCAACATCACGACGCTGATCGCGGCGCTCTTTCTCTTCCAGTTCGGCACCGGTCCGATCCGCGGCTTCGCGGTGACTCTCTCGATCGGCATCCTCGGCACCCTGTTCTGCGGCATCTACGTGAGCCGGTGGCTGTTCGAGGTCACCCAGGCGGTGCGGCCGAACGCCCAGAAACTCTCGATCTGACGGGCGCGCGGCGACCCGAGGAGCCCTGTGATGGAAATCCTGCGCAACACCAAGATCGACTTCATGAAGTACCGCCGGTTCTGGCTCGCCTTCTCCTTCGTGGTGATGGCGATCGGCGCCGTCGCGGTCTTCTTCCTCGGCCACCTCAACATGGGCATCGACTTCGCCGGGGGCACGCAGCTGACGCTGAAGTTCCAGGAGCGTCCGGACGTCGAGCGGCTGCGCCAGCTGGTCAGCGGAGCGGGGATCCGCGATCCGCAGATCCAGCGATTCGGCACCGAAGACAAGAACGAAGTGATCATCTCGACGCCGCTCGACGAGACCAGCGCCGAGGGCAGCGCGCCGGTGGTGCTCGCCGCGCTCGACGGCGCCTTCAACGCCGCCACGGCCGGCAAGTCCGACCTCAACCGCATCGGCACTCTCGCGGTGGCCGACCTGCTGGCCGCCGGCGATCCGGACGGCGTCGGGCCCGAGGCCGCGCCGGGACACTACGCCGGCATCGCCGAATCGGTCCTCGCCGAGCGCAAGCGCCTCGGCATGTTCGTCTCCTGGGACGAGGTCGCGCGCGCCGCCGGGTTGTCCCCGCGCGCGCTCACCACGTTGCAGCAGGGCACCTCGATCGGCAGCTTCGCCGTGCTGGCGAGCGGCAACGTCAGCCCCCAGGTCGGCTCGGAGCTGCGCCAGCGCGGCTTCCTGGCGGTGATCGGCGCCATGCTGGGCATGCTGGCCTACATCTGGCTCCGCTTCGAGCTGCGGTTCGGCATCGGGGCGACGATGGCGGTGCTGCACGACGTGCTGATCACCCTCGGCATCTACGCATTCATGGGCTACGAGTTCAATCTGACGACGATCGCCGCCTTCCTGACTCTCATCGGCTACTCGGTGAACGACACGGTGGTCACCTTCGACCGGGTGCGCGAGAACATGCGCAAGTCCCGGGGCGGCGACCTGCTGGCGCTGATCAACCGGAGCCTCAACGAGATGCTGTCGCGCACGCTGCTGACCGGCGGCACGACGATCCTCGCCTCGATGATGCTCTGGCTGTTCGGCGGCGAGGCGATCCGCGGCTTCGCCTTCATCATCCTGATCGGCATCATCGTCGGCACCTACTCTTCGATCTACATCGCCAGCCCCTTCGCCATCCTCTGGGAGGAGTGGTTCGGTCCGGGCGGCCGCTTCCACCGCGGCAAGGAAGCCCCGGCCCGCCGCCGCGCCACCTCCTCGGCGCCGGCGCGCTGATCCCCCCGTAGAATCGTCACCGGCGCCGGTCCTCCGGGCCGCCGCCGGTGACGACGATGAACGACCGCAAACGCCAGCCGCCGCCCCCGGTTCAGCCACCCCGCCCCCCGGGACTCGAGGAGCTCGCGCAGCACCTCGAGCGCAACGGCCGGGCGGTGGACCGCGTGCTTCTTGCCCGCGCGTGGGGCTTCTCGGCGGAGATGCACAAGGATCAGCTGCGCCGCTCCGGCGAGCCCTACCTGACCCACCCGGCGAGCGTCGCCTGGCTGCTCGCCGACCTGCGCCTCGACCTCACCAGCGTCGTCGTGGCGCTCCTGCATGACGTGCTCGAGGACACGCTGACCACCCGCGAGCGGCTCGAGCGCGAGTTCGGCGGCGAGATCGCCGAGCTGGTCGACGGGGTCACCAAGATCGGCCGCCACCTCTACGTGCGCAAGGACGACGCCCAGGCGGAGACCTTCCGCAAGATGATCCTCGCTTCGGCGCGCGACATCCGGGTGATCCTGGTCAAGCTCGCCGACCGCCTGCACAACATGATGACGCTCGATTCGATGCCCGCCGAGGCGCGGCGGCGAATCGCCCAGGAGACGCTGGAGATCTACGCGCCGATCGCCAACCGTCTCGGCATGGCGAAGGTGAAGGGGGAACTCGAGGATCTCGCCTTCTACTATCTGTGGCCGCACCAGTTCGCCGCCCTGCAACAGGCGGTCAACGAGAAGGTGCGGGTCGGCAAGGCGGCGACCAGGCAGATCGGCGATCGCCTCTCGGAGAGCCTGGCGCAGGCCGGGATCGAGTGCGAGATCAGCCACCGCGTCAAGCGCTTCTACTCGATCTTCCAGAAGCTGCGCCGCCAGGGAGTCGAGGTCTCCGAGCTCTACGACTACCTCGCCTTCCGGATCGTGACGCCCGAACTGCGCGACTGCTACGCCGCGCTCGGCGTGGTCCACCAGAACTGGCGCCCGATCCCCGGCCGGTTCAAGGACTACATCGCGATGCCCAAGCCGAACCTCTACCAGTCGCTGCACACGACGCTGCTCGGGCCGGCCGGGCAGCCGTTCGAGGTGCAGATCCGGACGCGCGAGATGGACCTGCTGGCCGAGGAGGGGATCGCGGCGCACTGGCGCTACAAGGAGGGCAAGGCCGAACCCGACGCTCTCGACCGCAACGTGCTCTGGTTGCGCCAGCTGCTCGATCTCCACATCGAGGGCGAGGACTCGCGGACCTTCATGTCGACGCTCAAGGTCGACCTCTATCCGGATGAGGTCTACGCCTTCTCGCCGAAGGGCGACGTGTTCGCGCTGCCGCGCGGCGCGACGCCGCTCGACTTCGCCTACCGGATCCACTCGGACCTCGGACATCACTGCGCCGGGGCGCGCGTCAACGGCCGGCTGGTGCCGCTGCGCACGGTGCTGCGGACCGGAGACGTGGTCGAGGTGCTGACCCACGCCTCGCGCCATCCCAGCCGGGACTGGCTGTCGTGGGTGGCGACGCCCAAGGCCAAGACGCGGATCCGCCAGTGGATCAACCTGCAGCAGACCGCCGAGGCGATCCAGGTCGGGCGCCGCATGCTGGAGAAGGAACTGCACCGGTTCCGGATTCCGCTGCGCGGCGTCTGGGAGGACGAGCGGCTGCGCGGCCTGCTCTCGGACGAAGGACTGGCGCGCCCCGACGATCTGCTGGCGCGCATCGGCTACGGCAAGGTCTCGGTGCACCAGGTGCTCGAGCGCCTGCTCACCCGCGAACAGCTCGACGCCCCGCCGGCGGCACCCGGCCGGCTGCGCCAGGCCCTCGACCGCCTGGTGCCCGGCAGGGACGCCGGCGGCCCCATCCGCGTGCGCGGCCAGGGGGATCTCCTCGTGGTGCTCGCCAAGTGCTGCCGGCCGGTTCCCGGCGAGGAGATCGTCGGCTACGTGACGCGCGGGCGCGGCGTCTCCGTGCACTCGGTCGACTGCCCCAACGTCCGCAACCTGCTCTACAACCCGGAGCGCGAGATCGAGGTCGCCTGGGCCGGAGGCGCCGAGGGGGTCTACCCGGTGTCACTGTTCATCCGCACCGAGGATCGGCGCGGCATGCTGGCGAAGCTGACCGAGGCGATCGCCAAGCTGGACACCAACATTCGCCAGATCGAGGCCGATACGGAGAAGCCGGGCCGCGGCCACATCGAGATCGTGCTCGACGTGCGGGACAGTGCTCACCTGGAGAAGGTCCGCCGGGCACTGCGCGGGCAGCCCGGCGTGCTCGACGTCAGTCGTCGGTTGCCCGGCTCCGCGCGACCCGACGATTTCAACTGAGCCCCGGCGCGGCGCCGGGGCCCGGAATTACTGGGCCGCGGGGGCCTCGGAGGGGACGTACTTGCGGACCGGCGGACGGGTCACCTTGCCGCTGCGCAGGCAGCGCGCGCAGACGCGCACGCGGCGGACGGTGCCGCCGATCAGCGCCTTGACGGCGCGCAGGTTGGGCTCCCAGGTGCGCGAGGTCACGTTGTGCGCATGACTGACCTTGCGCCCGGTGACCGTCGACTTGCCGCAGACTTCGCACTGCTTCGCCATGATGCGACTCCGGAAGAATCTGATGCGTGGATCCGATGCCCGCTCGGCCGAGCGAGCCGGGGAATTCTAGTCGCAACGCCGGGATGCCGCAACCGGCCGGACCGGCCGCCGCCGCGAGGGCGAAAAACTGGGTTGTGCAATACTGCACATGTATTTGGGCAGCCGTCGCTCCAACCGCTTGACAGCGCTTGGGGTTGCTGGTACCTTGCCGACACGAATCGCTAGTGAAAGTGCGGTCGGCGAGCTCGCTGGAGAGGGGGTAGATCGCATCGTGCTGTTCTCGCGCTCGAAGGGTCTGGTGGGTCTCGACATCGGGAGTTCGGCTCTCAAGCTGGTCGAGCTCCAGGAGAAGAAGGGCGAGTTCTGGCTCCAGCGACTCGGGGTCGAGCCGCTTTCGCCGGAGGCCATCGTCGACGGATCGATCATGGATTCGGCGCTCGTGGTCGACGCCCTCAATCGGCTGGTCGCGGCGACCGGGGTGAAAACTCCGAATTTCGCCACTTCGCTGTCCGGGCACTCGGTCATCATCAAGAAGATCCAGGTGCCGGCGATGGCTGCCGAGGACCTCTCGGAGCAGATCCGCTGGGAGGCCGAGCAGTACATCCCGTTCGACATCAACGACGTCCGACTCGACTACATCGTCCTTTCCGAGGGCGAGCCGGGACGGGACAACATGGACGTCCTGCTGGTCGCGGTCAAGCGGGACAAGGTCAATGACTACGTTTCGGTCATCGGCCAGGCCGGCAAGGTCGCCTCCCTCGTGGACGTCGACGCGTTCGCCATCCAGAACGCCTACGAGGTCAACTACGACCTCGATCACTCCAAGGTGGTGGCGCTCGTCAACATGGGTGCCAGCGTCACCAACATCAACATCCTGGTGCGCGGTCAGACGGCGTTCTGGCGCGACATCTCCTCGGCCGGAAACGGCTTCACCGAGGCGCTGCAGCGTGAGTTCAACCTGTCGTTCGACCAGGCCGAGCGCCTCAAGCGCGGTCAGCCGGTCGACCGCTATCAGCCGGCCGACGCGCGCGCCGTGCTCGACAGCGTCTCCGGCGAGCTGGCGACCGAGATCCAGAAGACTTTCGACTTCTTCGCCGCGACCTCTTCCGAGGGGCCGGTCGACGAGATCGTGCTGTCCGGCGGCTGTGCGCTGACGCCGAATCTCCAGCAGGTGCTGCGCGAGCGCTTCGGGGTGCCGATCGAGGTTCTCGATCCGCTGCGGCGGATCCACTACCGCGACGGCGACTTCGACCGCGACTGGTTGCGCTCGATCTCTCCGATGCTGGCGGTCGCGGTGGGGCTGGCGGTCCGGAAGGCGGGAGGCTGAGCCCATGCTCAAAATCAATCTGCTCGCCGAAGGGAAGCGCCCGGTGGTCGCGCGCAAGAAGTCCGCGGCACTGGTCGGCGGAGGAGGCGGAGGCGGCGACCTCGCCAACACCCTGCTGATCGGCGGAATCGTTCTCGGCGTCCTCGTCGTCGGCGGCTGGTGGCTGATGATGAACCACAAGATCTCGAAGAAGGCTGACGAGATCTCGATCGCCCAGAAGGAAGTGGAGGAGCTCAAGGCGGTCATCAAGGAGGTCGAGGAGTACAAGAAGAAGAAGGCGGACCTCGAGCGCAAGATCCAGATCATCAACGACCTGAAGGCCAATCAGCGCGGGCCGGTGCAGATCATGGACGAGGTTTCCAAGGGGCTGCCTGAACTCCTGTGGCTGACCCGCCTCGAGGCTACTGGGACCAATATCAGCCTCGCGGGTTCGGCGTTCAACATGTCGGCGGTGGCCAACCTGATCGACAATCTCGACCGGGTAGAGGCGTTCCAGGAGCCGATCCTCCAGGACGCCACGCAACGCGCCGGCCGGGGAGCGCGGACCGAGGTCTACGACTTCCGGCTCACCTTCCCCTACTCGTTCAAGAAGCCCGAGCCGGAGACGGCCGCAGGGGCCGCCGCGGAATCGCCCGCCGCGGCGCCGCGCTGATCGGAGACCGACGATGGCAATCCAGACCGGACTCGAAGGAAAGCCCGCCTGGCAGGGTGCCGTGGCCGGACTCCTCGTCGCCGCCGTGCTCGTCGGCGGCGGATACTGGCTCAAGTTCAAGGGGCAGTACGAACAGCTCGAGCGCATGGACGCCGAGTTGCAGGGGCTCCAGCAGCAGATCACCGAGGGGCGCGCGGCCAAGGCAAAGCTGCCCCAGTTCCGCGAGGAGGTTCGACGCCTCGAGCTGGAGCTAGAGAAATTGCTGCGCATTCTGCCGGCACGTCGCAACACGCCGGAGCTGCTGCGTCGCATCCGCCAGCTGACCGAACAGGGCAACTTCGACCTGCTCAAGTTCACGCCCGGCAACTTCATCGACCGCGAGTTCTACAGCGAGTGGCCGATCAACGTGCGGCTGAACGGCACCTACCACAATCTGGCGCTGTTCTTCGACCGCATCGGTCGATTCTCGCGCATCATCAACATCGAGAACCTGCAGGTGCTGGGGCAGCCGAGCGCCGCGAAGGGGCATTCGATCACGGCCAGCTTCGT
>CAYYIK010000032.1:26149-33092 GCA_964471955.1 uncultured Thermoanaerobaculia bacterium | reverse complement strand
CGAGGTGCCGGGCCGTACCGGGCAGCGGCACGCGCGCGCGCAGCTGCGGTTCGGCCCGCTCGGTCACGTCGTAGACGAGCAGCCCGCCGACGCCGTGCGCCACCAGCGCCCAGTCCTTCTCCCGCTCGAGCTGCGAGATGGCCCCGTCGCCGTCGACGTCGAGGCCGAGATCCTGCGCCGTCTCGAGGCCGAAGACCGCGCGCGAGCCGGCCACCTGGGCGCAGGCGTCGCCGACAAAGCGCAGCTCGTCGAGATCCGCGGCCTCGCTGCCCACCAGCGCCAGGCCGCGGTAAGCGACCAGCGACACGGCCGTCAGCTGCGGCGTCGCCTCCGCCTCGAACAGCCCGCCGAGGTCGATGAGCGCCGCCGACAGCTCGGGCACCTGCTGGTTGCACAGGATGAGGTTCGGATCGCCGGCGCCGCTGTAGAGGCCGATCACGTCGCTCCAGCCGGGAGCGGGCGTGTCGTCGGGGCGGTAGAAGCGATTGACGTCGACCAGCTCGATGCCGGCGCCGAGGGTGGCGACGTAAGCGTAGGTCTCGCGGTTGCGCAGCAGCTCGAGCCGGTCGCCAGCCTCGGCCGTCAGCTCGACGACGAACGCCCCCGCGCCGTCGGCATCGACCCGCTCCCAGCCGAGCCGGTCGAGATTGCGCAGGGTCACCGGCGCGCCGGGTGAGGCGCCGCCTCCGGCGACGCGCACCCGCGGCCGCTCCTGCGGCGTCGACGGCGGCACCAGCGTCACCTCCAGCCCGTCGGGCGCCGGCTGCCCGGCCGTCCAGCGCGACGTGAGGTCGTTCGACAAGGCGGCGACCCGGCGCGGGTAGCCGGCGGGCAGCTGCGTGCCGCTGCCACCGACCCGATCGGCCACGATCGTCGTGCCGCGCCAGGCGAGGCCGCGCGCCGCGATCGGATCGGGCGCGGCGAGGATCTCGGGCAGCCGCAGCGGGTCGAAGATGCGCAGGATGCCGAAGTTGCGGGAGCCGCCGCCAGCCACCAGAACGCGGCCGTGCGGATCGACCGCGACGCCGCGCACGAGGTCCTGCATCGGGAAGAGGAACGTGGCGCCGCCGGGCAGCACGCTCTCGAGGTTCGCCGGATCGGAGACGTCGAGCACCGCCAGCCCCTGCTCGTCGGCGGCGACGAAGAGCAGGTTGCCGAGGCGGGCGAGATCCTGTGCCCGGCCGAGCAGGTAGGTGTCGGCAACCCCGCTCGCCTCGACCTCGAACTCGACCGTCAGGCGCTTCTCCCAGCGGTTGCCCGAGGCATCGGCGAGCTCCGGAGCAAGTTCGAGTCGCAATTTCTCCCCGGCGCTCCAGGCGCCGCGCGGACGTACCACCGCGCGCGCGTACGTGTCGCCCGCCGCAACCAGCGGCGCGACGCTGTTGCCGGAGGCGTCGATGACGTCGATTCCCGCGAACCCCGCCGCCATCGGCTCGTCGAACTCGACAATCAGCGCCGTCTCGCCGGTGACCCGCGCCCCGAGGGCGACGAGGTACCGATTGCCGGGAGTCGTCGGCGCGGTGAGCGAGAACGCGCCATCCGCCGCCGCGGTGGTGTAGACCTCGACCTCGTCGTCGAGGCCGATGAGGCGTGCCTGGAGACCGCCGGGGAGGGCGCTCGCGGCGCCGGTGAGGGTCAGCGAGGAGTCGGTCGTCGCGTAGCCGATGCCGAGTCCCAAAGAACCGGAGCGGCCGGGCTCGGCGGTCACGAGCAGGAAGCGCAGCGGCGAGCCGGAGACCGGATGCGGCGGCTCCTCGTCGCCATAGAGCGCCGGGGGCAGCTCGGCGAGCCCCCCGTCGTCGGCCGGCGGCTCGAACTCCCCCTCGAAGAGCGCGAAGCCGGTGCCCAGGTCGAAGATGGTGAACGAGACCGGCGCGCCGATCCGCGTCGGAATCAGCAGCGCATCCCCCTCGAGCAGCGCCGCGATGGCGCCGTTGACCACCGAGAGGAGACCCTCGAGCGAGGTCTGGATCACCACGTCGACCCCGGCGACCAGCGGCAGGGCGAAGAAGCCGAGCGGTTCGGTCGGGTACGACACCGTGTAGTTGCCGGCGAAAGCGAGTCCGGGGAGCATCGTCCGGGAACCGGTCGGCCGCAGGCCCTCGGGACTCTCCGGGGCGTCGCCGGGCTTGCCGCCGACCGGCAACGTCAGCGCCGGGAGGCCGCCGAGCGGCTCCGGCGCCTCCTCGGTGGTCAGGGTCCCGTTGGCGAACCGCGCGAAGGCGTGCAGCATCCAGCCGCGGCGGCCGAGGCCGGAGACCTCCCGCAGCACGAGATGCTCGGCGTCGGGCGTGCCGACCGGTGCCGGCAGGGTGAGCTCGATCGGCTTGCCGGCGACGGCGCCGCCGAAGTCGAGCGCGAATCCAGCGGCGCGCACCAGCGTCTCGGGCTGCGCCGGCGCGGGTGCGCTGGACGGCCGCGGCGTGACGACGATGCGGCTCATGACGGCGAAGGCCGCGGGCGGGACGTCGAGGACCCAGCCGTCGACGGTGGTGATGCGCGCCCCGGCGGGACCGATCCAGGCGCCGCGTCCGTCCGCGGTCCGCCAGGGGCCGAGGGTCAGCACCACCTCGTTGGCGCCGGGGATGAGCACGTGAAGCCGCAGGTGGTCCCCGACCTCGGCCTCGATCGCCAGCTCGAACTGCCCGGCCGGCCCCGCCTCGGTCGACTCGGTGGCGGCGAGGCGCGTGAGGTTTTCGACGAAGACGAGCAGGCCCGGATCGAGCGCGCCGGCGAGTCCCTCGATGCGCGCCTGGCCGGCGGCGTCCGGTTCGTAGAGCAGGACGCGCGACGGGTCGAGGCCGCCGGGCTGCGCGACCAGGGCCGTGGTGAAGATCGAGCTGACCGCCGTGCCGAGGCTGTAGCCCTGGAGATCGCGCACGCCCGCGCCGATCGCGATCTCGTGCGCGGTGCCCGCTTCGAGGTCGCCGTCAGGGACCAGCGTCACCAGCGCCCCCTGGACCACGCGGTCGACCGGGACAGCGCTGCCGTTTGCAGTCAACAGCTCGATCGCCGACGCTGTTGCCGGGTCGATCGACTCGCTGAACCGGACCTGCGGCTCGACCCCGACCGGGATCTCGACCGCGCCGTCGGCCGGCGTCACCAGGACGACGGTCGGCGCCACCACCGCGAGCGCGAGGTCGAGCGGGACGACCGCGCCGTCGGCCGGCACGGCGGAATCGACGGTGACGCCGTTGTTGCGCAGCGACTCGCGCGCGGAAACCTGCGTCGCGCCGACTGCCGCCGGGAGCAGGTACGCCCCCGCTGGGCCCGAGCGCTGGCGCAACGTGCCCGAGGTCGTGGCGTCGACCCCGGCGCCGTCGAGCGGTATCCCGGTGACGTCGAAAACGCGGCCGGAGAAGTAGCCGAAGGGCGCGATCGCGCGCGCGACGAGGAAGACGCCGCCGCCGCGGATCCCCGGCCATCCGGCAGGCGCCGCGAGGGCGCTCCGCCACCCCTCCGCCACCGGCTCGGCGGCGGCGACCGGGCGCCAGCGCGGCCCGTCCGGAGTCGCGAAGCGCTCGAGGACGAGGCCGCGCTCGCCGGCGCCGGGGGCCGGGCTGACCGCGAAAGTCAGCGTCGCCGACTGCGCGAGGGTGCGGCCGGAGAGATCGACGTCGAGCGCGGCGACCGCCTCGAGCCAGGATGGCAGCGGCGCGCCCGCGGCCACCGGGTCGACCGCGGCGAGCGCGACCGGGGTCGGGGCGAGCAGCGCACCGGCCGGCAGATCGATCCGGTTGCCGTCCTCGTCGGTGACGGTGCCGCCGTCGGGGCCGAGGACGTTGCCGCGCACGGTCTCCCCCGCGTAGTGGGCGACGGCGACCTGCTCCTCGCCCTGGTCGAGCGGCAGCAGGCGCGCGGCCTCCGACGGCTTCAGGCGGAAGGCGGAGCCGGCCGTGCCGTCGGCGGCGCGGTAGAGGATCAGGTCGGCCGGATAGGGCGGCTCGATCCGGACCGTGCCGTCGAGCAGCTCGAGCTGCTCGGCGATCGAAAGGGCGAGCGGCGTGCCCGAAGCCGCCTCGTCGCTGCCGCTGTACGACACCTCGGCGAGCGCGGTCTGGTCGGGCAGCACCGTCTCCGGCGTGAAGACGATCGCCGCCGCGGTGACGAGATCGAACGGCGGCGGCGCCAGCGACGGCAGCAGCTGACCGGGCGCGGGCGCCGGCACCACGAACGGGGCCGGGTCGGCGTCGACCACCGCCCAGGCGCCGTCTCCGGCCGACTCGACTACCGCGAGCGTCGTCGCGGGATCGAGCACCTGCTCGACCCGCCAGCCGAGCGCGGCGAGGTCGAAGCGGACCAGCGCGCGGTGCGGCGCGACCCCCGGCTCGACTTCGAGCGTGAGCGTCGACGGCGCCGCAGCCGGGGCCACCCCCCACCACCAGACCGCCGCGCGCGGCGACCAGCCGTAGGGGAGCAGCGCCGGCAGCCCCTGCTCGGAGAGCGAGACGAGCGCGACCGCGGTCGGCGCGGCGTAGGCGCCCGCCGGGACGTCGAGCGTGAGCGCGGCGACGCCCCCGGGCGCGGCCGCGCGCGCCAGCACGGCGCCGCCGTCGGCGACCGTCTCGGGAAGGCCGAGCGGCGCGAGGCGCGGGTCGAAGACGTCGGTGCCGCGGTCGGGCTCGGTGGTGACGGTGCGCCAGGCCGTGGTGTAGCCCGCGCGCTCGAACAGGACCTGGTGGGTGCCCGCCGGCATCGCCAGCGAGAAGCGGCCGTCGGGGCCGGAGGTCTGCTCCGGCCAGGGCAGCGCGAGCGGCGCGCCGTTGGTGCGAAAGGCCTGGACGCGCACCCCTTCGAGCGGCCGGCCGGTCGCATCGTCGAGGACGACGCCCGCGAGGAAGCTCGCCGCGGCACCGCCGCCCAGCAGCTGGCTCCACGGGTAGGCGAGCGGGTTGCCCGCGAGGTCGGTGACCGCAGTCGATACCTCGACCCGGAACGGAGTCTCCGGCAGCGGCTCGGCCGCCGACCAGACGATCGACGCGGCGTCGGCGCCGAGCGCCTCGGTACCGGCGAGCGGGCCGTGGAGGTCGTCGACCGTGACCGCGCCGGTGATCGAGGCGGCATCGAGCTCCTCGGAGAAGACGATCGTCACCGCCTGCGCGGCCGGCAGCGCGGCGGGTATTGCAGCCAATACCCGCGGCGGCGTGCAGTCGTGGACGACGGTCAGGCTCGCGGCGTCCGAGCGGTTGCCGGTCGCGTCGACCACGGTGAGCGCGAGCGCGTTCGGGCGTTCGACCGCGAGCGGCACCGCGAGCTCGAAGCCGCCGGCCGAGTCGACCGGTGCGGAGACCGGCCAGGCGCCGCCGGTCGCCTCGACCGTACCGGTCGGCTCGGCGCTGCCGAGGATCACGACGGTCGCGCCGCAGAGGCGCTCCGGGGTCCCCGGCGCCACCACCGGCGGCGCCGGCGCCTCGCCGTCCGAGGTCTCGAAGGAAAGCAGCTGCTCGGCCTCGAGCGCGCGGCCCGAGAGGTCGACGAGCGCGGTCGTCAGGCGCAGCCGGAGCGTCGCGGCCGAGGGGAGCGCCGCAGCCGGGACGAGCTCGATCGTCGCCGCCGAGACGGTGGCGGTCGCGGCGATCGGCGTGCCGTCGGCGCTTTCGAGGACGACGGCGCCGGCGGCCGGCGCCGCCATCGGCTCGGAGAAGGTGAGGCGGAAGCGGGCTTCGGCGCCGAGGCCGATCGCGCCGTCGGGCGGATCGGCCGAGAGGAGCCGCGGCGCCGCGTCGTCGCGCCAGACGATGCGGGTGCGCGTGCCGGTGTTGCCCGACGCGTCGCGCGCCCGCGCGATCAGCCGGTTCTCGCCGGCGGCGAGCGGGACGGTGGCGGTGAAGGTGCCGCCGGTGACCGTCGCGGCGACGCCGTTGACGGTGACGGTCAGCCCCTCCTCGACCTCGACCGTCCCTTCGACCGCGACCTCGGCGGCGGCGATGCGCGCCCCTTCGGCCGGCGCGGAGATCTCGAGCTCGGGCGCGGTCGAGTCGCGGCGGACGACGACCGAGGCCTCGGCGTCGCGCCCGAGGGTATCGATGGCGCGCGCGACGACCGTCGTCTCCCCTTCGGGGAGGGCGACCTCGATCGACCACTGCTCGCCGGCGATCGCGGCCGGGACCCCCTGGACCTCGACCCGGTCGAGGTGGGAGTCGGTCGCGGTGCCGCGCACCTCGATCGTCGCGTCGGGGACGACGGTGCCGGCGGCCGGGTCGAGGATGGCGACGGTCGGCGCCGTCGAGTCGCGCTCGACGTCGCGGCTCGCCTCGGCGGCGTTGCCGGCGCGGTCGACGGCGCGGGCGGTCAGGGTGTTGAGCCCCTCGGCGAGCGGCACGCCGGCGGCGACGAAGCTGCCACCGGTCACCGCCGCGGCCACACCGTTGACGGTGACCGCGTCGAGATTCGGGTCCGAGACGGTGCCGACCACCTCCGTCGCGGCGGCGCCGGTGACCGCGCCGGCGGCCGGCTGGGTGATCGCGAGCGTCGGCGCGGTGGTGTCGCGCACGACGGAGACCGACTGCGTCGCCTGGTTGCCGGCGGCGTCGGTGGCGACCACCGGGATCGTGCGCTCCCCCTCGGCGAGCGCGATCGGGGTGTTGGCGAAGGCGTCCCCCGCGAGCGGCACCTCGACGCCGTCGACCGTGACGGTGGCGGCGCCGATCGCGCGGCCGGAGACCACCACCGTCGCCTCGCGCGTGACCGTTCCCGACGGCGGTTCGACGTTGGCGAGCACCGGCGCCGTGGTGTCGATGGTGAAGCGGACGGTGCGCGCGGTGAGATTGCCGGCCTCGTCGGTCGCCTCGACGTCGAGGCGGCGCTCCCCTTCGGCCGAAACGCTCGTGCCCGAGACGAACGGCTGGCCGTCGAGGCGCAGCACCAGGGTGATCTCGGTCGCGTCGGTCGCCTCGACGACCGGGACCACCGCGCGCGCGAACAGCGCGCCGTCGACGAGCGG
>CAYYIK010000032.1:0-26049 GCA_964471955.1 uncultured Thermoanaerobaculia bacterium | reverse complement strand
TCGCCTCGACGACCGGGACCACCGCGCGCGCGAACAGCGCGCCGTCGACGAGCGGTACCCCCTGCTCGAGGATCGTAACCGCCGGCGGCTCGCTGTCGCGGGTGACCGCGACGGTCACCTCGACCGAGTTGCCGAGCGTGTCGCGGGCGACGACGACGAGGTCGTTGCCCCCTTCGGCGAGCGGCACGCCGGTCGCGGTGAACTGCCCGCCGGCGACGGTCGCGGGGATCCCCGCGACGCGCACTTCGTCGAGGTGCGGGTCGGCGACGGTGCCGGCGACGTCGATCGTCGCGGCCGCGACGACGGCGCCGGGCGCGGGCGCGGTGACGGCAAGGGTCGGCGCGGTGCCGTCGCGTTCGATCGCGAGGGCGAGGGTCGCCGAGTTGCCGGCCTCGTCGGTCGCGACGAGCTGGAAGGTGCGCGAACCGTCGGCGAGAGCGAACGGTCCGGCGCTGAAGGCGTCGCCGGCGAGCGTCGCCGCCCCCCCGTCGACGGTGACTGCGGTTGCGCCGGTGACGACGCCGGTGATCGTGAGCTCGGAGGTCGCGACCAGCGCGCCCGACTCCGGCTGGGTGCTGACGAAAGCCGGGGGCGTGGTGTCGATGCGGAAGCGGACGGAGACGGCGGTCGTCGAGCCGCCGGCGTCGGTGGCGATCACCGTGAGCAGGTGCTCGCCGTCGGCGGCGACCATCGAGCCCGAGACGAACGGCGCGCCGTCGAGGGTCGCCTCGGCGGTGACCGCGGTCGCGTCCTCGGTCTCGATCACCGGGGTGACCGGCCGGTCGAACAGGGCGCCGTCGGCGAGCGGCGCTCCGCTCTCGAGCAGGCGCACGACCGGCGGCTCGGCGTCGAGAGTGACCTCGAGCGCGACCTCGGCGGCGTTGCCGACCGAGTCGACGGCGCGCACCGTGATCGCGTTCGCTCCCGGGACGAGATCGAGCGCGGCGAGCACCCAGACCGCGCCGCCGACGCTCGCCGGCTGGCCGTTGACGGTGACGGAGGCGAGGCGCGGGTCGACCGCGGTGCCCGAGACGGCGATCGGGGTCGCGCCGACCACCGCGCCCGGCGTGGGCGACTGGACGGTGAGCTCGGGGGCGGTTCCGTCGCGCACGATCCGGTGCAGCCGCTCGGTCGCGTTGCCGGCGGCGTCGGTCGCGACCAGCAGGAAGGTGCGTTCCCCCTCGGCGAGGGCGAACGGTCCGGCGGTGAAGAGATTGCCCGCGAGCGACGCGGCGGCGCCGTCGACGGTGACGGTCTCGGCCCCGGAGACTTCGCCCGAGAGGGTGACCGACCCCTCGGCGGTGACGCTGCCGTCGGCCGGCAGCACCGACAGGAAGACCGGTCCGGTGCGGTCGATGGTGAAATGAACGGTCGCCGAGGCGCTGCCGCCGGCGGCGTCGCTGGCTGAGGCGGCGAGGGTGTGGTCGCCGTCGGCGTCGACGGTGGTGCCCGAGGCGAACGGCGCGCCGTCGAGGGTCGCGGTCGTCTCGATCGGCGCGGTGCCGCCGGTGGTCGCGATCGTCGGCGTCACGGCGCGGGCGAAGACGGCGCCGTCCTCGAGCGGGGCCCCGCTCTCGCGGATTTCGATCGCCAGCGGCTCGCCGCCGCCGCCCCCACCGGCGACGTCGAAGTCGTCCCAGAGCTTGCTGCCGTTGCCGCTCGCCCAGAGGCCGATCCAACCGGCCGGGCTGCCGGGTGCGGTGGCGTCGACCTGCCAGCTCTCGGGTTGGGGGTCGCCGTCGGGCCAGACGCTGGCGGTGATGCGCACACCGTCGCCCGAGGGCGCTGCGGCGATCGCGAAGCGGAACCAGCGGTTCGGGGTCAGCACGACGCCGGTCTCGACGTCGCCTTCGAGCGCGCCGCGGTTGACCGCGGAGAGCCGCACGGTGCCGTTCGAGGCGACCTGGCCGAGCTGGAAGTAGGCGACCGGCGACGGCGCGGTCGAGAAGAACATCATGCCGGCGAGGCTCGCCGCGCGCTCGCGGTAGACGCGGCCGGTCCAGAGGAAGGCGGAGTCGGCGCCGAAGGTGGCGTCGCGGTAGTGGCTGTAGGAGTCAGAGGCGCCGCGCTTGCCGAAGGCGTGGTTGCCGCCGGCGCGCGGGTCGGCCCAGACCTTGAACTGGCCGGGCGCCTGCTGGGTCGGGTTGCCAGGGGCGCTGTCGAACCAGCCGGCCGGTTCCTCGCCGCAGCTTTCGAAGCCCTCGCCGTAGCCAACCTGCGCCGCGACAGGCCAAGCCGTTGCCACCGCGAGCGCGACCAGTGCCGCCAGACCGCGTGCCGCCCCTTGCCAGACCGTGCCGAACCGACTCCCCATCGACCCCTCCCGACTCCGCCCTTCGAGTGCCTTCAGACCTGCCAGACCCACCACCCGCAGACTCCTCCCCCCACGCGTTCCGCTCACGGCGCCCGCCTCCGCACCCGGTTGCCGCTCGCCCCCGCGTCGGTCGCGAGGTAGAGCCGCAGCGGTACGTCGACCGGCACGCCGGCGAGTTCGACGTCGAACGACCCGTCGGGCGCGACCGCCGCCGTCGCCTGCATCCCTTCCATCGAGAGCACCACCGAGACCGTCGCCCCCGCCGGCAGCTCCGCCGCACCGGCCGCGCCGACCGCGCGCACGTCCGAGGCGGTGCGCGTGAAGGTCACCCGACGCTCGTCGAGCCAGGGGTGGAGCAGCGAGCTGCGGAAGCCGACGAGGCGGTCGTCGCCATCGAGCACCCAGAGATAGCCCGCGCCGACCGCGAGGCCCTCGACCGAATCCACGCCGGCGACCGTCAGCGTCCGATCCACGGTGAGCCCGTGGTCGGCAAGGCTCGCATCGACAACCCGGAAGGTCAGCCCGGGCCAGGAGGCATCGATCGGAATCGTGGCGAATCGCGAGCCGATCTCGACCGGGGAAGCCGCCCAGCACTGCCCGCCCCAGATCTCGCACTCCTCGAACCAGTGGGGCTCGGAAGTTGCACCCGACGCCGAGTGGATCGTTCCCATCTCCAGCCAGCGGCCGACATCGGGGTTCGAGAACTCGACCGCGACGCTCGCGATCTCCTCGTAGGCGCCACCCGAAATCCACTCCGGCCGGCTGGACCAGCCGTGGTGTGCCAAAAGGGTCGGTACCGAGGAGTCCGAGAGGTCGAAGAGATCGACTCTCGAGCTGCCGGCTGCCGTCTCGTAGCCGCTCAGCCAGAGACGATCGAGATCCGCAGCGGTCCCGCTGATCTCGGCGAGCCCGAGGGGGACGACCGACTCGACTTGCGGCGTGGCGAAATCGGCAGTGTCGACGTGGACGTAGCTGGCATCGAGGAGCGCGTCCTCGCCGACGAGGCGCAGCGCGGTACCGGTCAGATCGACCCAGGCAACCCGGCTCTCGGTCTCCGGAAGCTCGAGCCGGTGGAGCACCGGATCGAAGACCGGGTTTGCGGGATCCGTGATGTCGACGAGATAGAGGCGGCTCCCTTCCGCCACCACGGCCCGCGTCGGAGAAAGCTCGATGAGCACTTCCGCCCAGGTGTCGAATCCGGTATCGAGAATCGTCTCGCTGACGATGGTCGGGCTCTCCGGGACCGCGAGATCGACGAGCTGGAGCGTAAGGTCGCCGGGACAGGTCCACGGGTCCGGACAAGTGGCGCGGGTCGCCACGATGGCGAGCAGCCGCGGCGCCCCGATCACCGCGTGAACCCAGCGGTAGAACCCGTCGGAACTCAGGTCGAACGAAACCGGATCTGGAACCGGGCCAAGGATCGGGTCGAGTCGCAGCCGCCGGCTGGGCAGAGGCACCGGAGTCGCGGAATCCCAGGCTCGCACCTCCAGGACGTCGCCTTCCGCCGCCTCGAGCGCGCCGGCGAAGGATCCGTCCGAAGCGACGCCGATCGACGCGGTGGCGGAGGTTCGGAGATTCGTCACTTCGACTCGCGCAACGCCGTGCGGATCCGTGGCCGCACCGGCCCCACCTTCGATCTCCATCCCGAGATAGCCGGATACCACCCGGATCCTCGAAGGATCGAGGACCGGGCCGCTCTCGTTACCGTTGGTGAAGTACGAACCCTCTTCCACTTCGATCGGAGTTGCGCTCTCGATCCAGTCGACCGACTGCACGCGCACTCCACCCCGGACGATCACCTTGTCGAAGGTCCAGAGTCCCCGATAGAACTCACCCGTTGCTGCGTCGAGCGGCCCCCCGGAGACATCCAGCTCCAGCGTCGATCCGGCCGGCGGATTTCCCGTGACCAGCCAGCGGCGGCTCGGATCTTCCTCGATCTGAACCGTGGCGCCGGCGAGGGTGTATGGGAACGAGCGGTCCGCGTCGTCGATTGAATTCGGACCGACCGCATCGATCTGTCCGGCTCCGACCGACAGCAGGCGGGTTTCGAGGTAGCCGTTGTAGGGCTGACCGTGACCATCCACGATCAACGTTCCCCAGGGCTCGTCGTCCTGCAGGGAGAAGATCGTGCCCGCGGTGCCGTCGTAGTAGGCATAGGTCGGTTGACGACGTCCCCCCGAGGCGTCGCAGCGCGCAACCAGAGACTCTTCGATCGCCGCGCCCAGCAGCGCGATCCGGCCACCACCACCGGCGCCGTGATTGCCGGTGCTGCCTCCGCCCCGCGCGCCGATGCTTCCGGCGCCCGCGACCGTCGATCCCGATAGCAACACCGAACCTCCCGCACCGCCGCCCGCGAGCCCCGAGCCGCCGTCGGCGACCACGGATCCGTCGATCCGGATCTCACCCGATGCCACGAGATAGATGACGCCGCCGCCGGCGGCGCCGGCGGTGGTCGTGGACGAGCCGCCGCCGCCGCCCGGAGTCCCGGGCTCGAAGAGATCTCCGTAAGCCGCGGTCCAGGAGCTCAGGCCTCCCAGCCCCGCGTGAGAACCGCCGCGGCTCGCTCCCGCACCGGTCGGGGAGTTCGGATACGTCCAACCGTTGCCGCCGATCTCGCCGCCCGGGTAGCCGCGGCCGACAGCGTCGATCGCGCCGGTGCAGGCGACGTACAGGTCACCCGCGAGCTCGAGGTCCAGGGAGCGCTCGGTGCTGGCGTCGGTCGCCGGGTGGACGACGCGGGCCCCATCGAGGACCGTGAGGCTGGCGAGCCCGTGCATGCCTTCGAAGGAGAGTGTGGCGCCGGCTCCGACCACGACCGGCAGACCGTCGAGGGTGAGGTCGCTGTCGCCGATCGTCGTGTCGACATCGACCAGGAACCCCTCGATGACCTCGATCGCACCCGTCGCCTCGGCCCAGTTGTCCGAGGTATCAACGCCCACCGCGCGCAGTGGAATCCACGTCCCCGCCGGCAGGCCCGAGGCGATGTCGACGTCGAAATCGAACGGCGCCGACGCATCGATCGCGGTCGGTTCGATCGCGCCGTCGACGTAGAGCTCGACGCGGTCGATGCCGCGTGCGTCGGTCGCGGCCACCGCGACCCGCGCGGTGCCGCCGGCCAGGGCGCGACCCGGCGTCGACGGGCAGGCGATGGCCACCTCCGGCGGGATCGGATCGTCGGGCGTGATCTGCACCGTCCAGGACGACTGCCGGGAGTTGTTCTCGTTGTCGTAGACCGTCACCGTCAGGGTTCTCGAAGTGACCTGCGTCACGTCCGGAGCGACGACGTTCCACTCGAAAGGTGCCGCATATCGAGTCGGCTGCGTGGTGCCGAAGTAGAGGACCGCTCTCTGGAGACCGGCGGCGTCCGTCGCGTCGACCCGGACGGTGAACGTCGAGAGCGCCGGAATCTGCGTGCCCGCTGCCGGTTCGACCGACACGATCGTCGGCCCGTCGTCGTCACGGATCGTTCCGATCGCCTCGCCGTCGGTGATCGTGCCGCCGACGGCGTTCGAAAGCAGGACCCGGAAGCGCTCCGTCGGTTCGTCCGCGGTGTCGCCGACGATCGGTACGATCACGGTCCGCGAGCTCGAACCCGTGGTGAAGGAGAGCGTGCCCGAAGCCGGGAGGAAGTCGACGCCGGAGGTCGCCGCGGCGGTGGCCGGCGGCGCGAGCTCGGCCGTGGTCCAGTCGACGGTGATGGGCTGACGGGCGTTGGTCGAGAGCGAGACCGTGAACGTCATCGACGTGGTCCCGCTGTGGCCCTCGGATCGGAGGACGTCGGCGATCGAGATCGCCGCATCGTCGTTGCGGATCGTCCCGACCCCCTCGGCGTCGCCAATCACGGCCCCTTCTGGGTTCGAGAGCACGAGGCGGTAGGTCTCGTCCGGCTCGACCTCGGCGTCGGGGATCAGGTTCACGATCACGGTCTTACTCAGCTGGCCGACCACGAAGTCGAGCGTGCCCGAGACCGGCTGGTAGTCGACGCCGGCGACCGCGGTGCCGTCGACCGTCGCGAAGTCGATCGAGGCCGGCGCCACCGCCGGCGACGCCAGGCGCACGGTGAAGGTCAGGGCTCCGGCGGTAGCGGTCCCTTCGTCGCCGAGGCGGTCGTCGACCGAGAAGGCGTTGTCGTCGTCGTCGAGGATCGTGACACCGGCATCGTTGTCCGCGATCGTCGCCACCACCGGCGACTGCAGGCGGACGAAGAAGGTCTCGTCGAGCTCGTCGGTCGTGTCGTCGGTGATCGTCAGCGGCAGCAGTCGCTCGGTCGTGCCGGCCGGCAGGGTGAAGATCGAGTTGAAGCCGGAATAGTCGGATGTCCCCGCCGTGCCGACGGCGGTGTACGCCCGCACCTGGATGTCGCGGTCGGCCGGGATCGGCGTCCACAGACGCACCTGCGTCGCTGTCGGGGTGCCGGTTCCCTCCGGCACGACGAGATCGTCGACCGCGAGGGTCGCCTGGTCGTCGTCGGTGATCGCGATCGACGTCGCCGGAGTGACCAGCGCGGCGCCCGAGGCGGTGAAGATGACTGCGAGCTGCTCGTTGATCTCGTCGACGAGGTCGGTGACGATGTCGATCGGAAGAGCAGTCGCGGGCGTGGTCGCGTCGAGCACCACCGTTCCCGCGGCTGGCACGTAGTCGGAGCCCGCGACTGCGGTGCCGTCGGCGGTGGTGAACGTGACCTCCTGCGGTGTCGCCGTCGGGCAGTAGAGCGTCACCGGCACCGGGGCGATCGAGCTACCGCCCGTCCCCTCGACGAGCGTCACCGGTGCCGCCGTCACCGTCGGGATTCCGACCGGACGCAATGCGACGGCGTCGAACCAGCCGTCGTTCTGGGTCCCGAAGGTCCACAGCGAACGCAGCCTGATTCGCGCGGTGCGGGCATCGGTCGGCGCCGTCAGGTTGCGCCCGACGCGTCGCCACTCCCAGGGGCTGGCGACTTCGCCGCTCGACCAGACCGGACCGAGAGCGGTTCCCAGAGCATCGCTGAACTCGATCGTCAACTCGGCGCGGTCGTAGGGGACGGCGTCGCGGACCCGCACGAACGCCTCGACGTCGAATCTCGCGCCTCCGGTATCGATCCAGGTTCCGAACGGCGTGAGGTCGACGTCCTGGTAGAGAACCGCATTCTGCGTCTGCCCGCCGGCGAAGAAGAAGTAACTCCCTTCGGGCAGGCCCGAACCAGAGCCGCGCGTCCAGGGGTTTCCGCTCTCGACGCTCCAGCCCGGGAGGATGCCGCCGACGGGCGGCAGTTCGTTGCCCGGATTGGTGACGAGATTCGGGCCGAGGCAGGTTGCGGCGGCGTCGAACAGCCGGACGAGGGCCGTGCCGCGCTGGACGTCGGCACCGACGGCGGACTCCACGACGATCGAGAAGCGCTCTTCTCCCTCCGGCTCGGCGTCGCCGAGGATCCGAACCTCGGCGAAAGCCGCGGATCGACCCTCTGCGATGATCACCGTCGAGCTCGGCAGGGTGTAGTCGAGCCCCAGCGTCGCGGTGGCGTCGACGGCGGAGAGGCCGATCGTGACGGGCTCGGAAGCTGGCCGGTCGAGGGTCAGTCGCAGGCGGAGCCAGGTGACACCCGTCCCGGGCTCGGTCACCTCGGCGTCCTCGATCGAAAGGCCAGGGGGACGATAGCTGGTCAGCCACTGCGCTCCCGGCTCGATCTCGGCCGGTTCGCCGGTCTCGATCCGGTCGCCGACGAAGGCGCGCGCGGCACCGCGCACCACGATGCGGTCGAAGCGCTGCAGTCCCTCGTAGACGGTCCCCACCGTCGCCGGGTGCGGATGGCCGTCGACGTCGAGCGTGAGGGTCGAGCCGCGGTGCTCGTGGGCGGCGACCGGCCAGGTGTCGGTGGTCGAGCCGTCGAAGAAGACCTCGATCCCGGCGAGGTCGTGGCGGAAGACCGCCTCGACGTCGGTGATCGAGTCGACGGTCGCGGCGTCGACGACGCCGGTGCCGACGGCCGGAAGCTCGGTCCACTGCGCCGAGGCGAGGCCGCCGTTGTCGAGAATCAACTCGCCAGCGAGTTCGCTGCCGCGCCGCACGTAGACGGTGCCGGCGCTGCCCTGGTGCTGCGCGCCGATGCCGTTGCCGGTGCGCTGGCCGCCGGCGGCGTGCGTGCGCGCCAGCAATGCGTCGTCGATCGCATTGGCGACCAGCGCAACCCGCCCGCCGCCACCGCCGGGACCACCGTCGGCCTCGACCGAGCCACTGCCGTCGAGGGTCAGCGCCTCGAGGTGCACCGAGCCGCCCGCCGAGCCCGGCGCGAGATTCGCCGCGCCGTCGGCGCGCACCGCGCCGTCGATCGCCATCCGGCCCGCCGCGGTGATCCGCACGACGCCGCCGCCGGCACTGCCGGCGCGCGAGCCGTCGCCCCCGGCGCCGCCGCCCGGCGTCGACGGATCCTTGACGCTGCCGTAGACCCGGCTCGAGCCGTCGTAGAGCCCGCCGCGCCCTCCGTGCGAGGCGCCGGTCCGGTAGTTGGCACCCTCTTCCTGACTGTTGCCGAAGCCCCGGGCTCGCCCGCCGGTGCGGGCGCCACCGAGGTAGCCGAGGCCCGTCACATCGATCGCACCGCCACAGGCGACGTGGAGGTCGCGCTCGAGCACCAGCTCGAGCCGGTGCTCCGCGGTCGTCGAGGCGGGCCGGTGGTCGACGCGGGCGCCGTCCAGAATCACCAGGTCCCTGAACTGGTGCGGCCCTTCGATGGTCAGGACCGCCGGGCCCCTGACCACAACGCTCTGATGCTCGAAGGAGAGATCGCTCGCCAGCAGCGTCCGGCTGCCCGCCACGACCCTCCCCTCGACGACGTCGATCCGTATCGAATCCTGGGTGCTCTTGAGCCCGTAGTCGGTGGCGACGGCGCGGACATCGATCGTCTCCCCCTCGATCGCGCCCTCCGGAACCGTCAACAGGTAAGCGTAAGGAGGCTGGTTCAGTGTCACGGCCGGGGCCGGGTCATCACCAACGAAGAACTCGACCTTCAGCAGCCCCTGGTCATCAGCGGCGTCGACGACCAGCTCGAGCGCGGTGCCCGGCGCGAGCCGTGTGTCTCCCGACGGGCACCGGAAGGCGACCGACGGCGCATCCGGATCGAGGAGCGGCTCGACGTGGAGAGTGACAGTCGCAGTTGTCGCGTTGCCGGCGGCGTCGGTGGCCATGACTTCGAGGTCATGGTCACCGGGCGCCGAGACAGGCGGAACGACCAGAGACGCGGACCAGCGGTCGCCGGAATCCGGAATGGTATCGGTCGCCGCGGTGCCCAAAAGGGTGAAGCGAACGCCTCCCATCCCCTGGTTGTCGATCACCCTCGCTGAAGCGTCCAGCGCGTCGCCGGCCGTGACGGTCGATCCCGCCGCCGGTAGGACCTGATCGACCTCGGGCGGAGTGATGTCCTCGGCCTCGAACTCGAGGACGAACGGACCGGCGAACACGTTGCCCGCCAGGTCCCGCACGCCGGTGATGGTGAGCCGGTGAAGATGGTCAGCGGACAGGCCCGCGACCGGGGTCACCAGCAGCTCGTACCCCTGACTCGTGAGCGTCGCCGTCGTCGTGACTCCGCTGCCGGCGTCGAGGTCGTCGAGTTGCAGCGCAGCGCCGAAGATCGAGTCGGGATCCAGCGGTTCGCTCCAGCCGATCCGGATCTGGACATCGACCGCTACGTCGCGCGCTCCCTGGCCGGGCAGCGTCGAGATCACCGCCGGCGGCTGCTCGTCGAGCGTCGTGAACATCGCCTGTGCCGCGACGTCCATCGTCCGGCCGGCTGTGTCACGCGCGCCCGGAGAGACGCGGACCTCGTACGTCCGGAAGCTCGCCAGGGGGGCGCTCGGCGTCAGCGTCACCGTGCGGAAATCTGCCGACCAGCTCTGCGCGACCGCCACCGGATTGCCGCCAAGCTGCCGCAGGGTGAGCTTCGAAACGGCGAGGCTCTCGGGCAGGACCGGCTCGGAGAACCGGACGCGGACCACCGTGGAGGTTGCGATCGCCACTGAGCCGTCGGCCGGCGCGAAGCTCTCGACCGCGGGATCGTGGTCATCGAGCACGAGATCCCCCAGGTCCACCGTCACGTCGGCCTGGTCGAGATTCCCGGCGAGGTACCTCTCGCCCGGTCCGGCTGCCTCGTCGAGCTCGAGCTTCCAGGCGCCGAGTGGCAGGACCGGGAAGTCGATGAACCCCAGGCCGTCGGCCACGACGATGAAGGTGCGCGCACCGACTCGCGCCAGCGCGATGCTCCCGGCCGCCGGAGTCTGGCCGTCGGATCGCAGGACGCGACCGATCAGGCGGGCGCTCGGCTCGAGCGTCGCGGTCACGGTCACCAGCGCGCCGTCTTCGCTCAGCTCACCGCTCGCCGCGCCGCTCAGCAGGGTGATCGGGTCGCGCGCGAAGAGCGACAAGGAGCCGGCCCCGACTCCCGAGAAGGTGGCGGATCCGTCGGCGCCGGTGGTCGCCTGGAATCGCCACGGAAGGCTTGATGTTCCGTTGTACGGCGAGCGACTGCGCAAGTCGACATCGGCGCCCGGAACCGGGATTCCACCCGAGTCGCGGACTTCCACGCGCACGTCGCCGATCGCCCACATCCGGACGTCGGCCCGCTGGGGGGTGTCCGAAGCCTGCGCGAGGCCGACGACTTCGCCGAGATGGGCGCCACCCTGCTCGGCAGCCCGCAGTCGGAAACTGCGGCCCGCGATCAACCCTCCGACCTCGAAGGGGTTCGTCGTCGCGCCGCCGACCAGACGGAGCCCCTGCCGCACCTCGACCGAGACCGGTTCGCCGAAGAGCGCGGGCGATCCCTCGACCGGCTCGAGCACGTCGCCGACCAGCGAGGTCTGCGCCTCGAGTACCAGGTCGACCTCGACGGTCTCCCCTTCCTCGACCAGCTCCCCGTCAGCCATCGCCTGCCGGTATCCGAGCGGCTCGTTCGCATGCAGCGTGAACCTTCCGGCCGGAATGCCGGCAAACTCGAAGGCACCGTCCCCCTCGGTCGAGCCGAACACCTCGAATCGCGAGAGCCCCTGGTGATTGAGGTGCACGGTCGCGGCTCCGACCCCCGTACCGTCCGGTTCCTCGAGGAAACCCGTCACCGCACCGCGGGCCTCGAGCACGACCTCGGTCGCGATCCGCTCGCCCGCTTCGTCGAGGGTCACCGGCTCCCCTCGCCCCGATCGCCCGCTGGCCGCTTCGAAGGCATGGGCGACGTAGGTGCCGAGCGGCAGCGTGACGAAGAGGAAGCGCCCGGACTCGTCCGTGGTGGCAGCGTCGACGAGGGCGCCTCCGCGGCGCAACTGGACCTGAGCGAACGCCACCGGCGAGCCGTCGAGCGGGGATCGCACGACGCCTTCGATCTCCGCCGCGGGTTCGAGTCGGATCAGAACGATCCGGTCCCCGTTCTCACTCTCGATCGTCGTGGCGACCCGGCCCCCCAGCCCGCTGGTATCGATCGCTCCCACGGCGACCTCGCCGGCCAGCACGTTGCCGAAGCTGAACTCGCCGTTGGCGTCGGTCTGCGCCTGGAGGTGCTGGTAGGGGAAGTCGGCGCCGGCAAGCGTGACGACCGCCCCGGGGACCGCTTCCCCGGCGCTCTGTTCGACCCTGCCCGAAACGCGTGCCTGAACCGGCAGGATCATCTCGACGTCGACCGACTGGCCGTGACGCGTGATGCGGGCGTCCACCCGGGTCGATCGGTAGTGCAGGCCGTCGTCGACCGTCGTTTCGAGTTTGCAGCAGTAGTCGTGAGGCGCCACGCCCTCGAATCGGAAGCGGCCGTCCGGACCTGTGCGAACCTCGTAGCTGCCGAGGAGCGGATGGTGGAGACGCACCGGCGCGTCGGCCACCGGCGTCGCGCCGTCGTGATCGAGCACCGAGCCCTCGATCACTCCGGCGAGCCGATAGAGGATCTGGTGGTCGTCGACCTCGCCCTGGTTGATGATCTCGCCGGAGATTCTGCGATTCCCGTAGAACGAGTTGAAAACCTCGAGGGAGTAGGACCCCGCCATCACGGGCGGCAGTTCGAAGCGGCCGTCGGCGTCGCTCTCGAGATCGTGCACCTCATCTTCCATCACGAAGAGTCCGCGATCGACCACCATCCTCCGGTAGCGCACCAGCGACCGGACGCCGACCGGATCTCCCGCCTCCTGCTCGGCCAGCGTCCGTCCGCGGACGGTTCCCTGGCGGAACCGCAAGGTCACGAACGGGTCGTGGCCCGGATAGGAGATGGTGGCGCGCGTCATGGCGCCGAGCGGCCGCTGGAGGGCGTGCACCTCGTGGGTTCCGCCAGGCACGTCGGCGAAGTGGAAGCGCCCGGCTCCGTCGGTCACCGCTTCGCGGTTCCAGTCGTTGCTCGCCGCGTAGACCAGATGAACGATCGCGCCCACGGCCGGTTCTCCGCCGAGCCCCAGTACCTCGCCGGAGATCGAACCGATGCTCGGTTCCTCGAACTCGAGGTCCCGGGTGACGAGAAATCCGTCCCCGGCCAGGGTGACCGGCGTGAAGGTGCGTCGCTGCAGGCCGAGGTCGACTGCGTGGATCGTCGTCCGCCCCGCGAAGACCCCCTCCAGGCGGTAGAAGCCGGTGGCGTCGGTGACGGTGTGAAAGGGCTGACCGTCGACGTAGACGACGACGTTCGGCACCGGCAGACGTTGCGAGCCCTGCCGGCTCCAGACGTGCCCTTCGACGGTACCCCGTTCGTCGACCAGCAGGATGTCGACGACGTTGACCCGGTCCGGTGCCAGCGGGAAGACGACCCGGGCTCCGGCGCGGCCGGTCGACCCATCGAAGGCCTCGAGCTCGGCCGGACCGGACGGCACGACACCGAAGTCATAGCCGCCGTCCGGGCCGCTCCGGCGCACGTCGATCAACCGGTTGGAGACGTAGAGCGCCACCCAGGCATCGAAGACCGGTTCGACGCCGTCGGAGTCGAAGACGCGACCGCGCAGCTCGCCGTTCTCGGCATCGGGCAGTCGCGTCAGCACGAGGTCGCGCTCGATGACGTCCCCGGCTCCGGCGATCTCGACGCTCGTCGACGCGAACCCGCCCTGCCCGTCGTTGGCTGCGAGCTGGATCGGCCCGACCGGAAGATCGCCGGCTTCGTAGTTTCCGGCTGCGTCGATTCGCGCCATTCGGCCGTCCTGAAACAGAGGGCTGAGCGCCATCACGTGGGCGTAGGGTGGAACCGTGCCGTCGGAGTCGAGGACCCGCCCGCGGACCGTGCCTCGGCCGAGGAGCACGACGTCCAGACGGACCGTCTGCCCGATGAAGCGGACCCGTCCGGTCGCCGTGCCACGATGACCACTCGCCGGGTCGGTGCCGCGGAGCTCGAAGAGTCCACCGCACTCGGTCTGGCGCACGTAGTCGAAGAAGAACCGGCCCTCGCCATCGGCGATCCGGCTGCCCGTGACGTGCCGGATGCACGGAGAGTCCCCCAGGCCGGTGGTGTCCAGATCGATCTCGGCCAGCTTCACTTCGGCGAACGGGATCGGCTCGCCGTCCGGACCGATCACCCGCCCCTCGACCATCGTGCCCGGCATCCAGGCCGTCGTCACCACCGGGATCTGCTGTTCAGGCAGCACTTCACCCTGGTCGGAAACGACGTCGCGCCCGACGAGGAGGTGGTCGCGATAGGGGCTCAGGGAGTTCGCGAAAACCACCCGCATGACACGCGTGCCCTCGAGGAACAGCATGATCTCGTCGACCTCGCCGGCGTAGAACTTCAGGGGCGAGCCGCCATTCGAAGGATTGCCGGGCAGTTCGAAGCGCGCCGGATCGGGAAACGGATCCTCTTCCAGGTCGAGCTCGCGGGAGAACAGGACGTCGACCACGTGCCCCGTCTTCTCCGCCTCGGAGTTCTGCATCGCCGCGACCATCGCGAACGGCCGGGGCGACACCGCGAACGTGCTGCCCACGTAGACGGCCTCGAAAGTGCCATCACCGTCGCCATCGACGCGCAGTTCGAGCAACAGTCCATCGGGAGTCATCTCGGCGATCGCCCGGCCGGCGGCAGTCAGGTCGAAGCGCGGAAAGCGCACGATCTGCCGGGCCCCGTTCACCCCCGGAATGACCAGCGTGAGATCGACCGGACCCGGCTCGTGGCGACGCGCGATCGCCCTGTAGCCGCCCTCCTCGCTCCTCGCGATCAGGGCGAGCTCGGCGCCGCCGAGGTCATAGAGGTCGCCCCAGGGAAGATCGCGCCGCCGGTCGGCCGCCAGGCCCGGGCCGAAGAGCCGCTTTCCGGACGTCCGGCTCTCGACGGTCAGGAATGTCTCCGCGCCCTCGGCCAGCACGGCCGCCATCGATTCGAAGTCCCACGTCGCTTCCGCCCACTGCTCGAGCGTGCTCTCCGCCGAGGTCTCGCCCACTCGCGCGGCGAAGACCTGCCCGAAAGCGTCGCCCAGGAGGGCGCCGCGCTGCGTTGTGCGCCGCAGCAGATCCCACTCCCACTCGGCCTCCCGCGCTCCCTGCCATTCCGCCGCCAGGCCGGCGATCGCCTCGAAAGTCGACTCGCCGAGCCGGATGTACCTGGCGGCCTGGCCGAGCTCGTAGACGCGTCGGTCGACCACCTCGACGGTGGTTCGGGGCCGCCCCGCGAGCAGGGACGGCGGCGCGGTAGCCAGCGAGTAGCCGAGGCCGACGAGGCCGAGTGCATGCCGTCGTACCAGAGGCGGCAGAATCTCGGTTACCCGCGGCAGGAGGATCGTCGTCGGAGAGAGCGGAATGCCGGCGTCGCCCACGCCGAGCCGCAGCTCGAACGTCGGCGATACCTGTGAGGAGACGCGCACGTAACTCGAAACCACTCGCCCGGTGAGCAGCGGCCGCACGCGGAAGGTGACGACTTCGGACTCGCCCGCCAGCAGACTCGGGATGGTGACCGTGCGCTCGCCGAGAATCTCGCAACCCGCGAGGCCGGCCGCCGGGAAACCCACCTTGACGAGGTTCGCCGGTGCGAGTCCCGTATTCGAAATCGTCAGCATCAGGTCGTAGGGTTCGTCCGCGCGCACGACGTCCGGGTGGGAAATGTGAATGCCGAAGGTCGGATCGCGAACGACCACCGCGCCCCGGGCCTCGCCCTCGAGGTGCCGCGCGCCGCCCGGCATGCCATCGAGGATGCCCTCGATGTCGAACTCGACGATGTGGGTCCCTTCCTTCAGGCCCTCGACCAGGAACTCCGCCTGCCCGCTCGCCTGACCGACCAGAAAGGTCAGATCGTCGGCGGTGCCCAGCTCGCCGTCCGGACCCGGAACGCGGATCGGTACCGGCGACCCGAGCACCGTCGGCGGCTCGGTGCGGGCCGCCCGCAGGCCTCCCGGCAGGCGAATCTTCGCGGTCAGGTCGCGCAGCACCAGCGGATCGCCCTCCGGGGCGCCGTTGGTGGTCATCAGCATGACCGAGAAGAACTGATTGAGCAGGGCGAGATCCGCCGGGAAGTAGATGACACCGGGGATCGGCGGCACGCCCTCCTCGACGCAGCCGAGAGGCTCCGCGCAGCGGACGCCGGGCCCTTCTTCCGTCGGGCTCAGGTTGAGAATGAACGGCGCAACGCTCGGCGGCCGGAAGCGAGGCGAGCCACCACTATTGAGTGGCACCGCCTGGCGGCCGTACTCGCGATGGTAGTAGTAGAGGATGTCGACGTTGTAGTCGCGAACGTCGCCGTCCACGCCGAAGCCGAAGTTGAACGTGTAAGCCCGCATCGAGCGGTCGTCGACGATGATCCCGTGGGCGCGGATCTCCTCGAGCGTGAGCGGGCGCGACGTCACGCGGGTGAGCAGGACCTGGGTCACCGTCAACACGGCGGTGCGCGGCCAGGCGAAGGCGAGCAGGGTTTCGCCGTCGACCAGGCGGATGTTCTCGAGCCGGTGCTCGCCTTCGAGCGTCAGGCGCGGGATGCGGAAGGGCTCGCCGGGAAGGGTCTCGAGCCGCAGCGGCGCAGTCAGCGAGGGACCGACCAGCTCGCCGACGACCCGTACTCCCGGCGGCAACGTCCCGCCACCGGCGTCATAGCCTTCAAGGTGGGTTTCGACGATCGTCGAAGTGCGGAAAGGAACCGTCTGGCTCTCGGGCGAGACCGTGAGATGGGCGCCGGCGATGGCGAGCACGGCCGAGCCGAGCTCGGCCCGGGCCGGCTGGCCCGTGGCGAGGCCAGCCAGCAGTACGATCCCGGCTGCGATGTGCCGCCAGGGGACTCCTCTCGCGGCCGTCGCCGCCGGGCCTTCATTCCGCACGCTTCCTCCACTGCCCATCCGGGCACTGCATTCGAACAGGACGCCATACAGCGCTGCCGGGCTTGCGTTCGGAGAAACGAAAGTGCGATCTCGGCGCGGACGAGTATCCCTTCCGGTCCGTCGTCGGACCAGGAGGGGTCGAGGCCCTCGGCCGCGGGCAGAAATCTGCAGTCTTGCCGAACAGGCAGTTCGGCGGATCCTGACAGCGGATGGGCGAAAGATTCAACCCCCTGTACGATTCAGAGTCAAGTCACCTGCTGTCAGCAAGTTGACTGGCTACGCCAGGTTTCCACAGGCGCTCTCGATGTCGCGAACGGACAGGCTGCCCCCGCGCAGCGATGGGTCCAGCGCCCTCACACCGACTTCCGACCGCGGGGGTGCCCGGGCAGCGAATCTCGACCACTGAGGCTTGTTTGTGTGTCCCCTTTGTGTGTCCCTTTTGTGTGTCCCCGGGGGGAGAGGGCTGCCGTTGCGGCGGCGGGAGGCTGGCGGGCTTAGAATCCTCGGCAGCTGACCGTCTGCGGCCTCGTGGCTGGCCGGTCGGCGGAAGTTCTTGATTTCTCCACATTTCTGCCAGAAAGCCAGGGGATCCTCTCGCCCGTGACGAAGTCGACCTCGCCGGATACCTCGCCCGCTACCGCCCCGCCCGCCCGCCGCCCTCGCGTGGCCGTGATCCTCGCTGCCGGCAAGGGGACGCGGATGAAGTCGGAGCGGCCGAAGGTGTTGCACGAGGCGGGGGGGCGGCCGCTGCTGGGGTGGGTGGTGGAGGCGGCGCGCGCCGCCGGCTGCGGGCGGATTCTGGTGGTGGTCGGGCACGGGGCCGAGGCGGTGCGGGCGGCCTTTGCCGGGCAGGAGGACCTCGTCTGGGTCGAGCAGCGCGAACAGCGCGGCACCGGGCATGCGCTGGCGCAGGCGGCCGGGGCGGTCGGCGCCGCCGGCGCCGAGGCGCTGCTGCTGGTGCTCTCGGGGGACGTGCCGCTGGTCGAGCCGGCGACGCTCGAGCGGCTGGCGGCGGCGGCCGAGGCGGGCTGGGGGGCCGTGGCGGTGGCCGAGCTCGAGCACCCGGGCGGACTCGGGCGGGTGATCGCCGATGGCGCCGGCCATCTGGAACGCATCGTCGAGGCGCGCGACGCCGCGCCCGAGGAGCTCGCCATCGGGCGGGTCAACGCGGGGCTCTACGCGCTGCCCTCGCCGGAGATCTTCACCCGGCTCGCCGGGCTGACCGCCGACAACGCCCAGGGCGAGCTCTACCTGACCGACGCGGTGAGCGGCGCGGCGCGCGACGGCCGGCGGGTGCAGCTGGTGGCGCTCGCCGACCCGCACGAGGCGCTCGGCGTCAACGACCGGCTCGAGCTGGCGCGCGTCCACCGGCTGCTCTGCGAGCGCCGAGTGCGCCAGCTGGCGCTCGCCGGCGCGACCTTCCTCGAGCCGGCGACGACCACCGTCGGCGCCGCGGTCGAGGCCGGGCGCGACTGCCTCGTCGAGGGCGGAGTGACCCTGCTCGGGCGGACGACGCTCGCCGCCGGAGTCACCGTGCGGACCGGCGCCTGGCTGCGCGACTGCAGCGTGGCCGAGGGCGCGACGATCGAGCCCTTTTCGGTCCTCGACGGCGCCGCGGTCGGTGCCGGCTGCCGGGTCGGACCGTTCGCCCGGCTGCGCCCCGGCGCGGTGCTCGAGGCGGGGGCGCGGGTGGGCAACTTCGTCGAGGTCAAGAACGCCACCCTCGGCGCCGGCGCCCGCGCCGGCCACCTCGCCTACCTCGGCGACGCTTCGGTCGGCGCGGGAGCCAACATCGGCGCCGGCGTGGTGACCTGCAACTACGACGGCGTGGCCAAGCACCGCACGACCATCGGCGAGCGCGCCTTCATCGGCAGCGACACGATGCTGGTGGCGCCGGTCGAGGTCGGGGCCGAGGCCACCACCGGCGCCGGCTCGGTGATCACGCGCGACGTGCCGGCCGGCGCGCTCGCCGTCGAGCGCGCGCCGCAGAAGAACATCGAAGGTTGGGCGGCGCGGCGACGCGGCCGCCGGGAGAAGAGCGACTGATGTGCGGAATCGTCGGATACGTGGGGCCGCGCGAGGTGGTCCCGCTGCTGATCGCCGGGCTGCGCCGCCTCGAGTACCGCGGCTACGACTCGGCGGGCGTCGCGGTGGTTCACGGCGAAGGACTCGAGCGCCAGCGCGCCGAGGGCAAGCTCGACCGCCTGGTCGAGAGGCTGGCGCAGCAGCCGCTCTCCGGCCGCTACGGCGTCGCCCACACCCGCTGGGCGACGCACGGCAAGCCGACCGAGAGGAACGCCCATCCGGTCACCGACTCGCGCGGCCGCATCGCGGTGATCCACAACGGCATCATCGAGAACTTCCTGCCGATCAAGCGGCGGCTGCAGGCCGAGGGGTGGACCTTCGCCACCGACACCGACACCGAAGTGATCGCCAACCTGGTGTCGAAGTACTTCGAGGAAACGGACGGCGACCTCGCCGCGGCGGTGCGCCGCGCGGTGCCCGAGCTCGAGGGGATGTACGCCTGCGCCCTGGTGGCCGCCGGCAGCGCCGCGGACGAGGTGGTGGCGGTGCGCCAGGGGACGCCGCTGGTGCTCGGCGCCGGCGAGGGCGAGCAGTTCCTCGCCTCCGACCCGGCGGCGCTGCTGGCGTACACGCGCGACGTGGCCTTCCTCGAGAACGGTGACGTCGCCCGCCTGCGGCGCGCCGGGATCACCATCTGGAATCGTGCCGGCGAGCTCGTCGAGCGCCCGGTCACCCGCCTCGACTGGGATCCGATCCAGGTCGAGAAGGGGGGCTACAAGCACTTCATGGCCAAGGAGATCCACGAGCAGCCGCAGGCGGTGCGCGACACCTTTGCCGGGCGGGTCGACTTCGAGACCGGCGAGATCGCCTTCGACACCCTGGTGCTCGCGCCGGAGTTCGTCGGCCGGCTCAGCCGCATCCAGCTGCTCGCCTGCGGGACCTCGTGGCACGCCGCGCACGTCGGCAAGTTCCTGATCGAGGAGCTCGCCCGCATTCCGGTCGAGGTCGACTACGCCTCGGAGTACCGCTACCGCGATCCGATCGTCGACGCCTCCGTGCTGGCGATCGGCATCTCGCAGTCGGGCGAGACGATCGACACGGTGCAGGCGATGGAGACCGCCGCCGAGCGCGGCGCGCGCCTGGTGGCGCTCGCGAACGTCCCCGGCTCGCAGGCGACGCGGATGAGCTCGGGCGTGCTCTACACCCACGCCGGCCCGGAGATCGGCGTCGCCTCGACCAAGGCCTTCACCACCCAGCTCGCCGCCCTCTACCTGCTGGCGCTCTACCTGCGCCGGCAGAAAGGGAGCCCGGTGGCGCCGGAGATGCTCGCCGGCCTCGCCCACCTGCCGCAGGCGATCGACGAGGCACTGGCGCTCGAGCCGCAGACCGACGAGCTGGCGCGGCGCTTCCAGCAGGCGAGCGACTTCCTCTACCTCGGCCGCGGCATTCACTACCCGATCGCGCTCGAGGGCGCCCTCAAGCTCAAGGAGATCTCCTACATCCACGCCGAGGGCTATCCGGCCGGCGAGATGAAACACGGGCCGATCGCGCTGATCGACGAGCGGATGCCGGTCGTCGCCCTGGCCACCGGCCGGCGCATCTTCGAGAAGGTGAAGTCGAATCTGCAGGAGGTCAAGGCGCGCGACGGCATCGTCATCGCGGTGACCGACCGCGACCCCGAGGAGCTCGACGGAGTCGCCGACCACGTGCTGCGCGTCCCCTCGGTCTCCGAGCACCTGCAGCCGCTGGTCAGCGTCGTGCCGCTGCAGCTGCTCGCCTACCAGATCGGCGTGCGGCGCGGCGCCGACGTCGACCAGCCCCGCAACCTCGCCAAGAGCGTTACGGTCGAGTAGCGCCGGGTCGCCCGGCGGCGCCACGGCGGGCACCGGTGCGGCCGCCCGCCGCGGCGGCGGCCTGCTTCGGACGCACCAGCACCAGGAAGCCGGAGCGGTCGCACTCGGCGGTGGCGGCGAGCGCCGGCATCTCCTGGCGCCAGCGCTCGTAGGCAGCCGGGCTGGCGATCGCCAGGTCGGCCGAGCGCGGCAGGTTGCCGTCGAGGCGGACCCGGAAATCGCGGCGGCCCACGGCGAGCCGCGCCACCGCGGTGCGCGCCCGGTGGGCCATGCGGTACTGCGTGAAGAGATCCGGCGACAGGGCGATGCGGCGTGGCCGGGCGGCGCGGATCGCATCGCCGAACTCGCGCCAGGGGTAGAGCAGCAGATCGCCGCTCTGCGCCGCCCAGCGGGCCGAGAGCGCCGCCCGATTGGCCACCACCCCGGGCCCGAAGGCAGCGAGGACGGCGAGCAGCAGGGCGGCGACGCGGGCCTCCCGGCAGGCCGCCACGAGGGCGAAGACGGCGAGGGCAGCCAGGACGAGCGCCGGCGCCGCCACGCCGTCGAGAAACTGCGCCGGCTGCCAACCGAAGCGCGCCACCCGCGAGGCCGAGACCAGTTCGGCGGCGCCCGTCAGGCCGGCGCGATACGGCAGCGCCACGAAGACGAGGAAGGCGGCGGCGAGCGCCGCGGGGATCGCCACCCGCGGCGCGCCGAACTGCGTCCAGGACACCTCCTCGAGGCCGACCTCGCGGGCCAGCAGTCCGGCCATCAGGCAGGCGACGGGCAGGATGGTGAGCAGCATGCGGGCCGAGAAGGGGTGCGGCAGGCGGATATAGAGGACGACCAGCGCGAGCAGGTAGGCGAGCGGCAGCAGGTGCAGCAGCCGGAGCTCCAGCCTCCGGCGGCGCACCCCCGCGGCGACGGCAGCCGCGGCGACGGCGATCCAGAGGTTGCGCAGCGCCAGACCCGGGGCGCCGCCGGCCGACCGCCAGACGACCGACAGCCAGGTATCGGCGGCGCCGCGCGGCGGCATCTGCGCGGGGAAGTTCATCTGGCCGGCACCGGCCCGGCGCGTCTCGTCGAACAGGAAGAGAAAGTCGCCGAGCAGCCAGCCGTCGAGCAGCAGGCGCAGCCCGAGCATCGCCAGCGCGCCGGCCCCGAACCATGCGGCGCGGCGCGCCCAGCGCCCGAGCGCCAGACGGCCGTCCTCGATCGCATCGAGCCCGAGCAGGGCGAAGCCCACCGCGCCGACCTCCTTCGAGTGCCAGGCGGCGACGGTGAGCGCCCCGACGGCGAGGGCGTGCCAGGGGCGCCCGTCCCCTGGCCGCGGGCGCGCGCGGCCGTGAAGCCAGACGGCCACCGCGACGGTGAGGAACATCATCGCCGAGACGTCGGCGAAGGCGGCGCCGATCATGCCCAGCAGGGTCGACTGGGCGGCGAACAGGAAGAGCACTACCGCGAGCGTGCGCAGCTGCAGGCCGGGACCGGTCGAGCGCACGGCGATGGCGAGCGACCCGACGGTCACGGCGAAGGCGAACGACCACCAGAGGCGGGTGGCGAGGAGCGGTTCGCCGCCGCTCAGCAGGATGAACAGTCGCAACAGATGGACGTGAACGTAGCGGTGGAAGAACCAGGAGGACTCGCCCCAGTTGGCCGCCGCGAGGTAGACCGCGTCGTCGCCGCCGCGCACGGTGCCGGTGCGCGGCAGCGCGGCGAGGAAGGCCGCGGCCACGAGCCCCAGCAGGAGGGCAACGCGCAGCCGGCGGCTCGCCGCGACGCGCTGGCGCCCGCGCTCGACGACCGCCGCGAGCCGGGCGCTCCACGGCGACCGCCGCGCCGCGGCGGCGAGCCACACGGCGGCGGCGATCAGGAGCCCGGCGCCGAGCAGCTGTCGCCAGGGTCGGGTCCACGAGGGGAGGGCGCGGCGCAGCGCGGCGCGCGGCCGGAGGGGCCATCCCGGGTAAAGGTCGGCAGCCGCCAGCGGCTCGGCGCCGCGGTTCGGCGGCGCCACGCGCAGCGCCAGCCGGCTCGCGCCGTCCCCCTGCCGGAAGCCGATCTCGATGGCGTGAAAGCCCGGCTCGAGCTGCACCGCGCGCGCCGCTACCGGCGCCCCGAAGCGCCCCTCGCTGTCGAGCACCAGGTCGCCATCGAGCCGCAGCCAGGCGCCGTCGTCCGCTTCGACGGTGAGGCGGTATTCGCCGCCGCGCGCCACCCGCCACGTGCCGCTCCAGCGCACGCTGAACAGCACCCGGCTGACCAGCACGTCTCCGGGCGCCAGCTCGGCCTCGGGCGCGGGCGCCGCCGGCGCGAGCTCCGGCACGGTGACCTGCACCGCGTAAGGCCGGCCTTCCCACGGCGTCCCGAGCGCCCGGTACTCGCCGCGCAGCCCCTCCCGATCGACCACCAGCAGCGCGCCGACGAGGATCAGCAGCAAGGCCGCCGGCACCGCCACCCCCGCCCGCACCCCCCCGACCCGCAGGCGCTCCCCCCACTGTCTCCAGGACATCGGCCGAGCCTATGCAACCCCCGCCAGCGGAACCAGTGCCCCCACCGCCGAGCACAGCCGGCCGGGGTGCTGCGCAGGGAGGGAAAATGCCTTGTAAATTTACAGTCCGACTGTAAAAAGACAACCCATGAAGGAGGTTTTCAGGAGGCTGCCGGCGCGTGTCGGCTGACCCGGGCGAGCGCTCGCGACTGCCAGTGTTCGGCCCTGGTAGCATCGTCAGAACACCGATGCCTCGCCACCCGATTGGCTGTGTCGATACGGAGCTTCTCGAGCTTGGAGGCGCCTATTCACGCGACGAACTCGCTGCCCTGTGGGGATATGCGGGAAGAGAAGCGCTGACGCGAGGCGTCTTCTGCCCAGCCGGCGGCCGCAAGATCCTCCTGTTCGTCACGCAGGAGAAGCGCCACGACCTGACACAGTACAAGGATCACATTTCAGATGAGATGCTCTTCTGGGAGGGGGAGACCCGACACGGCTCCGACCAGCGAGTCGCGAACGCCGGCGAGCGCGGCGAGAAGATCTTCCTTTTCTATCGCCGAAGGGAGAGAACCCCGTTCACGTTTCTCGGTGAGATTCGATCCGTCTGGCACCAGCTTCACGACAATCGGCCCAGTCAGTTCGTGTTTCGTCTCGCAGCCGGGGTCTCACCTGGCTTGCAGCCCGGCGAGTCCTACCCCCTGCCGGAGAGCTGGGGGTCGACGACTCGCGAGGTGTCGGTTCAAGCGCGGGTAGGCCAGGCCCAGTTCCGGCAGAGCCTCCTCGACCGGTGGGACTACCGCTGCAGCGTCTCCGGAATTCGAATCCCCGAGATCTTGAGGGCCTCTCATATTCGCCCCTGGCGTGATGCCAGCGACAGGGCGCGACTCGATCCAGCGAACGGACTTCTGCTGGCCCCTCAGTACGACGCGCTCTTCGATCGGCGCCTGATTACTTTCTCGTCTTCAGGCTCGATCCTCGTCGCCAGCCACCTCGACCGCAACGAACTCGAGCGCCTCGGTGTCACGAACGCCGACTGCCTGCGTTCACTGCCTGACGATACGGCTCGATATCTCGAGTATCACCGGAGTCACTGCGATTTGAGCTGAGGATTTTCCGTCAGGCAGAACCCTGCTCAGAAGGTCCCAGAAAGTGTGCTCATCGCACGCGGCTGGCAGCGGGAGCCTCAGCAGCACCAGGCTAGGCTGACGACATGGGCGAACCCGCGTTGAATCTCCAGGGGACTTTGGTCTTCGAGTACCTCTACCGCGACGCGGGCAACTACAAGGCGTTCGGGGAGGGACTGGTGCGGGTGGGGCGCGGTGAGGACGCCGAGGCGCAGGTTCGCGCGGCGCTCGGGGCGGAGGGGACGTTCGTCGCCGAGCAGTGCGGGATTCCGCCGCTGTATGCCGAGCTCTGGGAGCTGTCGGACGGACCGACCGAAGAGGATCACGCGCTGCACGAGTTCGTGCGGCTGCGCCCGGCGGGCGACGCGGACCGGGAATTGCCGGATTTCGGCTCGCTTGCCGCGCTGGTCGAGCGCCTGCGCGACTCCGCGCTCGAACCGGACTTCTCGCTCTCGCCGCACGGCGAGATTGCGGGCTGATCCTCGCACTTCCACGGCCGCTGCCCGTCGGCCGCCACGGCACGGATTTTGGAGGCGCAGTCCGCCCCTCACGGCGTCTGTCCCTGACGGGAGGAAGGAACCCGAGGATCCGATGATCCGTTCGATCCAGTTGCTGCCGGCCCTCCGGCACCTCGCCTGGGGGGTTTTCGGCCTGGCCTTTGCCGCGCCGGTGGCGGCGGGGGATCTGCGCGAGGAGCTGGGGCGCAACGAGAGTCGGGTGTGGTCGGCGCCGTTCGAGGTGCCGCCGGCCGGGCGGGTGGGGGCGCTGGCGCTGCCCGAGAGGCTGGAACGGCAGGGCTACGTGCGGGTGCACCGGCGACCGGCGGCGCCGGGCGAGTACTTCCACGGCCACGAGGTCTTCTGGTTCTTCCGCCGCGCCGCCTGGGCCCGCGGCCGAAAGTGGCCGGCGGCGCTCGTCGGGCTCGACCTCGACCGCGAGCACGGGCGGATCCGCGGCCGGCGCGACGCCGACGGCAAGGTGCGGCCGTTCGCGGCGGGAGAGGTCTGGCTCGAACCCGAACTGCTCGCCGAGTCGCTCGACGAAGCGCGCGCCGTGCGCGTGCCGATCGACCTCGACGCGCTGCCCGAGCGGGTCTGGCGCCCGGTGCTCGCCGCCGAGGACGCGCGCTTCTTCGAACACGACGGCGTCGACCCGCGCGCCGTGGCGCGCGCCGCTCTCGCCAACCTGCGCCGCGGCGGCGTCGCCCAGGGCGGCAGCACGATCACCCAGCAGCTGATCAAGCACCGCGACCTCTCGCCGCGGCGCACCCTCTCGCGCAAGGCCTCCGAGGCGGTGCGCGCCCACGCGCTCGAAAAGCTCCACTCGAAACGCGAGATCCTCGCCGCCTATCTCGACAGCGTCTACCTGGGACACGTCGACGGCCTCGCCGTGCACGGCCTCGGCACCGCGGCCGGGGTCTACTTCTCGAAGCGCGCCGGGGAGCTCACCCTGGCCGAGGCGGCCGCTCTGGCGGCGATGATCCAGGGACCCAATCGCCTCTCCCCCTTCGGCGACGCAGCCGACCTGCGGAGGCGCCGCGACTGGGTGCTCGGCCGCCTCGCCGACCTCGGCTGGGCGAGCGACGACGAGGTGGCGCGGGCTCGCGCCGAGCCGCTGCGCGCCCGCAAGACGGCGCCGCGAGCCGCCGGTCCCCACCACTTCCTCGCCCGCGTCGCGCGCCGGGTCGCCGCCGAAGCTCCGCGACGCAGCGCGCGCGGCCGGGGCTTCCGCGTCGAAACTACCCTCGACCCCTGGCTCCAGGCGCACGCCGAAGAGGCCGTGCGCCGGCACCTCGCCGCCCTGCGCCGCAGCCACCCGGCGCTGCGCGAAGCCGGCGACCTCGCGGTCGCTCTGGTGGCGCTCGACGCACGCAGCGGCGCCGTCCTCGCCTCGGTCGGCGGCGATCCGGACGCCCGCCCGTCCGTCGCCGGCCCCGATCGCGTCGCCGCGGCCCGCCGCCAGCCCGGCTCGGTCGTCAAGCCCTTCGTGGCGCTCGAGGCGCTCGATCGCTGCGGCGAACGGGCGCCGCTCACCGCCTCGAGCCGCATCACCG
>CAYYIK010000031.1:25616-33321 GCA_964471955.1 uncultured Thermoanaerobaculia bacterium | reverse complement strand
GCCCCGCCCGCCGCCCCCTTCAATGGAAGCTTTTGAGTCTTGTCTTGAACAAAAAGGCCTGGTCTTTGTCTCGAGGTGCGGCGGCCGATGGGTTGCCCGGGTCCGGAGCCGGGCTGGCGCCCGGCGCCGGGCCCGGCCGGCGGGGGTGGAGGCGCGGCGCGGGCTAGACGACGTCGGCGTCGGCGCCGGGAGCGGCGATCTTGCCTTTGAGGAAGGCCTCGAGGAAGGGGTCGATGCCGCCGTCGAGCACCGCGTCGGCGTCGCCGACCTGCTCGCCGGTGCGGTGGTCCTTGACCAGGCGGTAGGGCTGCAGGACGTAGGAGCGGATCTGGCTCCCCCAGCCGATCTCCATCTTCTGCCCCTCGCGCTTCTGCTGCTCCTCCATCCGCTTGCGCGCCTCGAGGTCGTAGAGGCGGGACTTGAGGATTTTCATCGCCGAGGCCTTGTTCTTGTGCTGGCTGCGCTCGTTCTGGCACTGCACGACGATGCCGCTCGGCAGGTGGGTGATGCGCACCGCCGACTCGGTCCGGTTGACGTGCTGCCCGCCGGCGCCCGAGGCGCGGAAGACGTCGATCTTGAGGTCCTTCTCTTCGATGTCGATCTGGATCGTGTCGTCGACCTCGGGCACCACGTCGACCGAGGCGAACGAGGTGTGCCGGCGCGCCGCCGAGTCGAACGGGCTGATCCGCACCAGGCGGTGCACGCCCAGTTCACCATGCAGAAAGCCGTAGGCGAAGGGGCCGCGCACCGCCAGGGTGGCGCTCTTGATCCCCGCCTCCTCGCCGTCCTGCCGGTCGAGCAGTTCGATGGTGAAGTCGCGCCGCTCGGACCAGCGCACGTACATGCGCAGCAACATCTCGGCCCAGTCCTGGCTCTCGGTGCCGCCGGCGCCGGCGTTGATCGACAGGATGGCGTTCTTGTCGTCGTCGGGCCCCGCGAGCTTGAGCTGCAGGTCGAGCTTGCCGAGATCCTGCTCGAGCCGCGCCGCGAAGGCCAGGGCGTCCGGATCGGCCTCGCCGTCCGAGCCGATCAGCTCCTGCCAGGTGGCGAGCTCTTCGGCGTCGGAGCGCAGGCGCTTCAGGGTCTCGACCCGGCGTTCCACCTCGCGCCGGGTGCGCAGGATCTCGGCCGATTCGGACGGCCGGTCCCAGAATCCCGGCATCTCCATCTGCCGGTCGATGTCGGCGAGCTTCGCTTCTACGCCGGCCTCTTCAAAGATACCCCCGGATCACGGCGAGCTGCTCGCCGAGACGGGAGAGGCGCTGCTGGGCTTCACTGGCGATCATGTCGACATCCTGCTCGAGAGGTTTCGGGGTCGTTCGGGCCGCTGCACGCGGCCGGGCCGCCGACGATACCAGACCGGACCGGCGCCGGCCCCTCCGCTGGTGCAGCCTCGGCCCGCGGTGACGCCTCTGTTACACTTCCTCGTCCGCCTTCCGGGAGATCGCCGCATGCCGAAGAAGTCCCTTTCCGCCACTGCCTTCCTGTTCGTGCTGGTCCTCGCTCTGGCGCTCGGCACGCCCCCCGCCCACGCCTACCTCGATCCGGCGGCCGGCTCGATGATTCTGCAGGTGCTGCTCGGCGGCATCGCCGGCCTGGCCCTCTTTTTCAAGCTTTTCTGGCGCAAGGTTCTCGCCTTCTTCGGCGCGGATCGCTCGAAGAAGGATGCCCCCGAAAACCGCTGACCCCGGCTCGTACCGGGATCGCGAAGGGCGGGTTTTCGAGTCGGACGGCCGCATCCTGCGGGCGTTGAGCGCTCGCGCCCTCGAGGAGTGGGAGGCCGTTTCGGCGGCCCCCTTCTTCGTCCGCGCCATGGAGGAGCGCCGGGTGGTGCCGACGCGGCGGGTCGACCTGCCGGCCGACGCTCCGCCGGCGGGGGCCCAGCCCTGGGTGGCGGCGCTCGAGCACGAGCGGGTGCCGTTCGTCTCCTATCCCTACGAGTGGTCCTTCGGCATGCTGCGCGACGCCGCCCTGCTGCAGCTCGGGCTGCTGCGCGAGGCGCTCGAAGCGGGCTTCATCCTCAAGGACTCGTCCGCCTACAACCTGCAGTGGATCGGCGCGCGGCCGGTGTTCATCGACGTGCCGTCGTTCGAGCGCCATCGCGCCGGCGAGCCCTGGGTCGGCTACCTGCAGTTCTGCCAGCTCTTCCTCTACCCGCTCCTGCTGACCGCCTACCGCGACGTGCCGTTCCGCGGCCTGCTGCGCGGCGCGCTCGACGGCATCCCGCCCGAGACCGCGGCGGCGCTGTTCAGCCTGCGCGACCGGCTGCGCCCCGGCGTCCTCACCCACGTCGCCCTGCAAGCGCGCCTGCAGGCGATGAGCGCCGGCTCGCGGCGCAGCGTCCGGAGCGAGCTGGCCGACGCCGGCTTCGGCCGCGAGCTCATCCTCGCCAACGTGCGCAAGCTCACCCGCCTGATCGCCGGGCTCGAGTGGAAGCGTTCGGCCTCCACCTGGGTCGACTACCGCGAGACGCACAGCTACACCGACGCCGACCACCAGGCGAAGAAGGAGTTCGTCGCCGCGGCGGCGGCCGCCGCCCCGCGGCGGATGGTCTGGGACCTCGGCGCCAACACCGGCGACTTCTCCCGTCTCTGCCGCGCCCACGCCGACTGCGTGCTCGCCATCGACGCCGACGAGCTGGCGGTCGAGCGGATGTACCGCGAGCTCCGGGCGGCCGGCGAGACGGGCATCCTGCCGCTGGTCGGCAATCTGGTCGACCCCTCGCCCGGCCTCGGCTGGCGGGGGCGCGAGCGCCCGCCGCTCGAGGGGCGCGGCCGCCCCGACCTGACCCTGGCGCTCGCCCTCATCCATCACGTCGTCCTCGGCGCGAACCTGCCGCTCGACGACTTCGTCGACGGACTGGCCGCGCTCGGAGGCGACCTGGTGATCGAGTTCGTCCACAAGGACGACCCGATGGTCGTCAAACTCCTCCTCAACAAGGAGGACCGCTACGCCGACTACGATCGCGACCGGCTCGAGGCGGCGCTCGCCCGCCACTGGACGATCGCGCAGCGGCGCGAGCTCGCTTCGGGCACCCGGACCCTCTACTTCGCCCGCCGCGCCGGCTGATCCCCCCTCGACGGCGCCTGACACCCGGCGTAGATTTCCGTCGTTCTGCTCTCTCGGGAGGATTCCTCATGTCGCAGTCCGCTCCGCAACGGCCCGTCCGGACCTTCGCCCTCGCGCTGCTCGCCGCCGCCGCCCCCGCCCTCGCCGAAAACTCGGTCAAAGGCCATTTCCGCATCGGCGACAGCCGGCTGGAGGTGACTCACGGCTGCGCCTACCGCGTCCCCGGCGACCAACCGGGGAGCTTCCAGGCGCTGGTCTACCTCGCCAGCACGCCGCTCGACTGCGCCGCCGCCGAGACCGCGCTCGACCCCGAGGCGGCCCTCGACAGCGCCGTGCGCGACGCCGAGGCGGGCAACGTGCGGATCCTGGTCGGTCCCGACGGCAGCGAAGGCGGCCTCTACTTCTTCCTCTCCGAGCCGTTCGACTCCTTCAATCTCTCGGGCAGCGGCGAGTTCGCCGCCGCCGAGGAGCCGGCCGGCTGGTCGACCGGCTCCTGGAAGCTGGCCGAGCCGAAGGAGTTCTTCGACAAGACCTACGACTTCGACCTCGCCTGGTCGCTCCCCCTCTCCGACGGTCCGGTGCGCGGCGAGACCCTGCCGGCCGGCGGCGGCGAGCCCGGGGCGGCTCTGCTCGCCTACGTCCAGGCGACCGCCGCCGACGATCGCGCGGCGATCAAGTCGCTGCTCGCCGCCGGCCCGCGGGGCGAGAAGTTCGCCGACGAGGGTTCGGCCTGGTTCGAGGAGAGCTGGAAGATGCAGCGCGACTGGGAGCTGGTCGAGGTCACGATCCTCGGCGGCCGGATCGACGGCGACCGCGCCACGCTCGACCTCACCGGCAAGCAGGGCGACGGCGAGAAGGTGCGCGGCCGCGCCCGTCTGGTGCGCGAGGATGGCGGCTGGAAGTTCGCCGACCGCCGGCTGACGATCACCTTCGACTGAGCGCCACGGCGACCGCCGCCAGCAGCGCGGCGAGTGCCGGCACCAGCCAGGGGGCGCGCGTGTACGGCGCGAGGTCGCGGCGCCCGACGACGCCCGAGACGATCGTCCCCTGCTCGCCGACGCCGAGCGCGCCGGCGAGCGAACCGTCCGGCCGCACCAGCGCCGAGATGCCGGTGATCGCCGCCCGCGCCAGCCAGCGCCGGTTCTCGGCGGCGCGGAAGCGCGCCGCCCGCAGATGCTGGCGCGGCGCCGCGCTGTCGCCGTACCAGGCGTCGTTGGTGACGGTGACCAGCAGCGTGGCGCCGCGCCGCACGCGGGCCGCGACCTCGCCGGGGAAGACCACCTCGTAGCAGACCGCCGGTCCCAGCCGCTCGCCGTTCCAGGCCAGCAGGTCGAAGTCGTCGGCCGGCTCGAAGTCGCCGACCACGCGGGCGATCGTCGCCGCGCCGGGCAGCAGCGAGCGCAGCGGCACGTACTCGCCGAAGGGGACCAGGTGGCGCTTGTCGGCGCGTTCGGGCGGCGCCTGCGGAGCGAGCAGGACGACCGAGTTGCGCCAGCGCGAGCCGACCTGCGTCGGCGTGTTCAGCAGCACGGCACAGCCGCGGTCGCGGCGCCGCTCGAGGTCGGCGGCGAGGCGCGCGTCGCCCGGCCAGTCGCGCGGCCAGGCGGCGCTCTCCGGCCAGAGCACCAGCCGGCCCGGCGCGCAGACCTCGTCGGTGAGGGCGAGCAGCCGCTGGTAGTCCTGCTCGCTCGCCCGCGGGTCGAACACCGGCCGCGTGGGAGTGTCGGGCTGCACGATGGCGAGCTCGCGCACCGGCCCGGGGCTCTCCGGCGGCAGCGCGAAGCGCGCCGCGATCGGCAGCAGGAGCAGCGGCGCGCCCAGGCCGAGGGCGAGCGGGCGCGCGCGCCGCGTCACGATCGCCCGCGCCAGCCCGAGGGGCGGCACCAGGACCAGGGCCGAGACGCCGAAGGCCCCGACCCACGAGGCGAGCGGCAGTGCGCCGGGCAGGTCGATCCAGGCGTGGGCGGCGAGATTCCACGGGAAGCCGGTCAGCAGCTTGCCACGCGCGAACTCGAGCGCCACCCAGAGCCCCGGCAGGGCGGCCAGTGAAAGGGCATCGCCGCGCCGCCAGAGGCGGGCGCCGAGCGCCGCGAAGGCGAAGTCGTAGAGGCCGAGGAAGGCGGCGAGCGCCAGCAGCGCCAGGCCGCCGAGCCAGCCCGGCAGGTGGCCGAAGGTGGTCACCGTCGGCACGATCCAGGGGACCGCCACCAGCCACGTGACGGCGCCGTGCAGCCACCCGAGCCGGCCGGCGGTGCGGCAGCCGAGCAGCAGAAAGAGGGGGACCAGCGCCACCAGAGCCAGCCCCGGCGGAGGGCTTGCGACGTGGCAGAGCCCCCACGCCACTCCCCCGCCGATCGCCCACGCGAGCGGACGGCGCAACGGTTGCTCGGCGCTCACCGCAAGCCGGTCCGGGGTCAGGGGGTATCGGTGATCCAGGTGTCGAGGCGGTGCTCGCGGCGCAACTTCGTGGCCGCCGTCTCGGCCCGCTCACGCGTCGCGAAGGGCCCGACCCGCACCCGCTGCATCGTGGCGCCGTCCTTGGCCACCTCGGCGAGCACCACCGGGAACTTCGCCTTGCGCAGGCTGGTGACGATCTCGCGCGCCCGCGCGGCGTTGGTCGACGAGTAGACCTGCACCCAGACCTCACCGGCCGCCGGCGCCGGCTTCGGCGCCGTCGCGGCCGGCTTCGGCGCCGCAGCGGTGACGGACTCGGCGGGCGCCGGGGCGGGAACCGCGGGCTGCGGCTCCCGGGTCGTCCGGCTGCCTGCCTCGGCGGCGGGCGGCGCGGGCGCCTCCCGATGCGCCTCCATTTCGGCCTCCAGCGTCCGGCGCATCGCCTCGGTGGCCGGGTCGGCGGGGGTCGGATCGGCGCGCGGTTCGGGTGCCGGGGGAGGCGCCGCCGACTTCTCTCCCGTCCGGGCGCCGGCCTCGCGACCGTTGAAGAAGGTCAGCTGCTCGATCGGGGGTTCGGCCGGCGGGGGCGTCGGGGCGGTCGCCACCGGCTCGGGCCGACCCCCCTGCCCCACCCAGACACCGGACAGGAACGCGCCGAGCAGGCAGACGAGCAGCGCGACGAAGGCCACCAGGACCTGGCGATTGGTCAGGGCGACTTCGTAGTAGCTCGGCTCGCGCGTCTCTGTCGACTCCACTTCGGCCTCCGGCGGACGCGGCGCCCGGCGGGCGGCGCGGTGGGTTGAACGGAGATTCTTGCACGCTTCGGGCCGACGGGCGGCGATCCGATAGACTGCGCCCTCATCCGTCCCATCGCACCGAGGTGATCATGCGTCTCGCTTCGACCTCCGTCCTGTCCGCCCTGCTCGCGCTCGCCGTCGCCGCCCCCGCCGCCGCGCGCGCCGACGATCCCACTCCTTCGACCGGCGCGACCGCCACGACGACGGCCCCCCCCGCGGCGCCGCGCGAGCCACTGCGCGGCGTGCTGCCGGAGGGCGGCAACCAGGTGACCGTCGAAGGGAAGACCTCGGCGGCAAGCCCGGCCTCCGTCCTCTGGGCGGCGCCGACCGGCCGCATGCTCAACGTCCGTCTCTCCTCGCCGGGCGGCCAGGCCTGGATGGTCGTCTTCCGGCCGGGCAGCGACAGGGCCGAGAACGGCGCCGGTGAGACCGACGGCGCGATCGCCTGGATCAGCCAGATCGACAGCGCCGGCGACCTGCGCTTCGAGGTGCGGACGCGGTCGACCGAAGAGATCCCCTTCCGCGTTCTGCTCGAGGTCGCCCCGCCCGAGGAGCCCGAAGCGCCCGCCCGCCCGGCGGCGAGCCAGCCGGCGCCGCCGGTCTCCGAGTAGCCGGCGCCGCGGCGGTTTCTCCGCCCCCCCTTCGCGGGTCGAAGGGGCATGACGATCCCTCTCGCGAGGTCCCGACCGATGCGGAGCGACCCGGAAGCACCCCGCCCCCCGCTCCCGGACGACGACGGCGGCCTGGTGGCCGCCGCGCGCGCCGGCAACCGTGAAGCCGCCGAACGGCTGGCCGAAACCACCTACTCACGCCTGTGGGCCGGCTGCCTCCGGATGACCGGCGACGGCGACGCGGCGGCCGACCTGGTGCAGGAGACCTACCGGAAAGCCTGGCAGTCGCTCGCTTCGTTCCGCGGCGACGCGCAGTTCTCGACCTGGCTCTTCCGCATCGCCTTCACCACCCACCTGAAGAGGCTGCGACGACCCCGGCTGGTGCTGCCGCTCGATCCCGAGCGCGAGCTCGATCCGCCGGACCCCGGGCCCACTCCCGAGAGCGATGCGGCGACGCGCGAACGGAGCCAGCGGCTCCGCCGCGCCGTCGCCGCACTCCCCGAAACGCTCCGCTTCGCGATCACCGCGCACTACTGGGGCGAGGTCCCGGTGCGCGAGGTCGCCCTCGAGGAGGGGATCACGCCGGTCGCCGTCCGCAAGCGGATGGCGAAGGCGTTCCGCCTGCTGGCCGTCGAAATGAAGGAGTCCTCGTGATGAACCGCATCGACCGAAATACCCGCCGCGCGCTCGAGCGCGAGCTGAAGGAGCTTCCGACCACCCCGCCGCCGGCCGACCTGCTCGACCGGATCCGGCAGGAGATCCCCGCCACCCCCGGCGCCTCGAACGCCGACGACGCTCCGACCGCGGGCGGCGGCCGCCGCCGCCCGCGCGCGG
>CAYYIK010000031.1:18821-25516 GCA_964471955.1 uncultured Thermoanaerobaculia bacterium | reverse complement strand
CCTCGAGGCGCAGCGCCAGCGAGTGCGTGAGGAGCTGAGCCGGCGCCAGGCCGCCCCCGCGGCGACCGCGTCCGCCACCGAGACACCGGCCGGCGCCGAGCGGCGCGGCGAGGACTCCGTCTTCGGCATCCCGGACGCCGCGCCGAGCGTCGTCTCCGAGTCGGAGGCGGTGGCGCGTCGCGTGCGGCTTTCGGAACCGGAGCCGGTGCCGCCGCCCATGCCGCCGGTGCCGCCCGCGGACATGTACTTCCGGGATGCGGGGACGAATCCCTTCGTCGATGCGCGGGAGGATCGGCTGTCGACCTTCGCGCTCGATGTCGATACCGGGGCGTGGACGCTGGCGCGGTCGTACCTCGAGCGCGGCATGCTGCCGCCGCGCGAGGCGATCCGGGTCGAGGAGTTCGTCAATGCGCAGACCTACGAGGATCCGGCGCCGCGGCGCGGGGAGTTCACGCTGACCGCCGAGGGGGCGCCGTCGCCGTTCGCCTCCGGGCGCCACGGTGAGCGGCTCCACCTGCTGCGCTTCGCGGTCAAGGCGCGCGAGGTCGAGGCGCGCGAGCGCAAGCCCGCGAACCTCACCTTCGTGATCGACGTCTCGGGGTCGATGGACCGCGAGAACCGGCTGGGGCTGGTCAAGCGGGCGCTCGGCCTGCTGCTCGACGAGCTCGACCGGGAGGATCGCGTCGGGCTGGTGGTCTACGGCTCGCGCGGCCGCGTGCTGCTCGAGCACACCCGCGACCACGAGGCGATCCGCGACGCCATCCGGCGGCTGGTGCCCGAAGGGTCGACCAACGCCGAAGAGGGGCTGCGGCTGGGCTACGACCTCGCCGACCGGGCCTGGCGCGAGGGGTGGATCAACCGGATCCTCCTCTGCTCGGACGGCGTCGCCAACGTCGGCGCCACCGGCCCGGAGTCGATCCTCGCCCGCATCGGCAAGGAGGCCCGGCGCGGCATCGCCCTCACCACCGTCGGCTTCGGCATGGGCAACTACAACGACGAGCTGATGGAGCAGCTCGCCGACCAGGGCGACGGCTCGTATCACTACGTCGACCAGCTCGACGAGGCGCGGCGGGTGTTCGTCGAGAACCTGTCGGGGACGCTGCAGACCGTGGCGAAAGACGCCAGGGTCCAGGTCGAGTTCGATCCGCGCTCGGTCGAGCGCTGGCGCCTGGTCGGCTACGAGAATCGCGACGTCGCCGACCGCGACTTCCGCAACGACCGGATCGACGCCGGCGAGGTCGGCGCCGGGCAGTCGGCGACGGCGGTCTACGAGGTGCGGCTCTCCGAGGAGGCCCGCGCCGGCGATCCGCTCGCGACGCTCCGGCTGCGCTGGAAGAGCGTCGACGGCGGCCGCGTGGTCGAGGCCGACCAGGAGCTCACCGTCGGCGACGTCGGCCGCTCCTTCGACCGCGCCAGCCGGGACCTGCGTGTCGCCGCCCTGGCCGCCCGCTTCGCCGAGCGGCTCAAGGGGACGCGCGAGAGCCGCGGCAGCTCGTGGGACGACCTGCGCGCCGAAGCCCACCGCCTGCGCCGTGATCAGCCGCGCGACGCTTCGGTCGTCGAACTGGCCGCCCTCGTCGACCGCGCCGCCCGCCTCGCCGGCGACGAGCCCGACCCGGACCGGATGCGCCGCGGTCCGCTCGGCGACGAGTAGCCCCGCTCCCCTCCGGAACGGCGCCGGGAGATCCCCCTCCCGGCGCCGCCCCGACCCGGGAGGCGTATCCTAGGAGCGCAGCTTCGAAGGAGGCCCCCATGCGCGCCTTCATCCCCCTCGTCGCCCTGCTCGGCATCGCAGCCCCCCTTCCGACACTCGCCGGCCCGCCGGTCTGTACGCTCGCACGGCTCGGCGGCGACCAGCGCGGACCCGCCACCGCCCTGGCCCGCGCCGCCCAGCGGATCTATCTCGGCACCGGCGGCGCCGTCGAGATCGTCGACGTCGGCGACCCCGCCAATCCGCAGCCGCGCGGCTACGCCGACGTGGAGACCTTCGTCACCGACCTCGCCCAGCTGGGGTCGCTCGCGGTGGCCGTCGGCCCGAACGGCCTCTGTACCGTCGACGTCGCCGATCCGGATCATCCGACCCGGCTCGGCACGCTGCCGTTCGCCTCCAACCAGTGGCCGGAGCTCGCCCTGACCGAGGGCGCCGCCTACTTCACCCCCTGGGACGGCGGTATCGCGATCGTCGACCTCGGCGATCCTTCGGCGCCGGCGCTCTCCGGCGTCTACCCGCTCGCCGCCGCCGACCTCGTCGTCCGCGGCGACCGCCTCTACGCCGCGCGTTTCGACAGCGTCACCGTGCTCGACATCAGCGATCCGCTCGCGCCGCTGCACGTGGCCACCGCGACCCCCGGCGGCAGCGGCATCGCCATCTCGGGCAACGGCGAGCGCCTCGCGACCTGGTTCCGCTGCGACCCGCGGCACGACTGCGGCACCGTCCGCTTCTACAACCTCGCCGACCCGGACCTGCCGATCCTGCGCAGCTCGGTCTACGACGGCAACCGCACGCCGACCGCCGTCTCGATGTCCGGCGGCCGCGCCTACGTGGCCTACGAGCCGGGGCCGGGCGACATCTTCGACCTGCCCAACCCCGCCTCCCCCACCGTGATCGGCCACTTCGAGGTCGACTGGGGGACGGCGCTCTCTTCGACGGCGGACCATCTGTTCGTCTCCGACTTCTACGGCGGTCTCGACGTGCACGACGTGCTGCCGGCATCCGGCGCCCACCGGATCGCCCGCTACGAGACCCCCGACACCGCCGTCGGCGGCTTCGTCCACGCCGGGCATGCGGTCGCCGTCTGGAACGACCAGGTGCGTGTCTATGACCTCGCGGCGCCCACCGGTCCGGTGCTGGTCGGCAAGTATCCGGCGCCGCCGGGCGAAGGGTTCACCTCGGTTTCGGCGCTCGGCGGCGTCGCCTACCTGGTGACCTATCCGGCGGGCTTCCGCGTCCTCGACGCGCGCGACCCGCTCTCGCCCGTCTGGGGTGAGCGCTTCGACGTCGGCGGGATCCAGCCCGAGATGCGGCTCGGCGGCCGGCGGCTCTTCGTCTCCGACGGCGCGGTGACGATGTTCGACCTCGCCACCCCCACGGCGCCGCTGCCGCTCGGCGTCTGGGACGATCGGCTGATCTCGCCGGTCGAGCTCATCGGTTACCAGCTCTTCGGCGTCGAACACGTCGAGGGCGCGCCGCTCATCGGCTTCGACTTCACCGATCCGGCCGCGCCGCAGCTGCTCTTCGAGCTCCCCGGCTTCGGCGATACCTGGGGGCTCGCGGCCGCCGGCAGCGGCTGGATCGCCGGCGCCCGCACGGCGGAAGTGGCGCTCTTCGACGCCTTCGCCCCCGGCGGCCCGGAGCTGCTCGGCACCTTCCCGGTTCCGCTCGGCGGCGACGTGCGCGGCGCCTGGAACGGGTCACAGTTGCAGCTGGCGATCAACGGCGGCGGCGCCACGGCGGTGCACCAGGTCTGGGACATCGGGAACCCGGCGCAACCGGTGCTGCGGCTCTCTTCGCCGGCGCTCGCCTACGCCGAGGAGACGTTCAGCGGCCCGGGTGTCCTCGGGCTGGCGCAGGGGATGGCCGGTGTCGAGTTCTACGACTCCTGCTCGCCGTTCGTCGACGGCTTCGAGTCCGGCGACACCTCGGCCTGGAGCCGGCTCGTCCCCTGAGGCGGCGGGCCGCCGCGCGGCCGCAGGATCGGCGGCACCTGGCCGGGGTCGACCTGGCGCAGCCGTTCCAGGCGATCGATCTCGCCCGGCTCGGCCATCGGTTCGAAGACCGCCGAAACGGCGCTCCACAGCGCGTCGGCGAGCTGCTTGCGGTCCGCGCCGAGCAGCGGCTCGGCGCCGAAGGTGAGCGTCGCCTCGACGTGCGACAGGCGCAGCAGCTGCCAGACGTGCGGCACCAGCGGCATCTCCCCCCACCAGGTGACCGAGAGGTGGGCCGGCGGCGCGCCGGCGGGGGGGCGGTAGTGCAGCGCCGCCCAGTGCACCGGATGGGCCATGCGCACCGGCAGCTCGAGCAGCGGCGAGCGGAACGGCAGCAGCCGATCGCCCGCGCCCGAGGTCCCCTCCGGGAAGATCACCACCCCCTGATGCGCCGCCAGCGTCGCCTCGATGCGCGCGATCACCTCCGGCAGCCGCCGCTTCGCCTTGCGGTCGACGAAGATCGTCTCAACCGAGCGGCTGATGGCGCCGAACAGCGGCCACTGGTCGATCTCCGCCTTGGCCACGAAGACGCACGGCACCGCCGTGCCGAGCACCAGGATGTCGAGGTAGGAGACGTGGTTGGAGACGAGGACGAAGGGGGACTGCGGCGGCGTGCCGACAGTGCGCGTCCGCACCCCGAAGATCCGGCAGAGCGAACGGCTCCAGAAGCGGTAGGCCCAGCCGCGCAGGCGCGACCGCCGACGCGGCCAGGGGGCGAGCAGCAGCGAGCCGAACAGCGCCACCAGCCACGCGAACAGGGTCACCGGCGCGGCGAGCGCCAATCGGACGGCGGCGCGCAGCGCGCTCATCGGGCGGCGGCGAAGCGGCGCAGCGCCAGGGTCAGCGTCCGGGCCCCGTCCGGATGGCTGGCGGCCACCGGCGCGAAGGCGCGCAGCGTCCGCTCGGCGGCGGCGCGATACGCCGGATCGCCGGTCGCCTCGTGCAGCTCGAGCGCATTGAGCGCCGCCACCGCGTTGGCCGCCGGCAGCGCTCCGTCGAAGATCTCGCGGCCGCGAAAGCGCAGGTCGGCCGACTCACCGGCGTTGAAGAATCCCCCTTCGGGCGTCGCCAGGCGGCGCTCCTGCTCGGCGGCGAGCTGGCGCGCCGCGTCGAGCCAGCGCGCCTCCCCGGTGGCGCGATGGAGCCGCAGCAGGCCGCGGACGAGAAAGGCATAGTCGGCGAGGAAAGCGCGCACGCGGCCGGCGCCGCCGCGCCAGGCGTGCAGCAGCGTGCCGTCCTCGGCGCGCAGGTCGCGCAGCACCGCGGTGGCGGCGCCGGCGGCGCGCTCGACGAGATCCGGCCGCCCGAGCGCCACGCCCGCCGCCGCCAGCCCGGCGATCGCCGTGCCGTTCCAGTCGGCGAGCACCTTGTCGTCGGTGGCCGGCCGCGGCCGCGCCGAGCGCGCCGCCGCGAGCCGGGCGAGGAGCGGCTCGATCGTGGCCAGCAGCTCGGCGCGGGTCGTCCGGCGCAGGCGTGCCGCGGCGTCGAGCGACCGCGGCAGGTGCAGGACGTACCAGTTCTCCTCGAAGAACGGCTCGCCGTCGAAGCCGAGCAGCGGCGCGAGGAACTCCGCGTCCTCCTCGCCGAGCACCGCGTCGATCTCGGCGCGCGTCCAGACGTGGTGCCCCCCTTCGTGCCCGGCCACCTCGGCGTCGAGGGCGCTCCAGAAGGCGCCGCCCGGAGCGCGCAGCTCCCGCTCGAGGAAGCCCGCCGTGGCGGCGGCGACGCGCGCCGCGTCGGCATCCCCCGTGCGGGCGTGGTGGCCGGCGAAGATCTCGAGCAGCAGGCCGTTGTCGCTCAACATCTTCTCGAAGTGGGGGACCTTCCAGCCGGCGTCGGTGGCGTAGCGGTGAAAGCCGCCCGCCAGCTGGTCGAAGATGCCGCCGCGGCCGAGCGCGTCGAGCGTCGCGGCGAGCATCATCGCCGCCTCCGGGTGATCGCCCGCCAGCTCGGCGAGCAGCCAGAGGTTGCCCGGCGTGGGGAACTTCGGCGCCGCGCCGAAGCCGCCGTGCGCCGCGTCGAAGCGGGCGCGCAGCCCGTCCAGGCTGCGCAGGGCGGGTTCGCCACCGGGCAGCTCGCCGGCGTACGGCGCGGGGGGAGCCAGATGCCCCTCGATCGCCGCCGCGAGCTCGCGCGCCTGCTCCTCCACGTCGTCGCGCCGTTCGCGCCAGGCGTGCGCCATCGAGGCGAGCACCTGCCGGAATCCGGGTCGTCCGAAGCGCTCCTCGGGGGGAAAGTAGGTGCCGGCGAAGTAGGGCTCGAGTTGCGGCGTGAGGAAGACCGAGTTCGGCCACCCCCCCTGACCGGTGAGCAGCTGCGTCGCCAGCATGTAGATCTCGTCGACGTCCGGGCGCTCCTCGCGGTCGACCTTGACGTTGACGAACTCGCGGTTCATGAAGTCGGCGGTGTCCGGATCGGTGAACGACTCCCTCTCCATCACGTGACACCAGTAACAGGTGGAATAACCGATCGAGAGGAAGATGGGCCGGTTCTCGCGCCGCGCCGTTTCGATCGCCTCCTCCCCCCAGGGGTACCAGTCGACCGGATTGCCGGCGTGCAGCAGCAGGTAGGGCGAACTCTCCCGGGCGAGCCGGTTGGCGGGGGGCGGCGAGGCGGGCATCGGATGATTCTACGGGCGAGTCGCCAGAGTCCAATGTTCCGGGCCTCGTCACCGACTCGCTTCGGCCGCCCGGCTGAGCGCCCGGGAGGCGCGCGCCCTCGAAGGAGAGGACGGACCCGAGCGCAGGAACTTGAAGGTAAAGACCCGAGAAGAAGAGCTTGAAAGCAGAGACCAAGGCCCAGAGAAGGGAAAAACAGGACACGGCGCCAGCCGGAGAGCCCCGGGTGGCGCCGCCCGGTTGCCTCGGGACTCGCGACGTGCGGTCCGAACGCGCCGGTCTTTTCCCTTCTATGGAAGCCTTTCGTCTCTTTTGTCCTTCGCTCGCCGCCGGCCGATTCAGGGTGCATCCCGAAGTCTCGCTGCCCGCTGG
>CAYYIK010000031.1:0-18721 GCA_964471955.1 uncultured Thermoanaerobaculia bacterium | reverse complement strand
CGCTGCCCGCTGGTTGCAATGGAGCCGTTGTTCCGGTTGCGCGTGCGGCCTGTCCAACCCGGCAGGGCGGGGCGCGCGCCGGTGGCGGGCGTAGCCTCGGAGATTGACGATCCGGACTACGGGAGGCCCGGCCAGCACCATGCGCAAGGGGTTGCTCTGGACACTGCACCTGGCCAGCTTCGCGGCGGTCGCCGCGCTGTTCGGGTGGGGGCGCGCCTACTACGCCCTGCCGCTGGTCGAGCGGCCGCGCCACGAGCTCCACTGGCAGCTCAAGCCGGGCGGCGAGATCGGCCTCCTCTACGGCATCGCCGGCGCCGCGCTGATGGTGCTCATGCTCACCTACTCGCTGCGCAAGCGGGTCGGGCTCCTGCAGCGGGCCGGGCGGCTCGGCGTCTGGCTCGACCTGCACATCTGGTGCGGGGTGACCGGCCCGCTGCTGATCGCCCTCCACTCGGCCGGCAAGGTCGGCGGCCTGATCGCCATCGCCTTCTGGTCGATGGTCGCCGTGGCGCTCAGCGGGCTGCTCGGCCGCTTCCTCTATGCCCAGATCCCGCGCACCGCCGCCGGCGACCAGATCTCGCTCGAGGAGGCTCGCCGCCTCGACGCCGAGCTGGCCGAAGCGCTGCGCCGCGAGCTCGGCGACGCGGCCGGTGAGCTGCCCGCCCTCGACGGGACGGCGGCACCCGTCGCCTCCGGCTCCGTGCTCGGCGCCCTCGCGGACCTGGCCGTCGAACCGCTGCGCGTGCGGGCGCGGCTGCGTCGCTTCCGGCGCCGGCATCCGGGGCTGCCGCGTCCGCTGGTGCGCCGCCTGGCGCTCGCCGTCCGCCAGCGCGCCCTGCTGCACCGCCGCATCGCGCTCTGGCGGCGGATCCACGAGCTCTTCCACTACTGGCACGTCTTTCACAAGCCGTTCGCCATCCTCATGTACCTCTTCGCGGCGATCCACATCGGCGTCGCCTTCGCCACCGGGCACGCGCTCGGAGCGCTGACATGAAGGCGCGGCTCCGGGTCGCGAGCGTGCTGCTCGCCCTGGCCGCCGGCGGCCTCGCCGCCGGCGCCGCCCGCGCCCAGATCTCCCCCGGCCCGCTGTCGCGCCCGCACGCCGCGCTCGAGGGGAACCGCAACTGCCTCTCCTGCCATCGCGCCGGCAAAGGGGTCGATCCCGGCCTCTGCCTCGACTGCCACGGCGCCCTCGCCGACCGCGTCGCCGCGGGGCGCGGGCTGCACGCCGACCCCGCCTTCGCGCGCTGCGAGCGCTGCCACTCCGAGCACAACGGCGTCGAGTTCGAGCTCGTCCACTTCCCCGAGGGGGAGGCGAATTTCGACCACGCGCGCACCGGCTGGAAGCTCGAAGGCCGGCACGCCAGGGTCGCCTGCCGCGACTGCCACCGGGCCGACCGGGTCGACCCCGCGGTGCGGCGCCGCGAGCCGGCGAAGGATCTGGCGCGCAGCTTTCTCGGCCTGCCGACCGCCTGCACCGGCTGCCACGAGGACCCCCACCGCGGCACCATGAAGGCCGCCTCGTGCGCCGACTGCCACTCGCAGAACAGCTGGAAGGAGCCGCGCGGTTTCGACCATGCGACGACGCGCTTCCCGCTCGCCGACGCCCACGCGCGCGCCGCCTGCACGGCCTGTCACAAGCCGGAAGCCGGTGAGGAGCGGACTCTGGCCTTCGGGCAGTTCGCCGGCGCCCCCCTGCCGGCGTGCGCCGACTGCCACCGGGATCCGCACCGCGGCAAGCTGGGCGCCGACTGCGCCAGCTGCCACTCGACGGAGAGCTTCCGCGGCGCGGCGCCGGCGCGTTTCGACCACGACCGCACCGGCTGGCCGCTCACCGGCCGGCACGCGCGGGTCGCCTGCGCCGCCTGCCACCGTCCCGGCCGCGAGCTCGACATCCCCGGCGCCGACCGTTGCGAGACCTGTCATCGCGACCCGCACGCCGGCCAGCTGCGCACCGTCGCCGGCGCGCCGGCGAGCTGCCGGAGCTGCCACACGGTCGACGGCTTCCTGCCCGCCCGCTTCGGCCCGGCCGAGCACGAGCGCTCGCGCTTCCCGCTCACCGGCGCCCACCTCGCCGTCCCCTGCACCGCCTGCCACGCCATGGTCCGACCCGGTGAGCTTCCGGTCCCCTTCCAGCGCGGTGCGAGCGCGCCGGTGCGCGCCTTCCGCACCGCGGCGGCGGCGTGCGCGGACTGTCACCGCGACCCGCACGCCGGCGCCTTCGCCGAGCGCGCCGGCGCCGCCGGCTGCGCCGCCTGCCACGAAACCGCGAGCTGGCGCTCGGTGCGCTTCGACCACGCCACCACCCGTTTCCCGCTCGACGGCCGCCACGCCGCGGTCGTCTGCGCGAAGTGCCACCCCGACGACGACGCCGGCAATCCGCAACTGACCGGCCGCCCGCTCGCGTGCGCCGCCTGCCACGCCGATCCGCACGGCGCGCAGTTCGCGCGCGCCGGCGCGACCGACTGCGCGCGCTGCCACGGCGTCGCCGGTTTCCGGCCCGCTGGCGGCTTCGACCACGCGCGCGACTCCCGCTTCCCGCTCGACGGCCGGCACGCGGGGGTCGCCTGTGCCGCCTGCCACCCGACCGAGGGGCGGGGTGAGGCGGCGCTGGTGCGCTACCGGCCGCGGCCGCTCGACTGCGCCGGCTGCCACGCCACCGGAGTGCCGCGGTGAACGCGCTGTTCGATCTCGACGGCACGCTCATCTGGGCCCTGGCCGGGCTGATCGTCGCCGGCGTCGTCGTCCCCTACGTCTTCGCCTTCCGCCGCCGCCGCCGGCTCGACCGCCAGCGACTGGCCGAGGCGCGCGAGCTCGGCATCGACCGTCCGGTGGCGCAGTTCCCGTTCATCGACCCGATGACCTGCATCGGCTGCGGCGCCTGCGCCCGCGCCTGCCCCGAGGGCGATGTCCTCGGCGTCGTCGGCGGTGTCGCGGTGGTGGTCAACGGGCTGCGCTGCGTCGGCCACGGACGCTGCGCCGACGCCTGCCCGGTGGGGGCGATCGAAGTCGGCCTGGGCGACCTGCGCGGCCGGCGCGACGTGCCGCTGCTCTCGCCCGACCTCGAGAGCACCGTCCCCGGCCTGTTCGTCGCCGGCGAGCTGACCGGCCTGGCGCTGATCCGTAACGCCATCGAGCAGGGGGAGCGGGTGGCCAACACGATCGCCGACCGGCTGGCGGCCCCGGCGCACGACGCGGATCCCGATCTGCTCGACCTGGTCATCGTCGGCGCCGGTCCGGCCGGGCTGGCAGCGGCGCTGACCGCCGCCGGGCGGGGTCTGCGCTTCCGGGTGATCGACCAGGGCAGCGGCCTGGGCGGCACCATCCTGCAGTTTCCGGCGCGCAAGCTGGTGCTCACCCGGCCCGTCGCGCTGCCCGGCGGCGGCGCCCTGGAGCGCGAGGAGTACGCCAAGGAGGAGCTGCTCGAGATCCTCGGCCGCGCCCTGGCGGCGCGCCAGGTCGGCGTGCGCTACGGCGAGAAGCTCGAGCGGGTCGAGCGCGACGGCGACCAGCTGCACGTGCGCACCGCCACCGCCGTCCACCGCGGCCGCTGCGTGCTGCTGGCGCTAGGCCGCCGCGGCACGCCGCGCCGCCTCGGCGTGCCCGGCGAGGAGCTGCCCAAGGTCCTCCACCAGCTGCGCGACGCCGACTCCTATCGCGGCCGGCGCATCCTCGTGGTCGGCGGCGGCGACAGCGCCATCGAGGCCGCCACCGGCCTCGCCCGGCAGCCCGGCAATCGCGTCACCCTCTCCTACCGCAAGCAGGGCTTTCATCGCGTCAAGCGCAAGAACCAGGAGGCGATCGACACCATGATCCGGCGAGGCAAGGTTCGCGTGGCTTTCGGCTCCGCGGTGGAGTCGATCGAAGCCGGAGCGGTGACGCTCCGCTTCGACGACCGCACCGAACGCATCGACAACGATCACGTCTTCGTGCTGATCGGCGGCGAACCGCCGTTCGAGCTGCTGCGCCGCTGCGGCATCGCCTTCGGCGGCGACGGTGACGGCGACGACACGCGGCGGCGCGGCGGCATCGCGGCCGCCCTGCTGCTCGCCGGCCTCGCGGCCGCCGGCGGCCCGGCCGTGGCGCAGCAGAGTCCGCACGGCGACCTGGCGATCGCCTGCGATCAGTGCCACACGACCGCCGGCTGGGAGGTGACGCGCGACGCCCCCTTCCGCCACGAGTCGACCGGGTTCCGGCTCGAGGGGATGCACGCCGTGGCGGCCTGCGCCGAGTGCCACCGCGAGAAAATCTTCTCGCGCGTCGCCACCGCCTGCTCCGACTGCCACCGCGACCCCCACCTCGGCGAGCTGGGGCTCGCCTGTTCCGACTGCCACGACAGCCGGCGCTGGGACCCGCGCAGCGAGTTCTTCTCGCAGCACGCGCGCACTCTCTTCCCGCTGCTCGGCGGCCATGCCCGCGTCGACTGCGAGGCGTGCCACGGCGGCCAGCCGCCGGAGCAGTTCGCGCTCACCCCGACCGACTGCGTGGCCTGCCACCGGGCCGATTTCGCGGCGGCGACCGACCCCCCCCACGACGGATTCCCGACCGACTGCCGGCAGTGCCACAGCGGCGTCGCGGTGAACTGGAACGCCCCCGGCTTCGCCCACACGGCACGCTTCCCGCTCAGCGGCGCCCACGCCGGGCTCGCCTGCGCCGACTGCCACACCGCCGGCACGCAGGCGCGCGCCGAATGCGCCTCCTGTCACCGCGACGACTACGAGCGCACCCGCGACCCGAATCACGTCGCCGGCGGCTTCCCTCTCACCTGCCAGACCTGCCACGGCAGCACGTCCTGGGAACCGGCCTCCTTCGACCACGCCCTCAGCGGCTTCCCGCTCACCGGCGCGCACGCTTCGGTCGCCTGCGCCGACTGTCACACCTCCGGCTACTCCGGCACGCCGCGCGACTGCGTCTCCTGCCATCGCGCCGACTACCAGGCGACCCGCGACCCGAACCACGCCGCCGCCGGCTTCCCGACGACCTGCCAGAGCTGCCATTCGACCCGCTCGTGGGACGGCGCCAGCTTCGACCACGACGGCCAGTGGTTCCCGATCTACTCCGGAGCCCACCGGGGCACGTGGTCGAGCTGCTCGACCTGCCACGTCAACCCGTCGAACTACCGGGTCTTCGAGTGCACGGTCTGCCACGAGCACGCGCGCGCCGAGATGAACGACGAGCACAGCGATGTCGCCAACTACCGCTACGACAGTGGAGCCTGCTATGCCTGCCATCCCGACGGCCGCGACTGACCTGCTGGCGCGCCTCGCCCTCCGCGTCGCGGCCGCCCTGCTGCTGCTCCTCGTCGTCCGCCCCGCGGCGGCGCAGGCGGAGCGTCCGATCACGGTGAGCTACGTCTCCGCTTCGGCGGTCTACCTCGACGCCGGAAGTGCCGCCGGCCTCGACGTCGGCGCCCGCCTGCGCCTGGTGCGCGACGGCGCCGAGATCGCCGAGGTGGAGGTCGACTTCGTCGCCGAGCACTCCGCCTCGTGCCGCATCGTGCGCGCGCCCGGCTCGATCCGCACCGGGGATCGGGCGATCCTGATCGCCGCCGCACCGGCGCCGCCGGCTGGCGAGGGCGAACCGGCGCTCCCGCCTTCCGAGACGCCGCCGGCGACCCGGGAGCTGCCGGCGCCCCGGCTCGCACCGCAGCCGGACGGCCCGTCGATGCGCACCTCGGGCTCGCTGGCACTCGGCTGGCGGCGCCTGAGCTCCGACGCCGGGCCGCAGAGCACCGAGACCGGCGGCCGGCTGTCGCTGCGCCTCGCCGAGATCGCCGGCCGGCCGCTCACCGTGCGGCTGCGGCTGCGTTCACGCGAGGTCGAGCGCGACGGCTACCGTTCGACCCTGGCGAGATCGCAGAGCAGCGACCGGCTCTACGAGGCCTCCGTCGCCTGGGATCCGCCGGAGGGGCGCTTCGCGCTGCAGCTGGGCCGCCTGGCCGCCAGTCGCTTCTCGACCCTCGGCTATCTCGACGGCGCCCTCGCCGAAGTGCGCCTGGGCGGCGGCTTCGCGGCGGGTGCCTTCGGCGGCGCGCGTCCCGAGCTCGCCGAGCTCGGCTTCGACTCGACCGGCACCCGCTACGGGGCCTACGGCCGCTGGGAGACGGCGCGCGACCGGCCGGGAGATGGCTGGGCGGAGATCCTGGTCGGCGGCGTGACCGAGACAGCGGACGGCGGCGAGACCGACCGGGACTACGTCGCCGTCGAGAGCCGCTTCGGATCCGGGTCGCGCTGGTGGCTCTCGCAGCGCGCCGAGATCGATTTTCATCGTGGCTGGCGCGAGGAGGTCGCCGGCTCGACCTCACAGCTGTCCAACGCGGCGCTCGCCGCCTCGGTGCAGCTCTCCCCCGCCTGGCGCGCCTCGCTGTCGTACGACCAGCGGCGCAACCTGCTCACCTGGGAGGACCGGCCGCGCCCCGAAGAGGTCTTCGTGCGCCATTTCCGCGAGGGGGCGCGTCTCGGCCTCGACTGGCGTGGCGACGGGGGCTGGAGCGCCGGGCTCGGCGGCGGCCTCGAGCGCGCCCGCGAGATCGACGACCCGACGACCTCGGCCTGGTTCTCGCTCTTCAAGAGCGGCCTCGCCGACCTGCCGCTGTCGCTCGGCGGCGACGCGTCGCTCTACGCCGGCGGCACGGCGGAGGGGTACGTGGCCAATCTGCGCGCCGGCTGGACGCTGCGCGGCGGGCACGATCTCGCTCTGACGCTCGGCGCCAGCGAGGCCCGCCTCACCGACTACGAGGACCTCGATCCGCGGCTCAACCAGTGGGCCCGCCTCTCGGGCACCGCCCAGCTCCCCTATCGCCTCTGGCTCTACGGCGAATACGAGCTGCTGCTCGGCGACGACAGCGAGGGAGATCGCGCCGCGCTGGAGGTGGGCTACCGCTTCTGACGCGCGCCGGCGCCCCGCTGCGCCTTGACAGGACGGGACCCGCGGGGGAGGCTGGACGGCGCATCCTGGATCCGGAGGACGCCGTGACCAGCCGCCCCCCGCGTTTCCGGCACGTGCCGGGAATCCTCTGCTCGTTCGCCCTCGCGACGGCTCTGCCCGCCGCGACGATCGTTCCGATCGCCGACGAGGCGCTCGTCGATGCCGCGCCGGTGATCCTGATCGGCCGCGTCGAGGGGAAGCTGCCGCCCGTCTCGGCGGCGCTCGAAACCGAGTGGCTGATCACCGTCGAGCGGGTGCTCAAGGCGGACCGCTTCGTCGGCGGCTCGCTCGTCCTCGTCACCCCCGGCGGCGTCAACGCGCGGGGCGAGTGGTCGAAGGTCTTCGGCGCGCCCGTCTTCCGGCGGGGCGAGCGCGTGTTGCTCTTCGCCCGGGCGGCGGCGGGCGATCGCTTCGCCGCCCTGCATCTGCTGGAGGGCGCCTTCCACCTGCGACGCGTCGCCGGCCGGGAGTACGCGGTGCGCGACCTCAGCGAGGTCCGTCTGGCGGTCCGCCGCCGGAAGCCGCGCCCCCGGTGGCCGACGCCGCGCGACGCCACGTCCTTCCTCGCCTGGATCGAGGACCGCGTGGCCGGCGAGCCGCGCGCCCGCGACTACCGGACGCGGGCGCCGCGCCGCGCCCTGCGCGCCCTGACCCGGGAGTTCACCCTGCTCGGCGGCGACGGTCCTCACTACCGCTGGTTCCAGTTCGATTCCGGGCAGTCGGTACCCTGGCGGCTGAGCGGCAGCATGGGCGGCCTTTCGGGCGGCGGGCACTTCGAGCTTCCGGCGGCGATCGCCGCCTGGAACACCGAGAGCCACACGCCGATCCGCTACGTCTCTGCCGGCGTTACGGACGCCGCGGCGCCGCTGTCGGTCTGGGACGGTCAGAACGTGATCCTGTTCGGCGACCCGAACTCCGAAGTCGAGGGCTACGACTGCGCCACCGGCGGCCTGCTCGGCTACGCCACCGTGAAGTCCAACAGTACCGCCGAGTTCGACGGCCGCACCTTCCGCCGCATCGGCGAAGCGGACGTGGTGATCAACGACGGCATCGAATGTCTGGTCATCCAGGCTCCCGACTCGGGCAAGTTCGTCGAGGAGCTGCTGGCGCACGAGCTCGGGCACACGCTCGGCATCGGCCATTCGAGCGAGAACCCCGAGGAGGGTGACGCCGCGCTGCGCCAGGCGCTGATGTACTACCGGATCGGCTGGGACGGCGCCGGCGCGCAGCTGTTCCCCGACGACACCCGGGCGCTGCAGACGCTCTACCGGCCGGGCGGCGCCGCGCCGCCGCCCCCGCCGCCGCCCCCGCCCGGCGGCTGCCCGGCCGACACGCTCTGCCTGCTCGACGGCCGCTTCCGGGTCACCGCGACGTGGGAGAACCAGTACAACAACACCAGCGGCGTGGCCGGCGTGCCGCGGCGCAACTCCGCCCTGCCCGCGTCGTTCTACAACCTGTCGGGTTTCCTCTACTTCACCGACCCCGGCAACATCGAGCTGATCGTCAAGGTGCTCGACTTCGGCAGCGTGGTGAAGGTCTTCTACGGCCAGCTCACCGACCTGCGCTTCACCCTCACCGTCACCGACACGCGCAGCGGCGACGTGAAGACCTACCGCAACACCGCCGGCAACTGCGGCGGCTTCGACGACAACGGCTTCCCGTCAGCCGCCGTGCAGACGATCCTCAAGTCCACGGGCTCGAACCCGCACACCGCCGGCTCTTCGCACGGCACCTGCCAGGCGGACGCCGACACGATGTGCCTCAACGACGATCGCTTCGCGGTCGAGATGACCTGGCGCAATCAGTACAACGACACGTCGGGGACCGGCATCCCGACCCGCCTGTCCAACCTCACCGGCGCCTTCTCGTTCACCAGCCGGGCCAACCTCGAGACGCTGATCAAGGTTCTCGAGTTCCCCGACCGCTTCCTGGTGCTCTACGGCGCGCTCTCCAACCTCGAGTACACCTTTCAGCTGCGCGATACCGTCACCGGCCGCACCGAGACCTACCACAATCCTGCCGGCCGCTACTGCGGGGGGCTCGACAACTCGGCGTTCTGAGCGCGACACCGGCGACCGGCGCGCCGAGGGTCCGTGCGCGCGGCCGGCCGCCGGAAACCCGGAGGGGTCAGCCCTTGAGGACGAAGCTGACGCGCAGGGTGACGCGGTACTCGACGACCTTGCCCCCCTCGACCCTCACCTTCTGCTCGGAGACCCAGGCGCCGACGATGCCGTCGAGGGTCTTGTCGGCGCGGGCGATGCCGCTCTGGATGGCGTCCTCGAAGCTCTTCGACGATGAGCAGATGATCTCCACGACCTTGGCAACCGACGACATGGGAACTCCTTTCGGTAGACGCGACGCGGCTCGCATGCCGCGCCGGTGAGGCGGGCGGCGGGCTCCGGCGAGTTCCGGCGGGGGCGCCGGACCCGACGCTCCCGCCCATGGTATCGCCGCTGTCCGGAGATGTCTTCCCGGGCCCCGGCGCGGCGCCGGCACCGACGGCGAAAATCTCCCGGTGCCGCGCACATCCGCGAGCGCGCGCCCTCCGTATGGCGAAAGTAACCCTTGCGCGCCGCGCCCGCGGCGCTTGCGGAGAGACCGCCATGCAGAGAGTCGCCCTCACCCTCGCCCTGGCCTTCGCCGCCGTGGCCGCGCTGGCAGCCCAGGCAGTCAACAAGTCCTTCCTCGGCGGCGTCGCCATCGACGGCTACGATCCGGTGGCCTACTTCACCGACGGCAAGCCGGTCGAGGGTTCGAAGCAGTTCGTTCACTCGTGGAGCGGCGCCACCTGGCGCTTCGCCTCCGCCGGGCATCGCGACCGCTTCGCGGCGGACCCCGAGCGCTACGCGCCCGCCTACGGCGGCTACTGCGCCTGGGCGGTGTCGCGCGGCTACACCGCCGACATCGATCCGCGGGCGTGGACGATCCACGAAGGGCGGCTCTTCCTCAACTACGATCTCGAGGTCCAGGCCGAGTGGAGCCGGGACATCCCCGGCAACGTGGCGAAGGCGGACGCCAACTGGCCGGCGCTCGCGGCCGGGGACTGACCTTCACGGCCCGCGGGCCGGAGGCGCCCGGGGTGAAACTTTTCCCGCCCCTCCCGGTAGAAGAAGGCGAACGCTACGGGAGGACCCCATGCAGACCGCGCTTCGCCAGACTTCAGGCTTCCGGGCCGCCACGGCCGCCCTCGCCCTGCTGCTCGCCGCCGCCTCCGCCGCCTCCGGTGAAACCCGCAAGCTCGAGCGCCAGATCGACGTGGCGCCCGGGACCGTGGTCGAGATCCACAATCTCGCCGGCACCGTCACCCTCGTGCCCACCTCCGGTGGCAGCTTGAACCTCACCGCAGACGTCCACGCGGAGGCCTCCGCCGGCAGTTCCGCCGCTGCGCTCGCCGAGGCGATCGCCTTCGACGTCCGCGAACGGGGCGGCCGCACCCGCATCGAAACCCGCTACCCGCTCGACAGGCACCGCCGCTATCACTACCCGGCTCCGGGCCGTCAGGAGGGCGAGTCGAACGGCTGGTTCGGCAATCTGGTGGGGGACGGCACGACGAACATCACCTACCTGGACACCAAGGTGCGCGTCGATCGCGCGCCGTCGAGCGCCGCCGCCATCGTCTGGGCCGACATCCGCGCCGAGGTGCCCGCGGGGGTGACGATCCACTTCCGCAACGCCGTCGGCCGCATCGAGTCGGACGGCGTCGAGGCGAGCCAGTCGCTCGACACCGCGAGCGGCGCCATCCTGGTCACCGACAGCCGCGGCAAGCTGGTCGCCGACACCGGCTCGGGCGACGTCGAGGTGACCGGACACGCCGGCGACCTCGCCGTCGACACCGGCTCGGGCAGCGTCGTGCTCTCCCGCGTCGAGTCCTCCGCGATCGCCGTCGACACCGGCTCGGGCGACGTCTCGCTGCTCGACTGCAGCGGCGACCTCGCCATCGACACCGGCTCGGGCGACATCCGCGGCCGCGGCCTCGTCCTCGGCGCCAGGGTCGTCGCCGACACCGGCTCGGGCGACGTGCGGCTCGCCGGCGACTTCTCCGCCACCCGTCACCTCGGCATCGACACCGGCTCGGGCGACGTCGTCCTCGACGTCAGCGGCGAGCTGTCGGCCGACCTCGCGGTGTCGACCGGCAGCGGCGAGATCCAGGTCGAACTCGCCGGCCACGTCGTGCGCAAGGTGCGCGGAGATCTGCAGATCGAGCTCGGCAGCGGCCTCGGCCGGGCCGACATCTCGACCGGCTCGGGCGACGTCACCATCGCCGGACGCTGACGCCGCGCCGGGTCAGCGAGCCTTCAGCCGCTCGCCGATCCAGCCGGCCAGCTGGTTGGCGAGGCCGCGGCCGCCGGGACGGCCGAGGTCGAGCCCGGGGGGCATGCCGACGTGCCCGCCGCGTTCGCACCAGGTCGCCTCGATCGCCGGGGAGATCCGTTCGAGCGCCGGCTCGAGCGTCGCGCGCGGCACCATCGGGTCGTGCCGGCCGGCCACCAGCCAGGTCGGCACCCGCACCCGGTCGAGCAGCGGCGCCGCGCTCGCCCGGGCGTAGTAGTCCTCGGCCGAGGCGAAACCGAAGCGCGGCGCCACCACCAGGCCGTCCCATTCGCGGATCGAGCGCGCCGCGGCGCGCCGTGCGCGCGGCGCCGGAATGGTCCCCGGATGCCGGCGCTCGATCCGCTCGGCCATCGCCTTGAGCCCGTCGAGGATGTACTTGCGGTAGATCCGGTTGCGCCCGGCGTCGAGTGCGCGCGCCCCGAGCTCGAGATCGAGCGGCGCGCAGACGGTGGCGATCGCCACCACGCGCGGGTCGGCTCCCTCCCCCTCCTCGCCGGCCCAGCGCAGCGCCAGGTGGCCACCCAGCGAGAAGCCGACCACCGCCAGCGCGTCGTGGCGCGCCAGCGCCGGCGCCGCCAGCGCCGTGCGCAGGTCGGCGGTCAGTCCGGCGTGGTAGAAGTCCGCCCCCTCACCCCCGGCACCGCGCAGGTCGAGCCGCAGGCTGGCCAGGCCGCGGGCGCGCGCCGCCGCCGCCATGCCGCGCGCGTACGGACTCTCGCCGCTGCCCGCCAGGCCGTGCAGGATCACCACCGCCGCGGTGGCGGCGGGCGGGTCGTCGAACCAGGCGGTGAGGTGGCCGGCGCCGCGTTGCGCGTCGACGAAGGGGAGGCGCAGGCGGACCGCCGGAGGCGCCGGCGGCCGCCGCAGCCAGGCGGCGAGACGCGGCGCGACGGTCCAGAAGTGGCCGGAGAGCTCGACGCCGTCGTCGCCCGGCCCGCTCACATCCGGCGCGGCTCGCCGTAGACGGCGGTCAGCTCGACCCGCTGGCCGTCGCGCAGCACGACCGCGCCGACCGACTCCCCCGGCTCGGCGCGGCGCAGCAGGAACATCAGGTCGTTGATGTCGCGGATCTCGCGCCCGCCGAGCTCGACCAGCAGATCGCCGCGCCGCATGCCGGCGCTCTCGGCCGGACCGCCGGGGCGCGTGCCGGCCAGCAGCACGCCGGCTACCCCCTCGCCCGCCCCGGCGTAGTCGGGAACGATGCCGAGCGAGCCGCCGAAGCGCCGGGTATCCCCCTTGGGCGGCGGACCGGCGGCGTTGCGCTGCAGGGTCAGCGCCCCGTCGCGTGTCGCCACGGCGAGCGCCAGGTCGCCGGCGAGCGCCGCGACGCGGGCGCCGCCGGTGGCGTTGAGCAGACGCGCGTCGTCGCTCGGCCGGTGGTACTGGTCGTGCGTGCCGGTGAACAGGTGGAGCACCGGCACGTCGGCGGCATAGAAGGCGGTCTGGTCGGACGGTCCGTAGCCGTCGCCGTTCGACCGGCAAGTCAGGCGCAGCGCCTCGCAGGCCGGATCGACCATCGCTCCCCACTCGGCGGCCGAGTCGGTGCCGAAGATCGTCACCTTCTCGTCGCGCAGGCGGCCGACCATGTCGAGGTTGATCATCGCGGCGACGTTCGCCGGTTCGAGGCCGGGGGTCGGATGGCGGACCAGGAACGACGAACCGAGCAAGCCGCGCTCCTCGCCGGCGAAGGCGACGAAGACGACCGGCCGCCGCAGCTCGCCGCGCCGCGCGGCGAGCGAGCGGACGATCTCGAGCAGCGCCGCGACGCCGGAGGCGTTGTCGTCGGCGCCGTTGTGAACCTCGGTCGAGCCGGACTCCATCGAGCCGGAGCCGCCGAGGCCGAGGTGGTCGTAGTGCGCCCCGACCACCACCACGCGGCCGTCGGCGACCTCGCCCGCCGGCTCCAGCCGGCCGAGGACGTTGAAGGCCGGCGCCGTCTCGCGGCTCAGCTCGACGGCCAGGCTCACCGTCGCCGGCGCGGCGAGCAGCCGTTCGGCCAGGGCGCGCGAGATCGCCGCGGCCGGCAGGCCGGCGTCCCCCAGCTCGTCGGGCGAGAGCTTCGGCAGCGGCGCCTCGTCCTGGGTGTGCGCCGCCGGGTCGGGCAGGTCGGCCACCAGCAGCGCCGCGGCGCCGCGCTCGCGCGCGGCGAAGGCCTTGAGGCGCAGATCGCTGTAGCGCCGCTCGACCTCGGCCGCGGCGAAGGTCTCCCCCGCCGGAACGAAGCGGCGCACCAGCACCACCTTGCCGGCGACGTCGAGCCCGGCGTAGTCGTCGACCCCCAGCTCGGGGGAGACGATGCCGAAGCCGGCGGCCACCACCTCCCCCGAGCCCGGGCCGGGCGCCGAGAAGGCGAGCGGCACGTACTCCCCGGCCGCCACCGCCTCGCCGTCGACCTGCAGCTGCGTCCCGGCGGCCGGCGCCACCGCCACGGTGACCGGAAACTCCTGGCGGTAGGTGCCCGCCTCGCCGGCCGGCGCGAGACCGGCGGCGGCGAAGCGCTCCTCCAGCCAGGCGCCGGCGGCCGCGAGGCCCGCCGTGCCGATGCCGCGCCCCTCGCGCGCGTCGTCGGCCAGCCAGGCCGCGTCGGCGGCGAAGCGGTCGGCCGCCCGTTCGACGTGGACTGCCGCCGGGCCGTCCACCCAGCGCGCCACGTAGACGTCGGTCTCCCCCGGCTTGCCCTGGTTGCGATTCGAGCCGAACGCGAGCCACTCGCCGTCGGGCGAGAACATCGGGAAGCCGTCGAAGCCGGGGGTGAAGGTGATCCGTTCGAGACCGCTGCCGTCGACGCCGATCGCCCAGATGTCGAACTCGCGCCCCTTCGGGTCGCCGTAGTTGCTCGAGAAGAGGATCCTCTGACCGTCGGGGGCGAAGAACGGCGCGAAGCTGGCGACGCCGAGATCGGTGATCTGCCGCGCGTTGCCGCCGTCGGCGTCGGCCACCCAGAGCTCGAGTCGGCTCGGCCGCACCAGCCCCTGAGCGAGCAGGCGCTGGTAGTCCTCCAGCTCGGCGCCGCGCGGCCGCGAGGCGCGCCAGACGATCTGCGAACAGTCGGCCGAGAAGAAGGCGCCACCGTCGTAGCCGGGGACGCTGGTCAGCCGCTTCACGTCGCTGCCGTCAGCGGCCATGCGGTAGAGGTCGAGGTCGCCGTCGCGCGTCGACGTGAAAACGACCGTGCCGTCGGTGGCGCAGACGGTCGCCTCGGCGTCGTAAGCGTCGTTCTCGGTCAGGCGGACCCGCTCACCGCTTTCGAGGTCGGTGACGAACAGCTCGTAGCCCGCCTCGATCGGCCAGACGTAGCCCTGCGAGTGATCCGGGGGCGGCGGGCACTCGGCGCTGGTCAGGTCGGTCGAGGCGTAGATCACCCGGCGATCGCCGGGCAGGAAGTGGGCGCAGGTGGTGCGCCCGCTGCCGGTCGAGACCAGCTGCGGCTCGCCCGCTTCGGGCGCCGGCATGACGAAGATCTGGTCGCAGCCGAACGGCGGCCGGGTCGACTGGAAGCTCAGGCGGTCGCCGCCGAAGGCCCAGTAGGCCTCGGCGTTCTCGCCGCCGAAGGTGAGCTGGCGCACCTCGGCGAGGCGCGTCTCGCGCGGGTCGTGGAGCATGCCGGCGGCCGCCGGAGCGGCGACAGCGAGGAGCAGGAGCGATCGGGGCACTCGGAGCGATCGGGACATGCCGAAATCGTATCCGACCGCGAGTCGGGCGTTGACGGCCCCGGCGCCCCCCCATATCCTCACCCGGCGCCCGCCGCCGGACCGGCAGCAGGCGCTTCCACGATGAAAACTCTTCTGCCTTCCCTGCTCGCCGCCCTCCTTCTCGCCACGGCCGCCCCGTGGCCCGTTGCCGCCGAAGCGCTGACCCTCGAGCGGGCGCTCGCGCTGGCCACCGCCCACAACGAGACGCCCGCCATCGCCGAGGCCCGCCTCGAGCAGGCGCGCGCCGTGCGCGGCCAGGCGATCGCCCGCCTCCTCCCTTCGCTCACCGTCACCGGCAACTACACGCGGCGGGCGCGCGAGGTCACCCGCACGGTGGACGGCGACGAGCTGACCGTGCAGGCGATCGACGCCCTCTCCGGCCAGGCGCTGGTCGAGTCGACCCTGTTCGACCTGCGCGCCCTGCCGCTGGTGCGCGCCGCCTCGCGCGGCGTCGCGGCGCAGGAGCTCGAAGCGACCGAACTCCGGCGGGCGCTCGCCTTCGACGTGGCGAGCGGCTTCTACGCCGTCCTGTCGGCCGAGCAGCTGCGCGACGCGGCGCGGCGCCGGGTCGACGTGGCGCGCGCCACCGCCGAGGAGTCCCGGATCCGGCTCGACGCCGGGCTGGCCAATCGCAACGACGTGACGCGCAGCGAACTCGAGTGGTCGACGGCGCGCCTCGAGGCGACCCGCGCCGGCAACCTGGTCACCGCCGCGCGCCTGGCGCTCGGCTACCTGGTCGGCCTGCCGGTCGACGGGGAGCTGGCGGCGCCGCTCGAGAGCGCCCCGCCGGCGGGCGCCCGGGCCGAACTGGTGGAACGCGCCATCGCCGCCAGCCCCACCCTCGCGGCGCTCGCCGAGCGGGTCGCGGCGGCGCGCCAGCTGGCGCTGGCGCCGCGCCTCGGCATCGTGCCGACGCTCGACCTGCGCGGCACCTGGCGCTGGACCAACGAAGCCGGCCTGTCGGGGCGCGAGGAGGACTGGAACGTCGGCCTCGGCCTGACCTGGTCGCTCTGGGACGGCGGCGAGCGCGAGGCGCTGGCGGCGCAGCGCGACGCCGAGGCGCGCGAGGCCGGCCTGGTCCTCGCGCGGGAGCGGCGCGCCCTGGCGGTCGAGGTCGAGAGCGCCCTCGCCGATCTGGCCACCGCCGAGGCGGCGCGCGAGCAGGCCGAGGTGCGCCTGGCGGTCGCGACGCAGAACGCCGAGGAGGTGCGCGAACGCTTCCTCAACGGCCTCGCCACGGCGCTCGAGCAGGCCGACGCGCTGGTCGGCCAGTTCGAGGCCGACGCCGCGCGGACCCGCGAGCAGTTCGCCGTCTCGCTGTCGCGCCTCGCCCTCGAGCGCGCCGTCGGCCTCTGGCCGAGCGGGCTCGACGCCTCCGACTTCGCCGCCGCCCGGGAGAACGAACCTTGACCTCGCACCAGCGCCGCATCGCCCTGCTCGCCGCCGCCCTGCCCGCCCTGCTCGCCGCCTGCGGCGGCAAGGGAGACGCGCCCGCCGCGGGGGGCCGCCCGGCGCGCGAGGCGATCCGCTTCCCCGTCGAGGTGGCGCCGGTCGAGGTACGGCCGGTCGAGTACGTGATCACCGCCGTCGGCTCGGTCGAGGCCTTCGAGCAGGTCGCGGTGACAGCGCGGGTGGCCGGCGTGGTCGAACGCGTGCGCTTCCAGGAGGGGGATTCGATCGGCCCCGACACGGTGCTGGCCGAGATCGAGCCCGAACGCTACCGCCTGGCGGTCGCGGCCGCCGAGGCGGCGCTCGCCAAGGCCGAGGCCGGCGAGGCCGAGGCGGCGAGCGGGCTCGAGCGGCGCCAGGCGGTCAATCAGCGCAATCCCGATCTGGTGCGCGCCGAGGAGGTCGACCAGTGGCGCACCCGGCTCGCCGCGGCGCGGGCCGAGGTGGCGCAGGCGCACGCCGCCCTCGAGCTGGCGCGGCTCAACTTGCGCGACGCGCTGGTGCGCGCCCCGGTCTCCGGCATCGTGCAGACGCGCGACGTCGAGACCGGCCGCTACGTGCAGCCCGGCTCGGTGCTGACGACGCTGCTGCGGCGCGAGCCGCTGCTGCTCCGCTTCCGCGTGCCGGAGACCGAAGCCGGACCGCTGGCGGCCGGCCAGCCGGCGCGCTTCCGGCTGCGCGGCAGCCGCGGGGAGACGCCCTACAGCGCCACGATCACCCTGGTGGGCGCCGCCGCCGACGCGGCCGATCGCATGGTCGCCGTGACGGCGCGCATCGACGATCCGGCGCGCGGCCAGCTGCGGCCCGGCGCCTTCGCCGAGGTCGAGATCCCGATCGGCGGCGAGAGCGCCGCGCCGGTGATCCCGCAGACCGCCATCCGGCCGACCGACCGCGGCTTCCTCGCCTACGTCGTCGAGGGAGAGGAGGCGCGCGAGCGCCTGCTCGAACTCGGCATGCGCACCGCCGACGGCCGCGTGGAGGTCCGCTCGGGAGTCGCCGCCGGCGAGATGCTGGTGGTGCGCGGCGCCGAGGCGCTGCGTGAAGGCGCCCGCGTCCGCTTCGAGAACCCGGCGGCCGGGGCGGCCGCGCCGCCGCAGCGGGCGACGCCGTGAAGCTCACCGAAGCCTGCATCCGCAAGCCGGTCTTCGCCTGGATGCTGATGGCGGGGACGATCCTCTTCGGCCTGGTCGCCATTTCGCGCATCGGCATCTCGCAGATGCCCGACGTCGACCTGCCGACGATCAACGTCTCGGTCGGCTGGGAGGGCGCCGCCCCCGAGGTCATCGAGAACGACGTCATCCAGCCGCTCGAGGAGGCGCTGATCCAGGTCGAGGGGGTGCGCAGCCTCACCTCCTCCTCGCGCCAGGGGAGCGGCTCGGTCACCGTCGAGCTCGAGATCTCGCGCGACGTCGACCTGGCCCTGCAGGACGTGGCGACCAAGATCCAGCAGGCCCAGCGCCGGCTGCCGCGCGAGATCGACCCGCCGATCGTCTCGAAGAGCAACCCCGAGGACAACCCGATCATGTGGGTCGGCCTGTCGGGGCCGTTCCCGCGTCAGACCCTCGCCGACTTCGCCCGCTACCGGGTCAAGGAGCGGCTGCAGACCATCCCCGGCATCGGCGAGATCAGCGAGGGGGGCTCGCTCGAGCGCAACGTGCGCATCTGGGCCGACGCCGCGGCGCTCGACGCGCGCGGCCTGACCGTGACCGACGTCATCGCGGCGCTGCAGCGCCAGCACGTCGAGCTGCCGGCCGGCCGCATCGAGGTCTCCGGCCGCGAGGTCAACGTGCGGGTGATGGGCGAGGCGATGGACCTCGACACCCTGCGCCGCATCGTGGTGCGCGACGTCGGCGGCTCGCCGATCTACCTCTCCGACGTGGCGCTGGTCGAGGACGGCTTCGAGGACATCCGCCGCCGCGGCCGCGCCAACGGCGAGCCCGCCCAGGGGCTCGGCATCCGCAAGCAGCGCGGCGCCAACGCGGTGGCGCTCGGGCGGGCGATCAAGACCGAACTCGCCGAGATCAACAAGACGCTGCCCGAAGGGATGAAGCTCGGCATCAACTTCGACTCGACCGTGTTCATCGAGGAGTCGGTGCACGAGATCGAGTTCGAGCTGCTGCTCGCCGTGCTGCTCACCGCCCTCGTCTGCTGGCTCTTCCTCGGCTCGATCTCGTCGACGCTCAACGTCATCCTGGCCATCCCGATGTCGCTGCTCGGCACGGTGGCGGTCATCTGGTTCCTCGGCTACACGCTCAACACGTTCACCCTGCTCGCGCTCGGCCTGGCGGTCGGCATCGTGGTCGACGACGCCATCATGGTGC
>CAYYIK010000030.1:0-33726 GCA_964471955.1 uncultured Thermoanaerobaculia bacterium | reverse complement strand
AGCGCACGCCGAGGAAGGTGCCGATGATGCCGGAGACCGACATCGGCGCGATCAGATGCTCGCTTTCGAACCACTCGGCGAGAAAGTCGACGGCGCTCGCGGTGAGCATCTTGAGGTTGCCCAGCAGGCGCTCCTCGCCGTGGCCGCGCAGCTGGCGGACGAGGCGGCCGAGACGCAACAGCTCGGCAGGCCGGCGCGAGGTCGGATCGGGGGCCGGGCCGTCGATCAGCGGGCGCACCATGCGTCCGAGCTCGGCCATCTCCTGGCCGAAGCGCTTGTAGACCTCGGCGTCGCGCGGTGAGAAGGCGGCGATGGCGCGCCGCGTGCGCTCGGGGTCGGCGTCGCGCAGCAGGTAGCGGCCGTCGGGGAACGGGGTGAAGGTCGTGTCGAGCGGCAGCACCTCGTAACCGAAACGCGGCAGGTCGAGATCGCGGATGATCCACGGGCGCAACAGGCTGACGACGTAGGAACAGCAGGAGTACTGGAAGCCGGGGAAGATCTCCTCGGTCGTCGTGGCGCCGCCGACCAGGTGGCGGCTCTCGAGCACCAGCACCCGCCGGCCGGCGCGGGCGAGGTAGGCGGCGCAGACGAGGCCGTTGTGCCCCGCGCCGACGATGACGGCGTCGTAGCGGGTGGTCACGGGCGGCGCTTCCTCTCCGGATCGAAGAAGGGGAGCGGCACGACGGTGGCCGGCACCCGCCGGCGCTCGAACTCCACCGTGTGCTCGAGCTCGAGCAGGGTGCCCGGGCTGGCGTGCGCGGCGCGCACGGTGGCGAGGGCGATCGACTTCTTGAGCAGCGGCGACCAGGTGTGGCTGGTCGCCTGTCCGACCTGTCGCCCTTCCGAGGTCACCGGCAGCGGGTCGCGGCGCGCCTGCGCCGGCAGCGCCGGCGGCAGGCCGTAACTTTCGTAGAGCGCCTCGAGCGCCTCCCAGGCGACTTCGAGGCCGACCAGGCGCCAGGCCGGGCCGCGCTTCCGTTCGGCGGCGAGCGCGGCGCGGCCGACGAACGTTCCCCGGTCGAGCTCGACGGCGCGTTCGAGCCCGAGCTCGAAGGGGGTCGACTTGCGCGACTCGAGCACGACCTTCGGGGCGCTCTGGTAGTCGACGCCGAGGAGGATGAAGCCGGCCTCGATACGCGTCACGTCGAGGGCATCGAGTCCCGCCGGTTCGGCGCCGAACGGGCGGCCGGCGTCGAGAATCGCGTCCCAGAGGCGCAGCGCTCCCGCGCGCTCGACCCAGACCTCGTAGCCGAGGTCGCCCGTGTAGCCGGTGCGACTGATCCAGACCTCGAGCCCGTCGATGCGCGCGCGGGTCACCCCGAACCAGCGCAGCGCCGCGAGGTCGGCGTCGCTGGCGGCGGCGAGGACGTCCCGCGAGGTCGGCCCCTGGACGGCGAGGGCGGCGAGCCGCGCGGTCGAGTCCTCGACCGCCACGTCGAAGCCCCGCCCGGCGGCCAGCAGCCAGTGCAGCGCCGGCTCGGCGGCGGTGACCCGGAAGTGCTCCTCGTCGAGGCGGGCGACGGTGCCGTCGTCGACGATCTTGCCGGCGTCGTCGCACCAGCAGGTATAGGTGACGCGGCCGACGGCGAGGCGGGCGACGTCGCGCGTCATCATGCGCGACAGCGCGGCGCCAGCGCCCGGTCCGCGCACCTCGTACTTGAACAACGGCGAGACGTCGAGCAGCCCGGCGGTTTCGCGGAAAGCGAAGTACTCGCGCTCGTGGCTGCTGTCGTAGCTGCTGACGGCGAGGACTCCGGCCCAGTCCTTCCAGCGCCAGCTGCGACAGAGCGGCTGCGTGCGCTCGTGGAATGGCGACGGAATCGGCATCGGGCGTCGGTGGACGGTGCTGCGCCGAGCCTAGCACCGCTGACCGGCGCCGGGAGCCTCCGCCGACTCAGCCGCCGCCGCGCAGTGCGCCGACGAAGGACTCGGCGCGCAGCAGCTGGCCGATCGCCTCGTCGAGGGCGTCCGAGAGGGTCGGGGCGTACTCCTCGGGCTTGTACGAACGGGCGCTGCGACCGGCGTGGCCGCTGCTCGATCCCGACCAGAGCCGCTTGCCGGCGCCGTCCTCGATCGTCACGCCGAGGCGAACCTCCGCGTCGAGCGTCTTCGTCTCGACCAGCGAGAAAGCGAGCAGTTCGCCGCGCACGGTCAGCACCGGCCGCGCGGTGTCGACGATCTTCGCTCCCCACTCGGCCAGCTGGCGCGCGTCGACGACCGGCAGTCCGGCCTCGCCGAGGGTGCTCAGGAAGCGGTCGGTGACCATCCGCGCGACATCGCCGGCGGTGGTCAGGGGTTCGACCGGCTTGCCCTCGCGGCGCAACTCGCCGATCGCGGCGGGGTCGCCGACGCGACCCTCGGTGAAGGCCTCGACGAGCAGGCGAACTCCCTGGTGCGCCGCCGGATCGATGCCGGCGAGGACGACGGCCGCGGGGGGTTCCGGTGTCAGCTTCACTTCGAGCGCGACCGCGGCGGGCGCGATGCCGGAGGCCGCGAAGAGGGCGAGAACGGCGGCGGCGCGGAAGGTCGGGCACATGACCGGTCGATTGTAGCCGCGGCGACTCGCGGCTGGGAGAGAATGACCGCGTGTCCGAGCCCCGGCATCGCCCGCTCTCTTCGTATCTCCCCGCGGACGCCGCCCCGCCGGAGGAGCTGTTCACCCGCTTCCTCGACTGGTGCGGCCAGGCCGGCTTCGAACTCTACCCGGCCCAGGAGGAGGCGCTGCTCGAGATCTGGTCGGGGCGGCACGTCGTGCTCAATACGCCGACCGGATCGGGCAAGTCGCTGGTCGCGCTCGGCCTCCACTTCAAGGCGCTCGCCGAGGGGCGCGTCTCGTACTACACCAGCCCGATCAAGGCCCTCGCCTCGGAGAAGTTCTTCTCGCTCTGCGACGAGCTGGGGGCCGAACGGGTCGGCATGCTGACCGGCGACGCGTCGATCAACTCCGAGGCGATGGTGCGCTGCTGCACCGCCGAGGTGCTGGCCAACATGGCGCTGCGCGCCGGCCCGGGGCTCGCGGCGCCGGAAGTGGTGATGGACGAGTTCCACTACTACTCCGACGCCGAACGCGGCTGGGCCTGGCAGGTGCCGCTGATCACCCTGACCGGCGCCCGTTTCCTGCTCATGTCGGCGACGCTCGGCGACATGACCGGGATCGCCCGCCGGATCCGCGAGCGCTCGAATCGCGAGGTCGCGCTGGTCACCTCGGCCAGCCGGCCGGTGCCGCTCGACTACGAGTGGCGCGAGACGCCGCTGCACGAGACGATCGACGACCTGCTGGGGCGCCGGCTGGCGCCGGTCTACGTCGTCAGTTTCACCCAGCGCGAGTGCGCCGAGCTGGCTCAGGCGCTGACTTCTCAGCCCATCACGTCGCGCGAGGAGCGCGAGGCGATCCGCGAGGCGATCGGCGGCTTCCGCTTCGACACCCCCTACGGCAAGGAGATCCGCCGTTACCTCACCTTCGGCGTCGGCCTGCATCACGCCGGGCTGCTGCCGAAGTACCGCCTGCTGGTCGAACAGCTGTCGCAGCAGGGTCTGCTCAAGGTGATCTGCGGCACCGATACCCTCGGTGTCGGGGTGAACATCCCGATCCGCACCGTGCTGTTCACCCGGCTCGCCAAGTTCGACGGGCAGAAGATCCAGCTGCTGGCGGTGCGCGACTTCCAGCAGATCGCCGGCCGCGCCGGCCGCAAGGGCTTCGACGACCGCGGCCTGGTGGTGGCCCAGGCGCCCGAGCACGTGATCGAAAAGCGGCTCGCCGAGCGCAAGCGCAAGAAGGGGGGTGCCTCGTTCAGGCCGCGTCCGGGCGAGATCGTGTGGACCGAGGAGACGTTCCAGCGCCTGATCGAGCGGCCGCCCGAGACGCTGCGCTCCCGCTTCCGCGTCACGCACGGGATGGTGCTGCAGCTGCTGCAGCGCGACGAGGAACTCGACGATCCGGCGCAGCGCAACTTCGCCTCGCTGCGCGAGTTGATCGCCTCCTGCCACGAGGAGGAGGGGGCGCGAAGACGCCATCTGGCGCGCGCCGCGGTGCTGGTGCGCTCGCTCGCCCGCGCCGGCATCCTCGAGATGCGCAAGGACACGGTGCGGGACTATCGCTGGGTGGTCGTCTCGCGCGACCTGCAGTTCGATTTTTCGCTCCATCACGCGCTGTCGCTCTTCCTGGTCGAGATGATCCCGCGGCTCGAGCCGGAGTCGCCGACCTACGTCGGCGACCTGCTCACGGTGGTCGAATCGGTGCTCGAGAACCCGGAGATCATCCTGCGCAAGCAGGCCGACCGCGAGAAGGGCCGCCTGGTGGCGGAGCTGAAGGCGGCGGGTGTCGGCTACGAGGAGCGCATGGAGCGGCTCGAGCAGGTGACCCACCCCAGGCCGCTCGCCGACTGGCTGGCCGGGCACTTCGACGGATTCTGCCGGCTGCACCCGTGGGTCGGCGGCGAAGACATCCGGCCCAAGTCGATCGGCCGCGAGATGGTCGAGACGTTCGCCTCCTTCGACGACTACGTTCGCCTCTACCAGCTGCAGCGCAGTGAGGGCGTGCTGCTGCGCTACCTGTCGCAGCTCTACCGGACGCTCGAGCAGAACGTTCCCGATTCGGCCAAGACCGAGCCGGTCTGGGACGTGATCGCCCTGCTGCGCACGACGATCTCGCTCACCGATTCCTCGCTGCTCGAGGAGTGGGAGGGGCTGCTGCATCCGGAACTGCTGACGCGGCGCAAGGAGGAGCGCGAGCAGATCGTCGAGCAGATCTGGGTGCGCGAGCTGATCGAGAGCCCGCGCGCGCTGGCGGCCCGGCTGCGCTCGGAGATGCACCTGCTGCTCCACGCCCTCTCGCTCAGGGACTGGGAGGAGGCGGCCGAGCGGGTGGTGGCCGACCCGCAGGACCCGTGGGACGCGGCGCGCTTCGAGGCCGCCCTCGCCCCCTTCTTCACCGAGCACTCGGCGCTGCTCGATGGACCGGAGGCGCGGCGTCACGAGTGGACCCGCATCGAGTCGGCGGGCGACCGGCAGTGGGAGGTCACCCAGACCCTCCACGACGGCGAGGGGGATCACGACTGGGGCCTGCGCGCCACGGTCGACCTGCGCCACGCCACCACCGTCGATCTGCCGCTCCTGCGCCCCGTCTGGATCGGCCGGTGAGCCGGCGGCCCGCGGCCCGCAGGGTCGCGCGGGCGCTCAGCGCGACAGGACGAAGAGGACGAGGAGCAGCAGGGCGAAGGCCGCCAGGCCGATCTTGACCCACGACCAGGGGGCCGAGCCGGTGGCGCGGCCGGTGGCGCCGTTGACCCCGTAGCGATAGACGCGCCCGCGATACTGGTAGGCGGCGATCCAGACCGGCAGCAGGCCCGACTTGCAGGCGAGGTCCGACCAGCTGGTCTCGACCTCGAGGTTGCGGCAGAGGTCGCCCGGCACCTCGGCGCGGCAGGCGGCGCGCAGCGTCGCGGTCATCCGCTCGCGCGCCGTCGCCCAGGCCCGGTCGAGCGGCACGCCGTACTCCTCGGCGAGAAAACCGGCGAGGTAGGAGGGGTCGTAGGGCACCAGCTCGGCGGTCGGAAAGGGCTCGAGGCCGCGCGCCAGGCCGGCATCGATGCCGCGCGAGCCGGGCACCGGCAGGTCGTCGAAGCGGTGGCTCAGTTCGCCGCTGGCAGGGCGCCATTCGACGCGGGCATTCTTGCCGCTGCCGCGGCGATAGCCGGCCTCGGCTCGCCAGCGCGAACGGGTGTCGGCGTCGAAGGTCCAGAACGGCACGTAGATGCCGCGCACGCTTTCGACCTCGGCGCGGCCGACCAGGTCGGAGGGGCGGAACCAGAGCGAGCGCAGCCAGGACCGGAAGCGCCCCACCGCGTCACCCCTGGAGATGCGGAAGGGCAGGACCCCCTGCGGGCGGACCAGCTCGGCGTCGGGAGGGACCTCGACCACGCCGGGCGTGCCGCAGAAGGCACAGCTGAAGGCTCGCATGCCCGGCTCGAGGGTCTCGACCGCGCCGCAGCGAGCGCAGCGATAGCGCTTGCGCTCGACGCCCCAGCCGAGCTTCTCGGGGCTGCGCAACTCGCCGTCGAGGGCACGCTCGGCGACCGTCCCGGGCGCATCTCCGGCGGCGACCTCCCGCTCGTAGCCGCAGTAGCCGCAGCGCAGCCGTGACGAGTCCGGATGCCAGGTGGTGTCGGCGCCGCACTGCGGGCAGGGGAACTTGCGCGCCTGCGCGTCGAGCGGCGCCGCCGGCGGCTGCGGCGGAAGGCCGTTCATCCCGGACGCCGGATTCAGCCGGCGGGAGGAGGCGGCGGCGGGGCCGCGGCGCCGCCGCCGAACTCGGGATAGCTCTCGACCGGAGCCCAGCCCGCGACGCCCGGGCGCCAGGCCGGCGTGCCGGCGGCGACCTGGCCGCCGGCGAGCATCGAGCGGACCTGCGAGTCGGTGTAGGGGCCGTAGGTCTGCCCGCCGACCGCCAGGGACCAGCGGGGGGTGAGCGCCGGGGCGGCCGGCGGGGGCGGCGGGGCGGCCGCCGCGGTCGGCGGCGGCGCGGCCGCGGCGCCCGCCATGGCCTGGCCCATCATCTGGCCCATCGCCACGCCGGCGCCCATGCCGACGCCGGCGCCGGCGAGGCCGCCCGGATTCTCGGCCGCCTTGCCGATCGCCTCGGCGGCCTGCATCTGGGTGTACTGCCCCATGCGGTCGCCGAGCACGCCGAGCTTCGAGCGCTGGTCGATCGCCTTCTCGACCTCCTCGGGGAGCGAGACGTTCTCGATGAAGAAGCGCGCCAGTTCGAGGCCGAACCCGGCGAACTCGGGCGCCAGCAGGCGGCTGCCGGCCGTCGAGAGCTCGTCGTAGTGCGCCGCCAGGTCGAGGGCAGCGATCTTCGCTTCAGCGATGGCGTCCGAGAGGCGCGACAGGATGGTCGAGCGCAGCTGTCCGGTGATCTCCTCGGTCGAAGTCAGCCCGCGGGTCCCCACCACCGTCTCGAAGAACTTCCGCGCGTCGGCGACCCGCATGGCGTAGGTGCCGTAGGCGCGCAGCCGGATCATGCCGAACTCGGCGTCGCGCATCATCACCGGATTGGCGGTGCCCCACTTGAAGTCGGTGAAGAGCCGGGTGTTGAAGAAGTAGACCTCGGCCTTGAACGGACTCTGGAAGCCGTACTTCCAGCCGCGCAGGGTGGTGAGGATCGGGATGTTCTGGGTCGACAGCGTGTAGCTGCCCGGGCCGAAGAGGTCCGCCGCCTTGCCCTCGTTGACGAACAGCGCCAGCTGGTTCTCGCGCACCACCAGCTGGGCGCCCATCTTGATCTCCTGGTTGTAGACGGGGAAGCGCCACACCAGGGTGTCGTGGGAGTCGTCGAGCCACTCGAGGATCTCGATGAACTGAGACCCGATCTGCTTGCGGATGTTGTCCATCAGTCCCATGGCGCGCTCCTCCGGTCCGGGCCGACGAGTCTACCGGAGGAGCGGAAAGGGTGCGGTGACCGGGCGGTGAGAAGATGCGCGACCGGGCAGGGGGAGGGTGGAGGCGGAAGATGGGGATGCTGATCCTGGCGACGGGCGGGACGTTCGACAAGGAGTACGACGAGCTGTCGGGGCGACTCGACTTCCACGACACCCACGTGCCGAAGATGCTCGAGCTCGGCCGCTGCCGGCTCGACGTCACCGTGCGCACGGCGATGATGGTCGATTCGCTCGACATGACCGACGCCGACCGCGAGCTGCTGGTTTCGCTCTGCCGGCGGGCCGCCGAACGACAGATCGTCATCACCCACGGCACGGACACGATGGTCGACACGGCGGTGGCGCTCGCATCGGGGCTCGCCGGCGGCGACAAGACCGTGGTCCTGACCGGCGCCATGATCCCCTTCGCCTTCGGCAGCTCGGACGGCCTGTTCAACCTCGGCAGCGCGCTCTCCTTCGCCCAGGCCCTGCCGCCCGGCGTCTACGTGGCGATGAACGGCCACTGGTTCAACTGGGACGACTGCCGCAAGAATCGCGAGCTCGGCATTTTCGAGCGGCGCCGCCCGGACGCCGCGCCATGAGGCGCGCCGGCTCCCGGCCGCTCCACGCCGAGCCACCGCCCGCCGGCGCCGAACGTCTCGGCCGGGCGGTGCAGCGGCTGCATCCGGAACTCTCCTTCACGCGCGCCAAGCGCGCGGTCGAAGCCGGGCAGGTGACGGTCGACGGCCGGATCGAGCAGGATCCGGGGGCCTTCGTCGTCGCCGGTGCGCGCATCGTCTTCGACGCCGCGCGGCCGGTGGTCGATCGGCCGGCGCCACGCACGGTCGACATCCTGCACGCCGACGCCGACGTCGTGGTGGCGGTCAAACCGGCCGGACTGCTCACCCAGCCCACCCCCGAGCGCGAGACCGACACGCTGCTGTCGCGGGTCGGCACGGCGCTCGCGCGCACCGCCGGCCGGCGGCCCTTCCTTGCCGTCGTCCACCGACTCGACAAGGAGACCTCGGGTCTGGTCGTCTTCGCCGCCAGCCGGCGCGGCCTCGCGGCGCTCCAGGCGCAGCTCGAGGACCACTCGCTCGGCCGGATCTATGCGGCGGTCGTGGAGGGGGAGCTGCCCGGCGAGTCCGGCACTTTCGATCGCGCCCTGGTCGGCGACGGCACCCACCGGCGGCGCTGGGTCGCCGCGCCCGGAGAGGCGGGAAAGCCGGCCGTCACCCACTGGCAGCTGGATCGGCGGCTCGGCGACGCGACTCTGGTGCGGGTCTGGCTGGAGACCGGACGGACGCACCAGATCCGCATCCATTTCGCGGCGGCCGGGCATCCGGTCGTCGGCGACCGCGTCTATCGCCGGCCCGGCGAGCGGCGGGAGGATCCGGTCGCCTTCCCGCGCCAGGCCCTGCACGCCGGCGAACTGCGATTCCTCCATCCGGCCGACGGCCGGCCGATGCGTTTCACCGTCCCGCCGCCTCCCGACTTCGCCGGCCTGGTGACGCGGCTGGCCGAGCGGGATCGCCGCCGGGGACGACCGCGCGGCCGGTGAGTCCTGCCCGGGGGAGCGCGCGGCGACTTGCCGGGCGCGCGCCGGCGGACTAGTCTTGTCACTCCGTGAGCGAGACCGTGGACAGCCTGCTGGCGGCGAGCGCCGCCGCGGGGGAGACCGTTGCGCTGGCCACCGTCGTGGCCGGTCCGGGCGCGGGCTCGCGCCTGCTCGTCTGGCCGGCGGGGCACACCTTCGGCGACCTCGGCTGGCCGCGGCTCAATCAGCGGGTGGCGCTCTATGCCGAGCAGATGTTCGACCGCGGCGCCGCCGCGCCGCTGCTCAAGCGCTTCGCGGTCCCGGGCGCCGCCGAAGCGGAGGTGCGGATCGACTTTCTCGGCGGACCGGCGCGGTGAACCCGGCGGTCGACAGCGGCGAGGATGCCGGCCGGAGCGACGCTGCCGCGGCCGCGCCGCTCGCCGCCGGGGAACGCCTCGTGGCGCTCGACGTGGTGCGTGGCTTCGCGCTGCTCGGCATCCTTCTGATGAACGTCGAGTTCTTCCTCCGACCGGTGCAGGCCCTGGTGCTCGGGCGCGAAGCGTGGCCCGAGGCGATCGACCGGGCCGCCGGCTGGCTGGTCGCCGCGTTCGTGCAGGGCAAGTTCTACATTCTCTTCGCGCTGCTGTTCGGCATGGGATTCGCGATCCAGCTCGAACGCTGGGGCCGGGGCGGGGGGCCGTTCACGGGTCGCTATCTGCGCCGCATGGCGGGGTTGGCGACGATCGGCGCCCTGCACGCCACCCTGATCTGGTACGGCGACATCCTCCTTTCCTACGCGCTGATCGGCGTCGCGCTGCTCGCCTTCCGCCGCACCCCCGTGCGGCGCCTGCCGGCCTGGGGTCTCGCCTTCGTGATCGTGCCGCTCCTGGCGGGGACCGCACTGCGCTGGCAGAGCGGGCGCGGCGCCGAGAGGACCGCCGGCGGGGTGGCGGCAGCGGCGCGCTCGCAATACCTGGCCGGCGTGCGGGCCGGGGCCGCCGAGGCCGAGCACGCCTACCGGTCGGGGACGCCGGCCGAGATCCAGGCGCAGCGGATCGAGGACGCCCGCCTCCAGCTCGGCTTCTTTCCGTCCTACGCGCCCGGCGTGCTCGGCATCTTCCTGCTCGGCGCCTGGTTCGTGCGCGCCGGAGTCGTCGCCGACCCGGAGGCGCACGTCGTCCTGCTGAGACGGCTGACCCGCGCCGGATGGATTCTCGGTGCGCCGCTCGCTGTCGCTGCGATGTGGCTCGGCGCCGATGCCGGACAGGCCGACGTGGCGCCGCGCGCCCTCGCCGCCCACATCGTGATGCAGGGCGCCTCGCTCCTGCTCGGTCTCGCGTACTTCGCCGGCCTGCTGCGGCTGGCGCGGCGGCCCGCCTGGGCGTCGCGCCTGGCGCCGGTGGCGGCCGCCGGCCGGATGGCGCTGACCAACTACCTGCTGCAGTCGCTCCTCGTCACCGCGCTCGCGTACAGCTGGGGCCTCGGCCTCTACGGCCGCATTCCGCGCGCCAGCCAGCTGCTGCTGGCGTTCGCGGTCTGGGGCGTCAACGTGGCGGTGAGCCGCTGGTGGCTGGCGCGCTTCCGCTTCGGCCCGGCCGAGTGGCTCTGGCGTTCGTTCACCTACGGTCGCCTGGCGCCGGCGCGCTGATCGGCGGTCCGGCCTCCGGCCGCAGGTTCGCCTCGAACAGGCGCAGGATCCGCGTGTACTCGTCGGTCCACGAGCTCGGCTCGCGGAAGGCGTGCGGTTCGACCGGGTAGATCGCCGTCTCGAACCACTCTGTCTTGCCGAGTTCGATCAGGCGCTGCACCAGTCGCACGCTGTCCTGGAAGACGACGTTGTCGTCGACCATGCCGTGGCAGATGAGCAGCGGCCGTGAGAGGCCCTCGGCATACTCGATGGGCGAACTGCCGCGGTAGGCCTGCGGATCGACGTCCGGCGTGTTGAGGATGTTCGAGGTGTAGCCGTGGTTGTAGTGCGCCCAGTCGGCCACGGGTCGCAGCGCCGCGCCGGCGGCGAACAGCTCCGGCCGGCGGAACATCGACATGAAGGTGAGGAAGCCGCCGTAGGAGCCGCCGTAGACGCCCACCCGCCGCGCATCGACCGCCTGGGTGTCGACCAGCCAGGCGACACCATCGGCGAGGTCCTCGACCTCGGGGGTTCCCATCTGGCGGTAGATCGCGGTGCGCCAGGCGCGCCCGTAGCCGGCCGAGGCGCGGTAGTCGAGGTCGAGCACCAGGTAGCCCCGGCGGGTGAGCAGGGTGTGGAACATGAACTCGCGCGGGTAGGGCGACCAGCCGTAGTGGGCGTTCTGCAGGTAGCCGGCGCCGTGGACGAAGAGCACCGCGGGCCAGCTGCGCTCCGGCGTCCAGTCGGCCGGCTTGTAGAGGCGGCCGTGGATCTTCCCGGCACCGTGGCGCGAAGGCACCGCGACGACCTCCGGCAGCGTCCAGCTCTCGGCGGCGAAGTCGGCAGCCGCGGTTTCGGTGAGGCGTCGCGCCGGCGCGCCGGGGCGCGCCTCCTGCAGGTAGAGCTCGGGCGGCGCGGCGATCTTCGAGGCGGTCAGCAGCAGGCGCTTCTCGTCGGGAGAGAGGAGCGCCGTGGTCATGCCGCCGAGCGCCGTCAGCTGCGTCATCTCGCCGCTCGCGGCGTCGACGCGGAAGATCTCGACGATGCCCGGATGATCGCGATTGGCCTCGACGAAGAACGCCCTGCCGTCGCGCGCCAGGTGCGGCGCGTCGATCTCGAACTCGCCGGCGGTGAGCTGCCGGCGGGATCCGGAGAGAGGCCGCAGCCAGAGCTGCGAGAATCCGGTCTCCTCGGAGAGGTACCAGAGCGTGCGTCCGTCCGGCATCCAGCCGAGATCGTTGAAGCGCCAGCCGATCCAGGCCGGGTCGTGGATCCGTTCGAGCGGCGTCAGGCGGCCCGCCGCGGCGTCGACGACGGCGATCCAGCGGTCCTTGTTGTCGTAGGAGAACAGCTGCACCGCCAGCTGGCGCGAGTCGGGACTCCACAGCAGCGTCTCGATCGAAACGACCCGTTCGGCCGGTGTCGCGACGCCCTCCGGCGCGGTGTCGCCCGACGCCGCGGCGGCCTGGCGGCGCAGTTCGGCGAGCGGGTCCTCGCGCAGCCCGGGCAGGGCGGAGTGGTCGATCGTCGTCGATTCGTGACCGACCAGGTCGAGCAGCAGCAGGCGCGGACTGACCGGGGCGCCGGTGCCGACCTTCGGACGCACCGATCGGGTTTCGACGTAGCCGGAGTCGGTGATGAAGGCGGGCATCGTGTCGGCCCTGCCCCCGTCAGCACCCTGTTCGAGCTCTTCGGAGAGATCGCGCGCCGGCCCGACGAGGAGCGCCAGGCGGCTGGCGTCCGGGGCGAGCACGGCGGCGAGAACCGCCCGCCCCTCGCCGAGCCACCAGGGTTCGGGCGGGCAGGTCGGATCGCTGCTGCAGCGATCGCGGCGGGCCGCGCGCGCCGCCTCCTCGCGATCGCGGCGCTCACCGGGCACGCGCAGCAGCCGCCGCTCGGCCTCCGCGAGGTACCCCCCGGGCAGCTCGCCCTCGGGATCGTCGGCGAGGCGCAGGTCGGCCAGGGTGGAGGTCCGGCCGCTGTCGAGGTCGAATTCGAAGAAGGCGTCGCCCCGCCGGAAGGCCACCCGGCGGCCCCCCTCGAGCGGCAGCGGCTGGCTCTCGGTCTCGCTGGTGCGGGTGACCTGGTGGACCTTGCGCGAGCGGCGGTCCGCAACGAACAGGTCGCCGTCGCGTACAAAGGCCTTGAGACGGCGATCCCGCGACTCCACGGCTCCGGGTGCGGCGTCGAGCCGGGCGCGCCCGGAGGCGTCGACCCGCTCGGGGCGCCCGCCGGGCAGGTCGATGCGCCAGAGATCGACGATTTCGCTGCCGGGGCGGCGCAGCTCGAAGGCGACGGAACGCCCGTCGTCGGACCAGGCGGGGTTTTCGGGTGAAGTTCCGATCCGGTCGCGGGCCATGATCGAGGCGACGGTCAGGTCGCCGGCCAGCGCGGGGGCGGCGGCCAGCAGCGCGGTGAGCAGCAGTGGAATGCGGGGCATCGGCGGATCCTAGTCGACAGTGCGACCGGGCGCCGGGATGGGAGAATCGTCCGGATGGTCGAATCCCGCCAGCTCGAGCTCTCGGACGACCTGACCGGAGTGCTCAATCGCCGCTACCTGCGCGAACTCTTCGAAGGGGAGTGGAGCGAGCGGGTGCGCGGCGCCGGGCATCTGTCGCTGCTGCTGCTCGACCTCGACGGTTTCAAGCCGATCAACGACCGGTACGGCCACCTGGCCGGCGACGCGGTGCTGCGCGCCGTCACGGCCCGCCTGCGCGAGGCGTTCCGCGACGGCGATCGCCTGGTGCGGTACGGCGGCGACGAGTTCGTCGTGGTGCTGGAGGGAGCCGGCGCCGAGGAGGCCCGGGCGCTGGCCGAGCGGGCGCGCACGCGGCTGGCCCAGGGGGAGTGGATCGACCCGGCCGACGGCGCGCCCATCCCCTACCGGGTCACCTTCTCGATCGGCGTCGGCACGGCGCCCGAGGACGGCCTGCAGGGGGATACGGTCCTCGCCGCCGCGGATCGCCGGCTCTACGCCGAGAAGTCGCTGCGGCGCGCCGCGGCGCGCACGCGGCGCCGCCGCGGCCTGCTCCTGGCGCTCGGCGCGACGGCGTTCGGCCTGGCCGGGCTGATCGTCTGGCGCGTCGCGCCGTCGCGCCCGCCCGCCCCCGCCGCCGGCGCCGTGTCGCCGGTCGCGGCGGCGCCGCAGGTCGATCCGGAGGAGGTCGCCCTGTTGCGGGCCGAGGTCGAGCGACTCTCCGCGGCGCTCGCCGCCGAGGGGCAGCCGACGCCCGAGCGCGACGCCCTGCAGCAGCGGATCCGCGAGCTCGAGACGACGCTCGCCGAGGCCGAGCAGCGGCAGCGGGCCGCGGCGACCCGTCCGGTGGAGGCGGCGCCGGCGGACGCCGCGCCGGTGCGGCCGCTGCCGGCTCCCGCCGCCGGACGCGGTCCGGAGGCGGGAGAGCGGAGCGCCACCGCGCTTGCGACGCCTCCGCCCGGCGAGGCCGGCCGGCCCGGGCCGGCGCCGACGGTCGCCACGGTGCCCGCCGCGGCGCCGCTCGTCACCACGCCGCCGCAGCTGCTGCGCCACGATCGTCCGATCTACCCCTCGTTCGCGCTGCAGCGCCGGGTCGAAGGGGAGGTCGAACTGCGGGTGGCGGTCAGCGCGGAAGGCCGGGTCACGCGGGTCGAGCCGACGGGGCCGCCGGTCGGCTTCGGCTTCGACGACGCGGCGATGCGCGCGGCCCGATCGGCGATCTACCGCCCGGCGCAGCGCAACGGCGAGGCGGTACCGTCCGAGACGACGCTGCGCATCCGCTTCGTGCTCGATCGCGGCTGAGCGCCGCGCAGTCCGCTCAGAGCACAGCGCCGAGCTCCCCGGGCAGGGGGACGCGGCAGTGGGGGCAGACCAGCAGGCGGCCGCTGCGCGGCAGCGAGGACATGAAGTTCACCCGCGCCCGATAGAGGCGGACGACGAAGAGGCGGTCGACCTCGGCGCGGCAGCCCGGGCAGACGATCGGATGCTCGAGGCCGTAGACGGCCGCCGGCTCCCCCTTCCACCCCGGGGGCAACGGCAGCGGATCGCGGCGCGGGTCGGACATCGCGGGGCGATCCTAGCCCGGATCGCCGTGGCGAGCCGCGCTCAGCCCTCCCAGTCCCAGAACAGCTCGGCGTTCGACGGCGGCTCGTCACCCGTCGGCTCGTCGGCGGCGGGCAGCGGGGCGAGGCCGCGCTCGACGCGGGCGACCACGGCGGCCTGCTCTTCGAGGTCGGCCGTCTCGCGTTCCCACCCCTCTTCGGAGCCGAAATGCGGCCAGGCGCGCGGGAAGATCGGGTCGTGCCAGCGCCGGGCGAGCCAGGCGGCATAGTGGATCAGTCGCAGGCCGCGCAGCGGTTCGATCAGGCGCAACTCGGCGCGATCGAAAGGGCGGAAGGTCTCGTACCCTTCGAGGAACACCTCGCGCAGGGTCTCCGTCTCGCGGTCGCGGCCGGGCAGGGCGAGCCAGAGGTCCTGCACCGCCGGGCCGATCATCGCGTCGTCGAAGTCGAGCAGGCGCAGCTGACCGTCACGCTCGAGGACGTTGCCGAGGTGGAGGTCGCCGTGGATGCGCAGCGTGGCGACACCGGCCGCGAGGCGGTCGAAGGCGTCGGCGATCGCCCGCCCGGCATCGAAATAGCGCGGCGCGAGGCGAGCCGGCAGCGTCTTGCGCGCGGCGAGCCAGGCGAGATCGTCGCGCGCGTAGGCCCGGCTGGTCAGCGGCAGCCGGTCGGCCCGCGGCCGCCGCGCGCCGACCACGTGCAGGCGGCCGACCAGCTGGCCGAGGCGCCGCGCGGTCGCCGCCGTCAGTTCGTCCGGCGCCCGCCCCCCCTTGCGCTCGAAGATCGCGTAGTGGATGTCGTCGATCGTCGCCAGGGTCGAGCCGTCGGGGAAGGGGAGGGCCGCGCAGACGGGGATCTCGTCGGCCTCGGCCTCGGCGAGGAAGCGGTGCTCCTCGAGGATCTGCGCCGCGCTCCAGCGCCCCGGTCGGTAGAACTTGGCGACCACCCGCGTGCGGTCGGCCAGCTCGACCTCGTAGACCCGGTTCTCGAAAGAGTTGAGCGGGTAGCAGAGCGGCCGCACGGCGAGGCCGCCGGATTCGACCGCGTCGAGCACCCGCTCCGGGGTCAGGCCGAGAAACAGGTCGGTGGCACTCACCGGAGCGATCGTTTCACGAAGCGACGCACGCGGCGAGGCGCGCGGCTCGACCCGGGCGCCGCGGCGCCGGCGCTCAGACCGCTTCGAGGACGAGGAAGGTGACGTCGTCGGCCGGTGCGCGGTCGCCCGACCACTCCGCCACCAGCGAAGTGAGACCGGCGACGGTCGCCTCGGCGCCGCCGGGGGCCAGCTCGCCGAAGCGCCGGGCCAGGCGCTCGTAGCCGAACGGTTCGCCGCTCGCGCCGGGCAGCTCGGGCAGGCCGTCGGAGAGGAAGAGCAGGGCGTCGCTCGCGGCGAGCTCGAGCGTGGCCTGGGCGTACGGAAAGTCGGCCCGCGCGCCGAGCGGCGTGCCGGGCAGCGCCAGCTCCTCGACCGCACCGGTGGCGGCGCGGTAGTGCAGCACCGGCGGCATGCCGGCGGCCGACAGGGTGACCCGGCGGCCGTCGACCCGCGCCACGGTGAGCGCCATGGCGCGGCGGACCAGTCCCATGCGGTGCACCGCCGCGTTGGCGGCGCGCAGAAAGGCGGCCGGCGCGGACTCGGCCGCGCCGCCGGCGAACAGCCCCTTGACCGCCGTGACCATGGTGCCGGCCGCCGCGCCGTGGCCGGTCGCGTCGCCGACCGCCACCACGAGCTCGCCCGCGGCGCCGTCGAGGAAGTCGTAGTAGTCGCCACCGACCTCGGTCGCGGTGGTCATCGACACGGCGACCCGCAGCCCGGCGCGGCGCGGCAGTTCGCGCGGCAGCAGCGAGAGCTGGAAGTCGCGCGCCTCGGCGAGCTCGCCGCGCCGGCGCTCGTTCTCGGCGGCGAGCAGGCAGCGCGCGATCTCCTCCTCCTTGCGCAGCCGCTCCTGTTCGAGCAGGCGGCCCTGATTCTCGGCGAGCTGCTCGGCCATGCGGTTGAAGGTCGCGGCCAGACGCCCCAGCTCGTCGCGAGAGGTCACCGGCACGCGCGCCGCCAGATCCCCTTCGGCGATGCGTGCCGCCCCCTGCTCGAGGCGCGACACGTTGCGCACCAGCCGCCCCGACAGCGGCACCATGCCGACCAGGGCGAGGCCGACCAGCGCCATGCCGAACGTGAAGTTGCGCGCCGTGGCGCGCTTGAGCTCGGACATGGCGCGCGACAGCGGCCGCGCGATGCCGTAGGTGAAACCTCCGTCGGGCGCCCGGCGGGTGACGACCACCCAGTCGCCGTCGCCGTCGGCGCGCGCCCACGGCGTGCCTTCGGCGGCCCGCCGGAGGGCGGGCAGCTGGCCGAGCAGCGCCGCATCCTCGGCGCGCGCCGCGTGGAGCTGGCCCTCTTCGTCGAGGGCGAACGGGATGTCGCCGCGCTCCCGGTCGGTCTGGGCGAGGACGCTGCGCAGCAGCTCCCGTGCCCGGACGCGCGCTTCGAGCCGGCCGACGACTTCGTCGCCGGCCTCGACCTCGCATGTCACGCTTTCGGGGATGGCGCCGCCGGCCGGTTCGGGCAGCGGTGTCGCCGCGGCAGGTGCGCCGGCCGTCCGCTCCCCGAGCTGGCGAAACGCTTCCTGCCCGAGGGCGAGCGCCCGCTGGAGCCCCTCGACCTGCGCCGACGGATCGCGCGCCGCCCGCGTGGCGGCGAGGGTGCGCGCCACCTCCGCCCGGAGTGTCTCGAGCTCGCGGCCGAGCGCTTCGCGCTGGGCCGGCTCGAGCGCCGCCACGGGGAAGCTCCGGCTGGCCGGGCCGCCGTGGCGGACGACGACGTGCGACCCGTCGCCGACCGCCGGCGTGGGGGCGACGGCGGCGACCGGAGCGACGGCCGGGGTCGGAGGGACCGCCGGCGGGCCCGGCGGGCCGGGCACGCGCGCGGAGGGCGGCCGCGGGACGAACGAGAACCCTTCGACGAATTCGAGCGCCGGACCGACGAAGGCGAGCGCGCCCTCGAGCCGGGCGGCGCCGGCGGCGTCGGCCGTGCCGGTCCAGGCCTCGAGCGGCAGGCGGGCCAGCACCCGGATCCCCTTGTCGACCTCGTAGGCCGCCCAGTCGACCCGCTCCTCGAGGTCGCGCGCCAGCCCCCGGGCTTCGGCCTCGGCGGCGTGGCGCAGCGCGGCGCTCGAACTGCGGTAGGAGTAGAGGGCGAACCCCGCCAGCGGCAGCGCTGACAGGAGCAGGAAGGCGAGAGCGAGGCGGAGGCGCAGAGACATGGATCGATCGACGGACCGTCGGGGCCCGCAACCTTATACGGGGCTCCCGCGCCGAGGTTCGCCGGGTGGGCGCGCGCTCAGTCGGGCGCCGCCAGCAGGGCCCAGGCGGCGGCCCCGCCGCTGGCCAGCGAGCTGACCAGGACGGGGCCGGCGGGCGGTGCGGCGCCGACGCCCTCCGGAACGATGCCGAGGTCCGGGTCGGGTCGGGCGAAGCCGTGGGTCGGCGCGGCCAGTCGTCCGGCGGCGGCGAGCACGGCGGCGCCGAGATGTCCGCCGCCGGCCTCGCCGACGGCGCCCTTGGGGGCGTACACGGGGGGTACCCGCGCGCCGAAGAGATGAGCGAGGACGCGCGCCTCGAGCCGATCTCCTGCCAGCGCGCCCGAGGCGCCCGAAATGACGCTGGCGATCGCCGCCGGCTCGACCTCGGCGCGCGCCAGGCCGGCGCGCAGAGTGGAGGCCAGGGCTTCGCCCCCGCCGCCCCAGCTCCAGGCCGGCGCGCTCGGGTCGAAGCCGCGGACGACCCGGAGCAGGCGGACGAGCGGTCGGCAGCCGCGCGCCGCGGCGGCCGCCGCGGGCTCGACCAGCAGCGCCGTGGCGCCCTCGGCGGCGGCGCCGCCGGAGCGCCCGTGGTCGAAGGGGCGGGCGCGTTCGGCGCCGTCCCGCTCCGGCCGGGCCAGGGCGCCGAAGCGGTCGAGCACCGCGTGCAGCAACGGTGTCAGCTCGTCGACCACGACGACCAGCGCACGGTCGGCTTCGCCGGTGCGCACGAGGCGCGCGGCTTCGCCGAGTGCCAGCAGGTCGCTCGCCTCCCGCTGGGTGACGGCGAGGTTGGGACCGCGCGCCGCGAAGGCGAGGGCGATCTGCGCCGCCGCGGCGGAGGCGACCGACTCGGCGAAAGCGGCGGGCGAGGCGGTCTCCGGCCCCTGGCGCAGGATCTGAACGAGCAGTTGCTCGGTGACGGAGGCCGGACCGTAAGCGGTGCCGAGGACGACCGCGGTGCGCAGGTGCAGCGATGTGTCGCGGGCGGGCAGACCGGCCTCGTCGAGCGCCAGGCGGCTCGCCGCGAGGGCGAATCGCCCGGGCAGGCTCATCCGCCGCGCCTGCGCCGCCGGCAGCAGGGCCGAAAGGTCGACGCCGCCGGCGAGCCAGGCGGTGCGCGCGCCGCGGGCGCGGTGGTAGCCGGCGCGGCGGTCCACCTCGACCGGAGCGGTGGCGCGTTCGCGCAGCTGGGCGGCGAGCGCCGTGGCGCCGGCGCCCCAGGCGCCGACGTTGCCGAGGCCCGAGACGACGAGCTTCAGACGGCCTCCCGGTGCAGGAGGACGCAGGCGGCGTTGGCGCCGCCGAAGGCGAGGTTGGTCGACAGGGCGCGCCGCGCGCCGGCCAGCGGGCGCGGCGCGCCGATGACCAGATCGACGCCGAGCGCCGGATCGACCGTCCCCTCGCCCGGGGTCGCATGGAGCCGTCCCGCCTCGAGGCAGAGCAGCGTGATCAGCGCCTCGACGGCGCCGGCGGCCCCGAGATAGTGGCCGATGCAGGCCTTCGACGAGGTGGCCGGCAGCGCGGCGGCGCGCGCGCCGAAGACCCGGCGCACCATCGCCGACTCGGCCGCGTCGTTGGCCGGCGTGCCGGTGCCGTGCAGGTTGAGGAAGTCGATCCCGGCCGCCGCCACCCCGGCGTCGTCGAGCGCCGCGAGGACGGCGCGGGTGATGCCGTCACCGGCCGGGTCGGGGGAGGTCATGTGGTGCGCGTCGCACGAGGCACCGGCGCCGGCCAGCCAGCCGAGCGGCCGCGCGCCCCGCCGCTCGGCGGCCCGGCGGGTCTCGAGCACCAGCACCGCCGCCCCTTCGCCGATCGACATGCCGAGCCGCTCGCGGCGGAACGGGCGGCAGGGGCGCTCGTCGACCGCCCGCAGCGAGTTGAAGCCGGCGAAGGTGAGGCGGCAGAGCGAGTCGCTGCCGCCGGCGATGGCCACGTCGACCTCGCCGCTGCGCAGCGCGTCGAGCGCCGCGCCGAGCGCCAGATTCGCCGAGGCGCAGGCCGAGGCGAGGGTGACGACCGGGCCGGAGATGCCGTGGGCGCGTGCCACGGCGTCACCAGGGCCGCTGGTCGGCTGCGCCACCAGGCGGTCGATGCGGGCGCCGCCGCGCCGCGTGGCCAGGCCGTCGAAGTACTCCTCGGCCTCGAACATGCCCCCCGTCGAACTGCCGAAGAAGAGGCCGACCGCCGGGCCGAGCGGCTCGCCGAGGCCGGCGGCGGCGAGCGCCTCGCCGGCGGCCACCAGCGCGAAGCGGTCGGCGAGCGTCAGGCGGCGACCCACCGCGGCGTCGAGCGCCGGGCCGTCGGGTACCTGCGCCGCGACGTGAGTGCGATAGGCGGCGTGGTCGAAGCGGCGGAAGTCGCCGATCGCGGTGACCCCCGACAGGACCCCCTGCCAGAGCGCCGGCACGCCCCAGCCGTAGCCGGAGACGGCGCCGAGCCCGGTGACGGCGACCGGCTCGCGGCTCATCGGTCCGCCGCGGCGGCGTCGGGCGCGTCCAGGCGCGCCGCCAGCCAGGCCGCCAACGAGCGCGGCGTGGCGAAGACCTCGCCGCCGATCACTTCGGACGGGATGGCGACGCCGAACTCGCGCTCGAGCGCGACGACCAGCTCGAGCGCGTCGACCGAGTCGAGTCCGAGGCGCGGCGCGAAGAGCGACTCGTCGTCGCCGAGCGCGGTCGCGGTGACCCCTTCGAGCTTGAGGCTGGCGACGACCAGGCCCTTGATGCGCGGCAGCAGTTCGTCGGCGGTCAATCGGCCTCCGGCAGTCCGACGCCGGGGAAGGCGGCGGCGTCGCGCCGCACGATCGGCTCGGCGATGCGGAAGTGGCGCTGGGCGCGCACCGCGAGGAAGAAGAGCTCGAGCAGGGCGCGGGTGCGCCAGGAGACGCGCCAGTGCCCGGCCAGCACGGTGATCACGGCGCGGAAGATCGGCGGCGGCGCGTCAGGCTGGAAGAAGACGTCGCGGAACCAGGGGGTGTAGAAGCCGGTCACGAAGCGGCGGAAGAGCCGGTAGCGGCGGCGCTGCACGCGGTCGAAGGCGGCGAAGCGGGCGGTGCGCAGGTCGTCGTCGGCGAGCGCCGCCGAGAGCTCGTTGCCGGCCTCGATGCCGCTCTCGAGCGCGATCGAGACGCCGCTCGAGAAGACCGGGTCGAGGAAAGAGCCGGCGTCGCCGGCCAGCAGCCAGCGGTCGCCGACGTAGGCCCGGGCCCCGTAGGAGTAGTCCTTCTCCACCCGCACGGGCCACTCGCGCCGGGCCTCGCGCATCAGGCCGGCCATCGCCGGCGTCTCGGCGATGGCGGCGAGCAGCATCGACTCCGGCGAGCCCTTCTCGAGGCGAGCGTAGATCGCCATCGGCAGCACGACGCCGACGCTCATCAGCTGCTCGTCGATCGGAATCACCCAGAACCAGCCGGCGTCTTCGCGGCCGACGATGCGGATGTCTCCCGCCCGCCGGCCCGGCAGGCGCGGCACGCCGGAGAAGTGGGCGTAGATCGCCACGTTGGCCAGCTGCGGCTCGTCGAAGCGCAGATCGAACCGGCGGGCGAGCAGCCCGGCGCGGCCGGTCGCGTCGACCATCGCGCGGGCGCGCACTTCGTGGGGCGCTCCGGTGGAGGGAGCGACGCGCAGGGTCACCCCGTCGGCGTCGAAATCGGCCGACTCGACGCGCTGGCGCAGCCGCACCTGCGCCCCCGACTCGCGGGCGTGGTCGAGCAGCAGGGTGTCGAACGTCTCCCGGCAGACCTGCCAGGTCTGCGGACGCGGCACCTCGCGCGACTGCGAGAAGTCGACCGGCGTCCCCTCGGTCCCGAGGTGGGTGAGCAGCGTCGCGCCCCACTTCTCGGTGAAGCCGGCGGCGCGGATCTTCCCGGTGACGCCGAGCGCATCGAAGCTCGGGTTGGCCGCGGCGAGCAGCGATTCGCCGATGTGGAAGCGGGGGAATTCGTCGCGCTCGAACAGGACGACGCGGTGCCCGCGCCGGGCGAGGGTGGTCGCCGCGGCGGACCCGGCGGGGCCGCCGCCGACCACGGCGACGTCGAACGTTTCGGCGGTGGAGGAGGAATTCAAGGCGGGTCGTCAGGCTCGCGGGTCGGGCGGTCGATCGGTCCGGCGATGGCCGGCGGCGCACGCCGCGCCGGCCCGGCGGAGGGCGCGCCAGTATACTGCGCACCCGCGCGCCGCGCCGTCCGGCCGGCGCCGGCCGACCCGATGCCGCCTGCGCCGATCCCCGCCGACCCGATCCTGGAGATTTTCGCCGCCCGCGCCGCGCGCCACGCCGGCCAGCCGGTCGCCGAGACGCCCGGACAGCGGTGGTCGCTCGGAGAGCTGGACCGGGCGGCGGAGGATCTGGCGGCGCGGCTCGAGCGGGAGGGGTTCGGGCCCGGTCGTCTGATAGGTCTGGCGGCCGCTCCGGGCCCGGCGCTGCTCGCCGGCTTCCTGGCGCTCCGCCGCCGCGGCGCGGTACCGGTGCTCTGCGACACGGCGCGGCCGACGCCCGACCGCCTGGCGGCGCTCGACCGGCTCGGTGTCACCGGGTTCCTCTCCGAGGCGACCGGCTGGCCGGCGGGTGCCGCGGGCTGGGAGCTCGACGCGCGGCGGCCGCCGCGTCCGCGCCGGGCGGCGGCCGACTGGGGTGCGATCAAACTGACCTCCGGCTCGACCGGCGAGCCGCGCGGCGTCGCTCTGTCCTGTGCCGCCCTCGCCGCCGACGAGGCCCAGCTCGCCTCGACCATGGAGCTCGGCGACGGCGAGCGGATGGTGGCGGCGATCCCGCTGTCGCACTCCTACGGATTCTCGAGCCTCGCCCTGCCGGCGCTGCTGCGCGGCGCGACGCTGCTGTTTCCGCGCGACCGTTCGCCGCTGGCGCCGATCGCGGTGGCGCGCGAGCTGGCCGCCTCCTTCCTGCCGACCGTGCCGGCGTGGATCGCGGCGCTCGGCCGCCTCGCCTCGCCGCCCGCCTGGCCGGCCACGGTGCGGCGCGTCATCGCCGCCGGGGCGCCGCTGCTGCCGGAGGCGGCGGCGCGCTTCCGTGCCGTCGCCGGCCTGCCGGTGCAGGTCTTCTACGGCGCCTCGGAGTGCGGCGGAATCGCCTTCGACCGGCGCGGCGACGCCGCCGAGCGCGGCACCGTGGGGTCGCCGGTCGATGGCGTCGAGGTGGCAGTCGACGCGGCGACCGGCCGACTCGCCGTGCGCTCGCGCGCCGTGGCGACGACCTGGTTGCCCGACCCCGGGCCGGAGCTCGAGGGCGGCCGCTTTCTCACCGGCGACCTCGCGTCGATCGAGGCGGGCGAAGTCCGCCTGCTCGGCCGCGCCGACGACGTGCTCATCGTGCGCGGTCGCAACATCCATCCCCGCGAGATCGAGGCGACGCTGCGCGAACTGCCCGGCGTCACCGACGTGGCGGTGCTCGGCGTCGACGGCCCCGAGGGGCCGCGCACGCTGCTGCGCGCGGTCGTCGCGGCGCCCGGCGGCGGGGTCGACCGCGAGCGGGTGATCGACTTCTGTCGCCAGCGCCTCGCCGCCCACAAGGTGCCGCGCAGCGTGGTGGTGGTCTCCGAGCTGCCGCGCACCGAGCGCGGCAAGCCCGACCGCAAGGCACTCGGGGCGCTTGCCGGATGAGGAGCGGCGCATGAGCGACGAGAACGCGAGTTCCGGGTCGCCGCGGCGGGAGCGCTACGACGTCGTGGTGCTCGGCGGCGCCATCGCCGGGGCGGCCGCGGCGCTGCTGCTCAGGCGGGAGCGGCCGTCGCTGTCGGTGCTGGTGGTCGAGAAGAGCCGCGAGTTCGACGCCAAGGTGGGGGAGGCGACGACCGAGATGTCGGCGATGTTCCTCACCCGGCGCCTGGCGCTCTGGGAGCACCTCGAAGCCGAGCAGCTGCCCAAGGAGGGGCTGCGCTACTGGTTCGCCAACGCGCGCGTCGAGCGGCACGATCAGGCGACCGAGGCGGGCGGCTTCGTGCGCAGCCTCGTCCCCTCGTTCCAGCTGCGCCGCGACGCGCTCGACCAGCACGTGCTCGATCTGGCGGTGGCCGAGGGCGCCGAGCTGGCGCGTCCGGCGCGGGCGCGCGACGTGCGCATCGGCCACTTCGAGCACGAAGTCGAGATCGACAGCGGCGACCGGGTAGTCCGGGTCGCCTGCCGCTGGGTGATCGACGCCACCGGCCGCGCCTGCCTGGTCGGCCGCCGGCTCGGCCTGATCGAGCGCAACGAGCGCCATCCGACGGCGGCGATGTGGTGCCGCTGGAAGGGGGTGCGCCACATCGACGACATCGCGGCGCGCTCGTCGGCTGGCCTGGCGCGGCGCAACGTCTCGTCGCGCCGGCTGGGCACCAACCACTACACCGGGCGCGGCTACTGGGTCTGGTTCATCCCGCTGGGCAACGGCGAGACGTCGATCGGCATCGTCTGGGACCGGCGCCTGGTCGACCTGCACGAGCGCGCCGACCGCGAAGCGGCCTACCGCGAGTTTCTTGCCGCGCTGCGGCCGGCCAGCGAGCTGCTCGACCGCGCCGCGTTGCGCGAGGGGGACTTCCGCTACTACTCGACGCTCGCCTACGCGACGAAGCAGTACATGGGCGACGGCTGGGCGCTGGTCGGCGACGCCGCGGCGTTTCTCGATCCCTACTACTCGCCGGGGCTCGACCACGTCGCCTTCTCGGTCGAGGCGACCGTGCAGAAGGTGCTCGACGACTCGCTCGGGCGGCTGACGCCGGCCGCGATCGCCGAGCACAATGCGACGTTCCTGCGCTCGTACTGGCGCTTCTTCGAGTCGGTCTACGAGGGCAAGTACCTCTACATGGGCGAGGCCGACCTGCTCTCGGCGGCGATGCTGCTCGACACCGCGCAGTACTACATCTTCGTCGTCACCCCCGCCTACCGCCTCTTCGGCCGCTTCCACTGGATGCCGGTACTCGGCCCGAAAGAGGCCTTCTTCGCGTACCACCTGATGCGCCTCTACCACGCCCGTTTCCGGCGCCTCGCCGAGCTGCGCCGCGAGACCGGCGAGACGGGCCGGCGCAACGACGGCCGCCGCATCCGGGCCTTCTTCGACCTCGGCCCCGCCCCCTGGCGGATGGGCGCGCGGGGCCTGCGCCTCTGGCTCGTCGCCGAGCTCGACGGCCTGCGGCTGCGCCTCCGGCGCGCTCTGCGCCCGCGCCCGGCCGGCGAACCGGTCGCCGCCCCCGGCACGCCGCCCCCGGCCGCCTGACGCCGCCGCCGCGTCTCCGCCGCCCCGATTCGTCTGTGAATCGGCCGCGCCGGCTGGCGAACGAGTACACACGTTCCGGATTCGCCACCGTGCCGATCCATATTCCGCCGCGGTCTCGACAATTCCGCGTCCGGAGGCGCGCGGCAGCGCTGACAGTCTGCTAGGCTGACAGCAATCTGTCAGCCCAGCCGGCGCCGCCGGCAAGCAGTCCCGGAGGTCAGGATGCGCGCGAACTCTTTGGTCGGACTCCCGCTCGCCATCGGCGTGCTCTGCGCTGGTCTCGGAGTCGGAGCGCCCGCCCGGGCCGTGGTGGTCAAGCAGGGGGCGACCGACCTCGACGCGCTGGTGGTCGCCGGTGAGCGGCTCGAGCCGCCGAGCCGCAACGTCGCCTGGTCGGCGCACGCGGAGGCGCTGGCGCCGGAGCTGGTCGCGGCGTGGGATCGCTTCCTCGCCGCGACGGGGGGCAGCTGGCAGGCCGACCTCGACCCGCGCAGCGGCTTCGTCGGCTTCGTCGAGGGCTCGGGCCTCGCCTGGATCCCGGGCTACGGCAACGACCTGACGCCGGAGCGGGTCGGCGCGCCGCTGGCCGGCGACGGGAGCGCGGATCTGGCGACCCTCGAGAGCCTGGCGCGCCAGTTTCTCGCCGCGCACGGCGCCCTGCTGGGCGTCGATCCGGCGGCGCTGCGACTCAACCCCGGACGATCGGGCCGCGCCGCGGACTACCTCTGGTACGTCGACTTCGACCTCGTGCGCGACGGTCTGGTGATCGAGGGTTCGCGCGTCGTTTTCCGGGTCAACAACGGCAACCTGGTCCAGGTCGGCACCGAGAACGTCCCGCCGCCAGGGGTGCGGGCGCCCAAGGCGGTGCTCGACGCCACGGCCGCGCTGGCAGTGGTGAAGGACCACGTGGGCAACTTCGACGCGGCCTGGGACACGCTGCTCGACGCCGGGACGCTGCGCCTGCTGCCGGCCGCCCCCTCGACCGAGGCGGTGCGCGGCGCCATCCCGTTCGGCGTCGGTCTCGAGCTGGTCAAGGTCTGGGAGTTCACCTTCCGCCGCGAGGGCGACGCCGGCACCTGGCGCGCCCGCGTCGACGCGACGACCGGCGAGCTGCTCGACTTCCGCGACACCAACGAGTACGGCGTCGTCACCGGCGGCGTGCGCAACGGCGACGACCTGCCTCCGGACACGGTGTTGCCAATGCCGTTCGCCGACGTCTCCTCCGGCGGCTTCACCAACTCGGCCGGAGTCTACGGCGGCACGACCGCCGGGATCACGTCGACACTCCAGGGGCAGTACGTCGGCATCAACGACAACTGCGGCGCCATTTCGATGGCCTCCAACAGCGCCGGCGACATCCTCTTCGGCAGCTCGCCGCAAGCGGCGACCAACTGCACGACGCCGGGGGTCGGCGGCGCCGGCAACACCAAGTCGGCGCGCACCCAGTTCTACTGGCTCAACCGCACCAAGGAGCAGGCGCGCGGCTGGGTGACGCGCACCTGGCTGACCAATCAGCTCGACGCCAACGTCAACATCAACAACACCTGCAACGCCTTCTGGAACGGCTCGACGGTCAACTTCTACCGCTCGGGCGGCGGCTGCGGCAACACCGGCGAGCTGCCGGGCGTCTCGCTCCACGAGTACGGCCACGGCTTCGACTCGAACGACGGCAGCGGCAGCTCGCCCGACAACGGCACCGGTGAGACCTACGGCGACTTCACCGCGGCGCTCGCCACCCACGACTCGTGCATCGGTGGCGGCTTCCTGACCAGCAACTGCGGCGGCTACGGCTGGCCGTGCACCAGCTGCACCGGCGTGCGCGATATCGACTACGCCATGCGCACGCCGCAAACGCCGGCTACCGTCAGTAACTTCACTCGCACGCAGTGTCCGAACGGCGGCGGCTACAACGATCCGTGTGGCCGCGAGGGGCACTGCGGATCCTACGTCTCCTCGCAGGCGCTGTGGGACTTCCCGATGCGCGATCTGCCGAACCCGGGAACCGGCTCGGCCTGGTCGGTCGCCGAGCGCCTCTGGTACCTCTCGCGGCAGACGGCGGGCGCCGCCTTCGCCTGCTCGACCTCGGGCAGCTGGAGCTCGAACGGCTGCTTCGCGAGCTCCTACTGGCGCACCATGCGCGTCGCCGACGACGACGACGGGAACCTGAACAACGGCACGCCGCACTCGTGCGATCTCTACGACGCCTTCGACCGCCACCAGATTGCCTGCACCACCGATACCGCGGCCAACGTCTGCTTCACCGGCTGCACGCCGCCGGCGGCGCCCAGCCTGGCGCTGACGCCGGGCAACAACCAGGTCTCCGTCGCGTGGACGGTGGTCGGCGGCCTGCGCTACGACCTCTACCGCAACGAGGCCGGCTGCAGCGCGGGGTTCGTCAAGATCGCCAACGACCTCACCGCTTCGCCCTTCGTCGACAACACGGTCGCCAACGGCCTGACCTACTACTACCAGATGATCGCGCACCCGACGGGCAACGAGGCCTGCGGTTCGGCGGCCTCCTCGTGCGTCAACGCGACGCCGACGGCCTGCAGCCCGGTGGCCGCGCCGACGGGCGTCGCCGCCTCGCCGACCGCGCCCAACCAGATCACGGTGTCGTGGAACGACTCGGCGACCGGTTCGGTCACCTCCTACGACGTGCTGCGCGCGACCGTCTCGGGCGGACCCTACGCGGCGGTCGGTAACGTTCCCGACGGCGGCGCGGGCCCGTGGAGCTTCCAGGACACCACCGTCTCGGGCGGTTTGACCTACTTCTACATCGTGCGCGCCAACGCGCCGGGCGGCTGCCAGTCGCCGAACTCCAGCCAGGCCTCGGCGACCGCGACCGGCGAGTGCACCTTGCCGCCGACCTTCGCGGGGCTGCAGTCGGTGACCAACCTCGGTGGCGGCCAGGGTTGCGGCCTTCGCCTCGCCTGGAACGAGGCCACCGCCCAGTGCGGTGGCGCGCTGACCTACGCCGTCTACCGTTCGACCAGCCCGGGCTTCACCCCCGGTCCGGCCAACCAGCTCGCCGCCTGCCTCTCCGGCACCTCCTTCGATGACACCACCATGCCGCTCGACACCTCGGTCTACTACGTCGTGCGTGCCGAGGATGGCGCCTCGATCGGCGCCGGCCCCTGCAACAGCGGCAATGTCGACGCCAACGTCGTCGAGGACAGCGGATTCGCCAGCTCGACGGGCGGCAGCGGGACGCTCTACTCGCACAACTTCGAGAGCGCGACCGGGGCTCCTTTCTATGACTGGGCTGATGTCGTCTTCGCCGGGACCGGCAATTCGTGGCGAGGCAGGCAGAGCTGCTCCGGGAACATCTTCCGCTTCGGAGGTTCCGCCTGCAACAATCAGTACGCGGTCAACAATGTCCGCGGAAGAGAGCCGGGAAACGGGGCCGGGATCGTCGTACCTGCCGCCAGCACCAATGTCGAGGTGACGTTCCAGCACCGCTGGGACTTCGAGCGGAGCGGCACGACGAATTACGACGGCGGGATGGTTCTCGTCTCGCTCGACGGAGGCACCTACTCGACTGTTCCGTCCGGTGCCATTACCGGAGGCCCCGCCTATACGGGAAATCTGTCGACTGCCTGCCCACCGGCCGGGGGGGGGCTGCCGGTCTGGAGCGGGAACCAGACTGCCATGCAGACGACGACCATCGACCTCGATGCCGTCTGCGACGCGATCACCAGCGGTACGACCGGCTGCGCGGGGCAGTCGGTTCACGTGGCCTGGACGGCGATCACGGATTGCACGGGAAATCAGACCGGCTGGTTCATCGACAACGTGGCGATCACCCGGGACGCCATCCCCGCCTGCACCGCGGCACCGTCGCCGGTGTCGTTCCTGACCGCGACGGGCAAGGATCAGCAGGCGACGGTCGAGTGGGTGAATCCGGCGGCGGGGCCGTTCGCGTCGACGCGGCTGCGCACGAGCACGCTGGCGGTGCCGGCCGATCCGGCCGCCGGGACGCTGCTGGTCGACGAGCCGGGGGCGGCGGGGCAGAAGGAGGCCTTCCTGCACGCCGCCGGCGCCGGCTCGAACGGCGTCGCGCAGCACTACGCCGCCTTCGCCAACTCCGGGGCGAACGTGTACTCCGGGCGGCGCGCGGTCTCCGGCCTGCCGCAGGCGACCGCCGGCAGCTGGAAGTGGAACTTCTCGACCCCCGCCTCGGCCCTGGCGCCGCCGATCCAGGGGCGCGGCCTCGGCGTCTTCGTGCCGTCGAACGACCGCGCTTTCTACGCCCTGGCGATCGGCGCCGCCGGCGGTACCTGGAAGAGCGGCTTCCTGCCGGCGGCGATGAACGCGCCGGCGCAGAGCTCGCCGGTCGTCATGCTCGCCGCCGACACCGGGCTGCCGCACGACGCCACCTTCCTCGGCTCGCAGGACGGCCACGTCTACTGCTTCAACGCCGCCACCGGCGGCGGCTGCAGCGGCTGGCCGGCGGGCGGGAGGAGTGCCGCGAGCTTCGGCCTCGTCCAGGCGCAGCCGATGTTCGATCCGGCGACCGGCCGCATCCTGGTCGGCAGCCGCAACGCGGTCGGGGCGAACGGCTTCCACGCCATCGACGTGCTGACCGGCGCCACCGCCTGGTCGTTCACCAATTCGGTGCCGCAGGGGGGCAACGGGCAGACGATGGGGATGGTGAGCGGCCCGGCGCTCATTCTCGGCTCGCGCGTCGTCTTCGCCAGCCGCACCCGCGCGGGCGGCAGCCCGGGCAGCGTCTGGGGGCTCGACATCACCGCCGGCTCGGCGTCGCTCGCCTGGCGGCGCGACCTCGGCGACATCGACGGCGCGCCGACCCACGACTGGACCGCCAATCGGGTGATCGTCGGTACCAATGGCGGCGCGGTCCACGCGCTGCTGCCGACCACCGGCGCCACCGTCTGGAGCCGCAACTTCGCCGACGGCGCGATCCGCGGCTGGATCTACTACGACCCGGCCTCGACGCGGCTCTACTTCGCGTCGAATTCGAGCGTGCGGGCGATCCCCGCCTCCGGAGCCACGGGCAGTGACTGGGTGGTGACCGGCCTGACCTCGCCGACCCGGCCGATCCTCCACTTCGGTACCACGCGCACCTACCTCGGTGCCTGCGCCGACGTGGCCTGCGCCAACGGCCGGGTGATCGAACTCGACGCCGCCAACGCCTGGGCGACCCCGAAGACGGTCGACCTCGCCGGCATCGGCGGTCTCGGGCCGGTGACCATCGACCGCAACCAGAACCTGCTCCACGCCGGCTCCCGCTCCGGGCGGGTGGTGGCGGTGGCGCTGCCGCTTCCGTGATCGAGGAGACGACGATGCCCTCCCCGCAGATTCGCACCTTCGCGCTCGCCGCGGCCCTCGCCGCCGCGACGACCGCCCCCGTCGCCGCACAGGGCGGCTGCCTGGCCATCGCGCTGAGCGGCGTCGCCGGGCCGGCGGTCTTCGCCGACGGCTTCGAGAGCGGCGACGCGCTGCGCTGGAGCGAGCCGGGCCTGCCCGCCTTCTCGACCGCGGCCACCGACGATCTCGGCATCGCGGTCGACCTCGACGGCGGCACGACCGGCGACCATCTGCTCGAGCTCACCTGGTACCTTCCGGGCGAGCGCCTCTACCAGAGCGTCGCCGTGCCGTTCACCGCCGGCGTGGCGCCGGCGGCCTCGCAGCGCCGGGTCGACGGCTACCCCTTCCCGGTGCCGGTGCGGCCGGCGGTCGAGAACCGGCGGCCGCAGCTCGGCAGTGTCGTCACGGTCGCCGACCGTCTGCCGGTGGCCGGCTCGTCGATCGCCGACGCGGCGCTGTGGGGCGAGTGGCGCGTCGAGGCGCGGCTCGACGGCGCGGCCGAACCGTGCGCGCCCGCGGTCGCCTTCCGGATGGAGCCCTGAGATGACGCAGATGTCGAACCCGCTGCCGCAGCGGCTGCGCCGCGTCGACCACCTGGCCCAGCGCCGGGTGGGCGAGGAGACGATCGTCGTCGACCTGCGGCGGAGCCGCGTCTACGGCCTCAACCCGGCGGGGGGCGAACTGCTCGACGCCCTGCGCGTCGGCCGCGAGACCGCCGAGCTGGCGGCCTGGGCGGCGGAAGGGGGCGGCGGGGAGCTCGCCGGATTCCTCGCCGAGATGCTCGCCGCCGGCCTGATCCGCGCGGGCGAGTCGGCCGGAGAGGTCGAGCCGGCGCCGGCCCTGGCCGGGCCTCCGAGCGGCGCGCCCCGCCTGCTCTGGCGCGAAGAGGTGGCGCGGGTGACCCACCAGACGTCGCCGCCGCAGGCGATCACCAACCCGCAGTGCCAGCCGTAGCGCCGTTCACCGTCGACCTGGCCGGGCTCGTCGTCGCTTTCGCAGGCGACGACCCGCGCTGGGAGGCCGTGCTGGCGCCGCGCTACGGTCGCTTCCGCACCCGCCGCGCGCCGGCCATCGAAGTCGCACTGACGACGCGAGGCGAGGTGCACGACGACGCCACCCGGGCAGCGCTGCGCGCCGAGACGCCCGAGGTCGCGGCCGAGGGCGGCGCCCTCCTGCTGCGCTCGGCGTCGATCGAAGCGCGGCTCGACGGTGCCGGCGCGCCGCGCGCCACGCTCGCCGCGCCGCTCGATCGGCACGGCGTCGATGCGCTGGTGCGCCTGCTGCTCGCCGCGCGCATGCCGGACAGCCTGCTGATGCACGGCGCGCTGCTCGTCGACGCGGGCGAGGCCTTCCTGGCGACCGGCCCGTCGGGGGCCGGCAAGTCGACCCTGGCGAAGCTGTGCGGCGAGCGGGCGCGCTGCGACGAGCTCACCCTGCTGCGGCGCGTCGCGCCGGGGCGCTGGGAGGCCGCGGCGTTGCCGTTCTGGCACGGCCGCCCGGGCGGCGGGCGGCTGCGCGGCGTGCGCCTGCTGCGCCACGCTGCGGAGCACACGCTCGCGCCCCTGCCGGCGGCCGAAGCGGCGCGTCGGGTGAGCGCCGAGGTGATCTGGCCGACCTTCTCCCCCGCGCGGGTCGCTCGCTCGCTCGCGCTGCTCGACCGGCTGCTCGCCGAAGTCGAGATCGCCGAGCTCGCCTTCGCCCGCGCGGCGGGCGTCTGGCCGGTGCTGGCAGGCACCGTGCGCCCCGCTGGCGCGGGAGTCGCGGCGTGAGCGGTCAGCTCGAGCGGGTCTGGCGCCAGGCGGCGCAGCGGGGCGTGCCCATCGAGGTGATGGTCGAGCTGACCCATCACTGCAACTTCCGCTGCGGCCACTGCTACATCCCCGACTTCGGCGCCCCGGATCGCCTCTCGACCGGGCGCCTGCTCGCGCTGCTCGACGAGCTCGCGGCGATGGGGACGCTGGTGCTGGCGCTCTCGGGCGGCGAGCTCTTCCTGCGCCGCGACTGGTTCGAGGTCGCCCGCCGCGCCCGCCAGCTCGACTTCGACCTCCACCTCTTCTCGAACGGCTATCTGATCGACGAGGTGACCGCCGACCGCGTGGCGGCGCTCGACGCGACGGCGCAGATCTCGCTCTACACCCTCGACGCGGCGAAGTTCGACGACTTCGTGCGCCGGCCCGGGGCGTTCGAGAAGGTGGTCGCCGGCATCGAGCGCCTGCGCGCGCGCGGCGTGCGGACGATTCTCAAGGTGCCGATGATGACGATCAACTATCGCGAGACCGGCGCGATCGCCGCCTGGGCGGCGGCGCGCGGCTGCGAGTGCCGCACCTCGCCGTTCGTCACCGCGCGCAAGGACGGCAACCTCGTACCGCTCGGCTACCGGGTGCCGCAGGAGGAGCTGGCGCGCGAGCTCGGCGGCCCGGTGCTCGGCTGCTTCGACGCCGACCGGGTGCTCGATCCCGACCAGCCGCTGTGCGCCGCCGCCACGCGCTACGCCTGCATCACCTCGGCCGGCGACGTGATGGCCTGCAACATCCTGCCGGGATCCGGCGGCAACGTGCGCGAGCGCACTTTCCGCGAGATCTGGGAGAGTTCGCCCTGGCTGACGCGCATCCGCGCGCTGCGGCGCGCCGATCTGCGCGAGTGCCGGGAGTGCTCGAAGTTCGCCTACTGCGGGCGCTGCATGGCGCAGGCGCTCGCCGAGGACGGCGACCTGCTCGGCCCCTCCTCGCAGGCCCGCGAGCGGGCCGAACTGGCCGACCGGCTGGCGGCGGGGGAGCGCCCGGCGTGAACCGTCTCCTGTTCGCCCTCGCCGGCCTGCCGGCGCTGCTGCGCGCCGTGGCGCGGGCGCGGGCGAGCGCCGGACTGCCGATCGGCGAGCGCGCCGCGCGGCTGCGCGAGGTGCCGCCCTTCCGCGCCCGGTTTCTCGCCGACCCGCGGCGCTGGAGCGGCTACGTCGGCCGCCTCGCCGGGCGCCTGCCGGTCGACGGCGGCCCCTGCCTGCGCCGTTCGCTGGTGCTGCTCGACCTGCACGCCCGCTGCGGCCTCGAGCCGCGGCTCGAGCTGGCCTTCCGTCCGGCCGCCGAGACGGGGCACGGAGAGGGGCACGCCTGGCTGACCACCGACCCCGGCCCGCGCGAGGCCGCCGCCGCCGGCTGGCGCGCCGCCGCCACCTTCTGACCGCCGCACCGAGACGGTATTTCGGGGACAGGCACCGAAACTCCTATTTCGGGGACAGGCACCGAAACTCCTATTTCGGGGACAGGCACCGAAACTCGA
>CAYYIK010000029.1:0-34894 GCA_964471955.1 uncultured Thermoanaerobaculia bacterium | reverse complement strand
CCCTTCGGCTTCGCCCGGGGCTCCTACGGTCAACAGGCACGGTGAGGTGACTCCCTGTCGGGCGTTGAGGATCGGCCCCCTCCCCCCCGGCCTCGGGCCGGAAGCTATCGGCGCGGATATGGATACCGGTGGAGCGGTGCGGGAGCCGATCCGGGGCACCAGCGGCTCCGATGGCGTCACCGGCGAATCCCCGACCCCAGCCGGCGAAGGGGAAGGGGAGAAGAGTGACCGGCCTCATTCGGCCATCCGGGAGCTTCCGGGGGCAAGAAAAAAGGGCGGCCCCGCGGGGTCGCCCTTTTCGGGGTGCGGCTTTCGCCGGAATTCAGCGGTAGTACTGGACCTTGAGGTTCGAGTACTTCCAGCCGTACTGCAGCGCTTCCGGACCGTGACCGGTCGGCCAGGAGCCGAGGCCGATGAACATCCCGTGGACGGTGAAGCTGCCCTTGGTCAGCGAGGCCGTCTTCTGGGCGATCGTCGAGCCGCCGCGGGTGATGCGGTAGGTGATCTGCCGCGCCGTGCCGCCGTTCCAGTCGAGGTAGGCGTGGTAGGTGCTGCCCGCCGTGGCGCCGCCGCTGGCGTCCATCGAGTCGTTGCGGCCGTAGCGGATCTGGTTCTTGAACTTGTTCTGCCCCTTGATCGCGACGGTGTAGCCGAACAGGTCGTTGGCCCAGCTCTGGCCGTTCTGCAGCCACATGTAGATGTGGACCGTCTTCGAGGGATCCCAGTTGGCGTGGTAGACGTCGACCTCGGCGGTGATCCGCTTGAAGGTCTGGTCGGAGGTCGCGGCGTTGGCCAGGCTGTACTTCCAGAACTTGTTGCCCGAGGTGCAGGTGAGGAAGGTGCCGGGCAGCGTGATCAGCGTGCCGCTCGAGGGGGGGGGCGGCGGCGGCGGCGTGCCACCACCATCGTCGTCCGTCGGCTGCGTCAGCGCCGACTGGGCGAGCGTCGAGGTCGGCATGAGGACCGAAGTCGCGCCGCTCAGCGTGTCGTGGCGGACGCCGAAGAAGTAGAAGGAGCTGTCGCAGCTGAGCTGGATGCGCGAGTGGGCCGGCACCTCGACCGGCGTCTGGCCGCCGAAGAAGTCGGCGTACATCACCGAGGAGAGGGCGGCCACCGAGACCGGCAGGTTGGTCGCGATGGCCGTGCCGTTGACACCGGAGTAGACGCTCATCGTGCAGCTGGCGGCCGTGGCGCCGAGATTGAAGAGCGCCAGGTCGGTGATCACGCCCGAGGTCGATCCGTGCTCGACGCCCTGCAGGTAGACGACCGTGTTCGCCGCGATCACGTTGCGGCTGGAGATCCCGGGCATGTCGACGACCGTGCTGTAGCCGCCGGCGGTCGAGTAGCGGAAGCGCGAGCCGACGATCATGTTGCCGTAGCCCGGCATGATCTCGACCATGCCGGTTTCGCCACCGACCAGCGTGTTCGGCAGCGTCAGGGCGCTGGCGCCGGCGCCGACGTACTGGATCGCCGGCGGATCAGTCGGCACCGGAGCACCGGCGACGCCGCTCTTGATGTAGCGGTAGGCGACGCCCTGGACCGCCGCGGTGTCCTGATTGCTCAGGTACATGAACCCCAGCCGGTTGACGCCCCCCACGGTGGTGTTGGCCGTGGGGACGTAGACTACTCCGGCGAGCACCGGCTGAGCGGCGGCGGCGAGCAGTCCTGCGAGCACGATGCGGGTCAACTTCATCCGGTGTACCTCCCGGTCCTGCGGACCTGGCCCTGCGAAACCTGGTGGATTGACAGACCACGCCGCCCGTACGGCGAAGTCGGGAGAGTTTAGCACGGGTGGCAGGTCTGACATAGCGCACCGCTGCACCGCCCGGGGGTGGAGCCGGCCGCGGCCTGATAGTCTCCCCGGTCGCCATGACTTCGACCCGGATCCGCATCGCCCACAGCCCCGATTCCGACGACGCGTTCATGTTCTACGCCCTGACGCAGGGCGTCCTCGACACCTCGGGACTCGCCATCGAGCACCAGCTGGCCGACATCGAGACGCTCAACCGGGCCGCCGCCGAGGGGACCTACGAGATCTCGGCCCTCTCCTTCCACGCCTATGCCCACCTCGTCGATCGCTACGTCCTGATGCCCTCGGGGGCCTCCTTCGGCGACGGCTACGGGCCGGTCGTGGTGGCGCGGCGGCCGATCGCCCGGGAGGAGCTCGCCGGCCTGGTCACTGCCATTCCGGGCGAACGCACCACCGCCGCGCTGGCGCTGCGCCTCTGGCAGCCGGCGGCCCGCACGGTGGTCGTCCCCTTCGACGAGATCTTCGACGCCGTCGAGGCCGGCCGCGCCGATGCCGGGGTGGTGATCCACGAAGGGCAGCTGACCTTCGGCAGCCGCGGGTTCACGCCGCTGGTCGACCTCGGCGCCTGGTGGCAGCAGGAGACCGGCGGCCCGCTGCCGCTGGGGGGCAACGGCATCCGGCGCGATCTCGATCCGGCGCTGCGCCGGCGGCTCTGCCGGCTGCTCACCGAGTCGATCGCCTGGGCGCTCGACCACCGCGCCGAGGCGCTCGCCTTCGCCCGCCGCTACGCCCGCGAGCTCGAGGGGGACGAGGTCCTTTCGGATCGCTTCGTCGGCATGTACGTCAACGACTGGACGCGCGGCTACGGCGCCGCCGGCAGGGCCGCCGTCCAGCAGCTGCTCGATCGCGGCGCCGCAGCCGGCATCCTGCCGCGGGTGAGCGCCGAGTTCGAGAGCGAGGCGTGAACCCGGCGCGGATCGCGGCGATCGCCTTCGACCTCGACGGCACGCTCGTCGACTCGCGCCACGATCTCGCGGAGGCGGTCAACCGGATGCGCGCCGACTTCCGGCTGGCGCCGCTGCCGCTGCCCGAGGTGGTGGCGATGGTCGGCCGGGGGGCCCGGCAGCTGGTCGCGCGGGCGCTCGGCGACGAGCCCGAGGGGGCGCGGCTCGACCGCGCGCTGGCCGTCTTTCTCGCCCACTACGACGAGGTTGCCACCGACGCGACGCTGCCCTATCCGGGAGTCTCGGCCCTGCTCGCCGAACAGGCGGGGCGGCGCCGGCTGGCGCTGGCGACCAACAAGCCGGAGGGTCCGACCCGCAGGATCCTCGAACATTTCGGCTGGGACGGCCTGTTCGAGGTGGTGATCGGCGGCGACACTCTCGCCGGGCGCAAGCCGGACCCGATCGTCCTGCGGACGATCGCCGAACGCCTCGAACTGCCCCCCGCGCGGCTGCTCATGGTCGGCGACAGCCGCATCGATGCCGCGACCGCCCGCGCCGCGGGCGCCCCGTTCGTCTTCGTCGAATGGGGCTTCGCCACCCCGGAAGAGAGCGCCGAGCTGGCGGGCGAGTGGCGCGCGCGCGACAGCGCCGCGCTGCGCAGCTTCCTCGCCCGTTGAGCCCGTCCGTCCCGCCGGCAGGTCACTGCCCGGCGAGGAACTCCGAGACTGCCTGCTGCTGCGCCGCCCGGCGCGCGATGCACTGGTCCAGCGACTCGAGGGCCCGGGTGAGGTGGATCTCGCCGCCCGGGGCCGCCGCGGCGCGCGGCCCGAAGAAGGCCTCGGCGCGGGCACGGGTCGCGGCGTCGCAGCTGCCGATGGCGAGATAGGGGAGGTAAGCGAGGAACTGGCCGGGGAGTCGGGCGACCAGCTGCTCGTGGTTCGCTTCGATCCAGTCGAGGATCCGGCCGCGGGCGGCGCGCTCGGCGGAGAGGCCGAACATCAGCGGTGAGGCCTCGCGCACGTCGAAGTCCCCGGAGAGGACGAGGCCGAGGGCGCGGTCGATCGCGGCCGGGTCGCGGAAGCGGCCGAGCGCACCGATCAGTGCCCGTCGGCGGCGCGGATCCGCCTCCTCGCGCGCCGCCGCCACGTAGCGCTCGAAGAGCGCCAGGTCCCCGTCGAGAGCGGCCACGCCGAGGGTCGTGCCGAGCATGTCCGGCGAGAGGACGGAGTGATCGGCGAACCAGCGGTCGACCAGGAGGCGCGCCTCGCGGCGCAGCTCGCGGTTGCCTCCGGCGTCGGCGAGAAGGCGGACCAGATCGGGGCGCAGCAGGGCGTCGTCCTCCGACTCGCCGGGGCGCGGCTCGAGGCCGAGCGAGGCTACCCGCGCGCCGAAGAGGCCGGCGAGATAGCGCTCGTAGTTCGGCCGCAGCTCGTCCGCGACGAGGTGGGCGTCGACCGCTCCGGCGATGCGCGCCGCCGACTCGACCACCGCCCGGTAGGGGTTGTCGCGGAAGCGCGGCAGCAGCTCGAGCGCCACCGCCGGCCCGACGTCGCCGGAGGCGACGAGGAAAGAGAGGTCATCGAGCAGCGCGATCTGTTCGCCGTCCGAAAGGGCATCGACCCGCGCCGAGAGGGCGGCGAGCAGGTCGCCGCGGTACTCGGCGAGGTAGTAACCGATGCCCTCCTCGTTGCCGGCCACCCACTGCGGGCAGAACTCGAGGGGCAGCTCGCCGGCGGGGGCGTCGAAGAGGTGGCGGATCGAAGCGGTCCGCTCGCCGGTGCCGTAGCGCAGCCGCAGCGGGATCGTCCAGGTCTGCGGCGCGCCGGCCGGCGAGCCGAGCGGCAGATAGCGCCGCTGGGACAGCAGCAGCCGGGCGGGACCGTCCGCCGGGCAGACGGCCTCGAGGGTCACCACGGGGGCGCCGGGCTGGTCGAGGAAGCTGGCGAAGGCGCGGGCCAGTTGCGGATCGCCGGCGCCGGCGAGAGCGGCGAGGAAGTCGTCGGAAGTGGCGTTGCCCCAGGCGTGGCGCCCGATGTAGGCGCGGATTCCGGCGCGGAAGCGCTCGGGTCCGAGCCACGCTTCGAACATCTCGAGCAGCGCCGCCCCCTTGGTGTAGGAGATGCCGTCGAAGGCGGTATAGACGTCGTCGAGCGTGGCGATCGGGCGGCGGACCTTGCGCGAGGAGGGCAGGCTGTCGGCGCGCACGGCGCTGCCGCGGCGCAGGGCGCGATCCGCGGCGGTGAACCAGTCGGGGCGCCACTCGGCGACGATGCGGTCCGAGAGCCAGTCGGCGAAACCCTCGTTGAGCCAGATGTCGTCCCACCAGGACATGGTGACGAGATTGCCGAACCACTGGTGAGCGTTCTCGTGCGCGGCGACCGAGGCGTAAGCGCGCTTGCGCGCCAGGGGCGTCGCCGCGGGGTCGAGGACGATCAGATTCTCCGAGTAGGTGATCAGCCCGGGATTCTCCATCGCCCCGAAGCCGACCGTCTGCGGAATGGCGAGATTGTCGAGCTTGCCGAACGGATAGGGGACGTCGAAGTACTCCTCGAGCCGGGCCAGCATGTCGCCGGTGACCTCGACCGCCCAGGCGACCTTCCCCTCGCGGCCGCGCGGCACCACGATGCGCAGCGGCGTGCGGGCACGCCCCCAGGTGCCGGCGTCGACCACCTCGAACGGCCCGACGCCGAGCGCCACCAGGTAGGAGCTGATCGGCCGCGTGGCGGCGAACTCGAAGACCCGCCGGCCGTCCGCGGCGTCCCGCTCGGCGACCACCGCCGTATTGGCGAAGGCCCGCTGGCCCGCCGGCACGGTGATCGTCAGCTGCCAGGGGGCGCGGTAGGCGGGTTCGTCGAACGAGGGAAAGGCCCGCCGGGCGAAGGTCGACTCGAACTGGCTGAAGACGTACCAGACGCCGTCGACCTGCTGGCGGAAGAGCCCCTCGGTCTCGAGCGCGTCGAGCTTGCCGCGGTAGTCGATCGTCAGGCGGGCGGCTCCGGCGGGCAGCTCGCGGCCGGCGTCGAAGCCGGCGAACTGCTCGCCGCCGGGGACCACGGTCGCCGGCCAGGTCTCTCCACCGACCTCGAAGCGGGCGGCATCGATCTCGAGCCGCTCGGCATTGAGCCAGAGGAGTCGGGTCGGGTGGGCGATCTCGAGGTCGAGCCGGACGCGGCCGCTGAAGGACTCGCTCTCCGGTGCGATGTCGAGTTCGGCCGCCACCGCCGTCGGTCGCGCCCCGTCGGGAAGGCGCAGCGTCGGGGGGGCCGGAGTCTGGGCCGCGACGGCTGCGGCGGTCAGCGCGACGGCGGCGACGGCGAGGGCGAGTCGGCTCGGGTGCACGGGGGTCGTTCCTTTCCGGAAGTGAGCGGGAGGAGGAGCCGTCGGACAGGGCTCCGCCCCGCAGGAGATACGCGATCCGCGCTCAGGAGTTGCGGCCGGGGGGCAGACGGAAGACCTCGGGGAAGAGGTCGCCCAGCCGGGTCTCCCGGCGCCTCCCGTCGGGAGCGGCCAGGAGAATCGGCAGATCGGGGGAGCAGAACTCGGCGAGCGTCTCGCGGCAGATCCCGCACGGCGTGGCAAGCGGGTCGGCGTCGGCGAGGATGACGAGGGCGGAGAACTCCCGCTGGCCGGCCGCTACCGCGCACCCCACCGCGGTCCGCTCGGCGCACAGCGTGGCGCCGTACGAGCGGTTCTCGACGTTGCAGCCCGCGAAGATGGCGTCGCCGGGGGCGGCCAGCGCCGCGCCGACGGCGAAGCGGCTGAACGGGGCGTAGGCGTGGCTGCGGGCGAGCGCGGCGGCGGCGAGCAGGCGGTCCCAGTCCATCGGCGCGGCGAGGCTAGCATGTGGCCCGCCGCCTGAACTCGCAACGGCGAGCGCACGTAGAAGGGTCGAGGATTCCTCCATGCGCCATCCGTATCGCTCCCCGCTGCTCTGGCTCGCCGTCCTGGTCGTCGGGGCGCTGACCGTCCGTTGGGCCTTCCCGCGGGTCTTTCCCACCGCTCCGGCGGGGTGGTCCGTCTCGCGCGAGGAGGCGCGCACGCTCGCGCTCGAACAGCTGCGGGCGCTCGGCGAACTGCCCGCGGACCCGTTCGTCGTCGTGCGCATGGGCGACGACCCGCGACTCGAGTACCGGCTGCTCGAGGCGCGCTCCGCGGGGCGGGCGGCCGAGGTCGAGGCCTCCGGCCTCGCCTCCCGGGTGCTCACCTGGGAGGTCACCGTGTACGCGCCCGGAGCGGGGCCGCGCGACTGGGCGCTGCGGGCCGAGCTCGCGCTCGACGGCCGGCTGCTCGCCCTCCACCGCGGCTTCCGGGCGACCGACGCCGGGGCGCCGCTGGACGAGGCGGCCGCGGTGGAACGGGCGGTCGCCTTCCTCGACGAGCTGGGGATCGCCGTCGACCGGCTGGAGCCGCCCTCGGTGCGGCGCAAGGATCTCGAGAAGCGGACCGACCTCTTCGTCCGCTTCGCCGACCCGGAGCCGGCCCTCGGCGACCGACTGGCGCGCGGGGTCGAGGTCGCCTTCGCCGGCGACCAGCTGGCCGGCTTCGGGCACTACCGCGACGATCCCCGGGAGCAGGAGGTCACCGCGGCACTCCAGCCGGTCGGCCTGTTCGGCAACATCGCGTTCTTCTCGACCTTTCTCGTCCTGCCGCTGGTGGCGCCGGTCTTCCTGCGTCGCTACCACGCGGGCGAGATCGGCGTGCGGCGCGGCCTGCAGATCTTCGCGCTGCTGCTGGCCAGCGGCCTCGGCGTCTTCGTGCTGAGCTCGGTCGGCGCCACCCAGGAGAGCTTCTGGGGGGTGCTCTCGCGGGTCCAGGTCGCCTGGATGTGGGGCGGCCAGATGATGGTCATCTGGGTGCTGCCGCTGGCGATCGTCTCGCTGCTCTCCTGGTCGGTGGGCGAGTCGCTGATGCGCGAGCGGCGCGGCCGGGCGCTGGCCGCCTTCGACGCCCTCTTCCAGCGCGACTGGGCCAACCGCACGGTGGCGCTGTCGTCGCTGCGCGGATTCGCCGCCGGCTTCGGCCTGGCGGCGGCGACCCTGCTGGCGGCGCTGCTGGCGGTGCGCTCGGGAGCCCTGGCGCCGATCGCCTTCCAGCTCGGGCCGTTCTGGAATCACGCCCGCTACCCGGGCGTGGCGCTGGTCCTGTTCAACCTCCTGTTCACCCTCTACACGACCCTGTTCGGCCGCCTCTTCCTCGTCCCCTGGCTGGGTGCCCGGCTCGGCAAGTGGAGCGGCGGGGCGCTGGCTGCCCTGATCACCGCCGGGATCTTCTTCGCGCCGATCCTCCTGCTGCCGCTCAAGGCCGGGGTGCCGATCTGGCTCGCCTGGAGCCTCGCCACGGTGGTCCTCTTCCTGGCCACCGACCTGCTGTCGACGCTGCTCGCGACGTTCACCGGCAGCGCCGTGCTGATGGCCTGGCCCTTCGTGCTCGCGATCGACCCCGCGACCCAGCTGCAGGGTTGGATCGCCGTGCTGGCCGGAGCGCTGCCGCTGGCGCTCTCGGCGCGCCACCTGCTGGCCGAGCGCGAGTTCACCTACCGCTACGAGGACGTGCCGCCGCACGTGCGGCGCATCGCCGAACGCGAACGCCAGCGCGTCGAGCTCGAGACGGCGCGCAACATTCAGAGTTCGATCCTGCCGCGGCTGCCCGAAGCGCTGAACGGCGTCGAGCTCGCGCACACCTATCTGCCGGCCACCGAGGTCGGCGGCGACTTCTACGACGTGCTGGCGCTCGACGACGGGCGGCTCGCGGTGGCGGTCGGCGACGTCGCCGGGCACGGCGTCTCGTCGGGTCTCGTGATGTCGATGGCCAAGTCGGCGCTCGCGGTGCAGGTCACTTTCGACCCCGAGGTCGAGGCGGTCTTCGGCACGCTCAACCGGATGGTCTACCAGAGCGCCCGCAAGCGGCTGCTCGCGACGCTCTGCTACGCGCTCGTCGACCCCGAGCGGCGCGAGATGACCTTCGCCAGCGCCGGGCATCTCTTCCCCTACCGGCTGACCGGAGAGGGGAGGGTCGAGGTGCTCGAGTCGGTCTCCTATCCGCTCGGGGTGCGGCCGTCGATCGAAGTCGAGCCGCGGCGGGCGCGGCTGGCCCCGGGCGACACCGTCTTCCTGTGCAGCGACGGCCTGGTCGAGGCGCGCCGGGAGGGGAGCGAAGAGCACTTCGGTTTCGAACGGCTGGAGCAGCTGCTCGCCGGCCACGCCGGGCGGCCACCGCGCGCCGTGCGCGACGCCGTGCTGGCCGCGCTCGCCGCCTTCACCGGCGATGCGCCCCGCGAGGACGACCTGACCCTGCTCGTGCTGCGCCTGCCGTGAGCGACGCTGTCACGCGATCGTCACGGCTCGGGAGTTGCCCGCCCGGAGCGTCCCTGCATAGACTCGCCGCAGGTGGGGAGTAGCTACCCGGACGCTTCGTCCGGGAGGGCGATCGTCAGTCCGAGGCCGGGCAACCGGCCTCCGGTCGGCCCGGTTCCAGCGAAACGGCGAGACCACCACGACACCGAGGTGCCGTGGGGCTCGCCGTTCGGCGTTTCTCCACGCGCCCTCGAAACCGGAGGGTGGGAATGGAAACGTCGTCGATCTGGCTCTGGGTGGGATTCAACGTCTTCGTGCTGGCGATGCTGGCGCTCGACCTCGGGGTCTTCCACCGCAAGGCCCACGTGGTCTCGGTGCGCGAGGCCTCGATCTGGAGCGCGGTCTGGATCGGTCTGGCGCTCCTCTTCAATCTGGGCGTCTGGCACCTGCTCGGAGCGCAGAAGGGGGTCGAGTTCCTGACCGGCTACCTGATCGAGAAGTCGCTCTCGGTCGACAACATCTTCGTCTTCGCCCTGATCTTCGGCTACTTCGCGGTACCCGAGGAGTATCAGCACCGGGTCCTGTTCTGGGGCATCCTCGGCGCCCTCGTCATGCGCGCGATCTTCATCGCCGCCGGCGCCGCGCTGATCGCCAACTTCCACTGGATCATCTACGTCTTCGGCGCCTTCCTGATCGTCACCGGCATCAAGATGGCGTTCGTGCCCGCCAGGGGCCTCGAGCCGGAGAAGAACCCCGTCGTCCGGCTGGTGCGCCGCCTGATGCCGGTGACCGACCGCTACCACGGCCAGAAATTCTTCGCGCGCGAGAACGGCGCCCTCGCCGCGACGCCACTCTTCCTGGTTCTGGCCCTGGTCGAGACCACCGACCTGATCTTCGCGGTCGATTCGATCCCGGCGATTTTCGCGGTCACCTCGGACCCGTTCATCGTCTACACCTCGAACGTCTTCGCCATCCTCGGCCTGCGCTCGCTCTACTTCCTGCTCGCCGGGGTGATGTCGAAGTTCGAGTACCTGAAGCTCGGCCTCGCCGCGATCCTCGTCTTCGTCGGCACCAAGATGGCGATCGTCGACCTGTACAAGATTCCGTCTCCGGTGTCGCTCGGCGTGGTGGCGGCGATCCTGGCGATCGCGGTCGTCGCGTCGCTGGCCCGCGCCCGGCGGATCGCCTCCCGGGAGGGCGCGAGCTGAGGCGCGCCCGGGTCGGCGCCGGTGGCCCGAGGCGATAGACTCGGGGCGCGGCGCCCGTGACCCGGGCTCCCTTTCGATTCGATCCGAGGAGGTTCTCCGTTGAAGATCCATGAATTCCAGGCCAAGGAGATCCTGCGTCGCTACGGCGTCCCCACGCCGCGCGGCCGGGTGACGGACAGCGCCGTGGAGGCGCGGCAGATCTGCGAGGAGCTGGGCGGCAAGGCCGTGGTCAAGGCCCAGATCCACGCGGGAGGGCGCGGCAAGGGGGGCGGCGTCAAACTGGCCAAGTCGCCCGGCGAGGCCTTCGAGCACGCCTCGAAGATTCTCGGCATGCAGCTGGTCACCCATCAGACGGGCCCGGAAGGGCAGACGGTGCGCAAGGTGCTGATCGAGGAGGCGGCCGACATCGCCTCCGAGCTCTACCTGGCGGTGACCCTCGACCGGGCCGCCGGCAAGCCGGTGATCATCGCTTCGGCGGCCGGCGGAATGGACATCGAAGAGGTCGCCGCGAAGGATCCCGCGGCGATCCATCGCGAGCGCTTCGATCCCTTCCTCGGACTGCGACCGTTCCAGGCGCGGCGCGTCGTGCGCGCTCTCGGGCTGAGCGGCGAGACCGCCGCGAAGGCCGCCAAGCTCGTCACCGCGCTGGCGACCGCCTACCTCGAGACCGACGCCTCGCTGGCGGAGATCAATCCGCTGATGGTCACCGGCGGAGGGGACGTGGTGGCCCTCGACGCCAAGATGAACTTCGACGACAACGCCCTCTTCCGCCACAAGGACATCGTGGCGATGCGCGACCTCGCCGAGGAGAATCCGCTCGAGGTCGAGGCGTCCAGGTCGAATCTCAACTACATCAAGCTCGACGGCGAGATCGGCTGCATGGTCAACGGTGCCGGCCTGGCGATGGCGACGATGGACATCATCAAGCTGTACGGATCGGCACCCGCCAACTTCCTCGACGTCGGCGGCTCGGCGTCGCAGGAGGCGGTGACCAGCGCGTTCAAGATCCTGATCTCCGACGAATCGGTCCGCGCGGTGCTGATCAACATCTTCGGCGGCATCGCCCGCACCGACCGGATCGCCAGCGGCGTCGTCGCGGCTCTTACCGAGCTGGGCGGCGTGAAGATCCCGGTGGTGGTCCGTCTCGAAGGGACCAACGTCGAGGAGGGGCGGCGCATCCTGCGCGAAAGCGAGTTCGATTTTCTGGTGGCCGAGACGATGGCCGACGCGGCGCAGAAGGTCGTGGCCGCGGTCAAGGGAGGTGCGTGATGGCCATCTGGCTGACGCGGGAGACGCGGCTGCTGGTGCAGGGGATCACCGGCCGGGAGGGCAAGTTCCACGCCCTCGGGTGCCGGGACTACGGAACTCAGGTGGTGGGCGGCGTGACGCCCGGCAAGGGCGGCGACACGGTCGAGGGGATCCCGGTCTTCGACTCGGTCGAGCAGGCTCGCGAGGCCACCGGGGCCAACGCCACGATGATCTTCGTGCCGCCGCCGTTCGCCGCCGACGCGATCTGCGAGGCGGCGGCGGCGGGCGTCGAGCTGATCGTCGCCATTACGGAAGGGATCCCGGTGGCCGACATGCTGACCGTCCGGGCGTTCCTGCGCGACTACCCCCGGACCCGCCTGATCGGTCCCAACTGCCCCGGGATCATCACTCCCGGCCAGGCCAAGATCGGCATCATGCCGGGTCACATCCACCGGCCGGGCAAGGTCGGCGTCGTCTCGCGCTCGGGAACTCTCACCTACGAGGCGGTCTGGCAGCTCACCGGACTCGGGCTCGGCCAGACGACCTGCGTCGGTATCGGCGGCGATCCGGTCAACGGCACCCAGTTCCTCGACGTGCTGCAGGCCTTCCGCGATGACCCGGAGACCGAGGCGGTGATCCTGATCGGAGAGATCGGCGGTGACGCGGAGGAGACGGCGGCGGCGTGGATCCGTGACCACTTCGACCGTCCGGTGGTCGGCTTCATCGCCGGCCGCACGGCGCCGCCGGGACGCCGGATGGGCCACGCCGGCGCCATCGTCAGCGGCGGGGCCGGCACGGCCGACGCCAAGATGACGGCGATGCGCGAAGCCGGCATCCACGTCTGCGAGAGCCCCGCCGACCTCGGCACGACGGTCGCCCGCGTGCTCGGCAAGAGCTGAGTCCGATGGGCGGCTGGCTGGCACTGATCGGCGGCGGCGAGTTCTCGTTCGGCGAGACCGCCGAAGCCGATCGCGGCTGGCTGGAGCAGTGTGGCGAAGGGCCGGTCGGTTTCGTTCCCGCGGCCTCGGGGTCGATCGACTACGGCCGGCACTTCGCCGCGTATCTCGAGGAGACCTTCGGCCGCGCGGTCGAGGTGATTCCGATCTACCGCGAGAGGGACGGCAGGCGGGCGCGCAACGCCGAGCGGATCGCCGCCTGTCCGGCGGTCTACCTCGGCGGCGGCGTGGCCGACCAGCTGCTCGACGCCCTCGCCGGCGCGCCGGCGGGCGAGGCCCTGGCGGAGAAGATCCGCGCGGGCGGCGTGGTGGTCGCCATCGCCGCGGCGGCCCAGGCCTGCGGCGCCGCGGTGCGTTCGATTTCGGGCGGGCGCGTTCTCGCCGGCCTCGGCCTGCTGCCCGGCGTCGCCATCGAAACCAACTTCGACCCGGCGCACGACCGGCGCCTGCGCCAGCTGGTCGCCCATCCGGGTGTCGAACGGGGAATCGGCATCGCCGCCGGCGCGTTGCTGCTCGTGGGGGCCGACGGTCGGTTCGAGTCGCAGGGAGACGTGTTCGCCCTCGCCGGCCCGGAGGCGGACCTGGTGCCGCTGGTCGGCGAAGCGGAGCGGATGTGACGAACGGCGGGAGGCGATGAGATGAATCGCATTCGCAAGTGGCCGATCGTGGCCGGGATAGTGGGAGGCATCATGCTCTTCGGACTGATCGGCAGGGCGGACGAGCTCGAATCCGGCGCGGCGCTGCCCGCGGTGACGGTCAACGACCAGGACGGTACGGCGGTCGATCTCGCCGCGGCGGGCGCCAGCGGCTGGACGCTGGTCTACTTCTACCCCAAGGCGGACACCCCCGGCTGCACCAGGCAGGCCTGCAGTCTGCGCGACGCCTTCGCCACGCTCAGCGACCGCGGCGTGCGCGTCTTCGGCGTTTCGGGGGACGACGAGGCGGCGCAGAAGGCCTTCCGCGACAAGTACAAGCTGCCTTTCACCCTCCTCGCCGATACGGAGAAGAAGGTGATGGCGGCCTTCGGCGTGCCGCACGTCACCGGTTTCGCCAAGCGTCAGGCGTACCTGTTCCGCGACGGCAAGCTGGTCTGGCGCGACCTCTCGGCGTCGACCGAGCAGCAGGCGGCCGACGTGCTGGCGGCGATCGAGGCGGGCGGGACGGGGGGCTGAACGCCCCGGAGCGAGGTCGACGGCCGCGGCCGGTGGGATAGACTTCGCACCGGTCGCGGCGCCGCTTCCGGCGTCACGACTCCCCCCAATTCGACTCCGAGGAGAGTTCCGCTCATGCAGACGACGCTCGCCATCCTGAAGCCCGACACGGTCGCCGCCGGCAACGCCGGCAAGGTCCTCGCCCACCTCGAGCAGGACGGATTCGCCCTGCGCGGCCTGCGCGTCCTGCATCTGACGCGCGAGCAGGCCGAAGCCTTCTACGCGGTGCATCGCGAGCGCCCCTTCTTCGGCTCGCTGGTCGAGTTCATGACCGAAGGGCCGGTGATTCCGGTCGCCCTCGAGCGCGAGGACGCCGTCGCCCGCCTGCGCGAGGTGATGGGCGCCACCGACGTCGCCAAGGCGGCCGAGGGGACGATCCGCAAACTCTGGGGTACCTCGATCGAGCGCAACGCCATTCACGGCTCGGACTCGCCCGAGAACGCGGCGATCGAGCTCGCCTTCTTCTTCCCGCTGACCGAACGCATCGCCGCCCGCTGAGGCGGCGCCGGGAGTCGCCATGATCCATCAGCCGCCGTCCGCGCCGCAGTCGCTGATCCCCCCCGAGCGCCGGGGTGCCGTCGTGGGCCGCTTCTGCCGCGTCTGTCAGGCGGTCTATCCGCTGCATGCGGCGCGCCACTCCGGCAAGCCGTCCCACGGCAAGGACCTGGTGTCGTCCCCCTGTTCGTACGAAGGCCGGCCGTTCGAGACGGGCGCCGACTGGTGGGAACCGGCGGTCGATGTCCTGCCGCCGGCGCCCGTCGCCGAAGCCGTCGGCGCCTGAGCGCGGTTTCCCCTACTCGCGCAGCGCCCGGTCGAGCTCGAAGGCCACGGCGTCGAATTCGCGCGCGGTGGCCGCCTGCCACGACGAGCCGAAGCGCGCGCGCAACAAGGCGTTGAGCCGCTCGAGAGGCAGCTCGCGGGCGGCGGCGCAGACCACCTGCCACTCCGCCGCCAGCTCCTCGAGCTCGTCGAGCTCGGCCTCGGACGCGTAGTCGTAGGCCGCGGCCGCCGCCGAGCCCTGCTCGAGGGCGAGGTCCTCGTGCAGGTAGCCGGCGATGAAGAAGGCCACGCGCGGCAGCTCGTCGGGAGTGAGCCGGGCTTCGAGCTCGCCGGCGTCGGATCCGTTGCCGGAACTCATCGGCGCACCTCCGGATATGCGGTCAGGACGTACCAGTCGCGGCCCCGGCGCCGGAGGATGACCCGCGCCGCGTCAGCCGGCTCCGAGCTCGCCGCGCCGCGCTCGAGGACGCGGCCGAGCGGCGCGCCGTCCCCCGGCCAGCGGACCACCAGGTTGCCGGCGGCGCGCCGGCCGCTCCAGGTTTCGATCCGCGTCCGCTCGCGCGTCAGCGCTTCGGCGACCGCCCGCTCGGCGGTGGCGCGATCGGTGAAGGTCGAGGCGGCGGCCAGATGCGGCTCGCGTTCGAGGCGTCGCGCCAGCTCGGCATCACTGCGTCCGACGTGGCGGGCGAGGGTGTGCCCGCCGGCCGACTCGTCGAACGCCAGGTCGCGTGCCGCCGCAGGTGCACTTGCGGCGGACGGCTCGCGGGTCGGCGCGCCGGTTCGCCGCGGCAGCTCGTCGCCGGCGAGAAACCAGACCGCCAGCAGAGCCACCGCGAGGAGACCCGGGACGATCCAGCGGCGGCGCCGGCGCCCGACACTCACGGCGGCCCTCATCCGCGGATCCGGCCGTGCCGGCGCAGGCGGTCGAGGTGCGCCACCACCTGGCGCTCGGCCAGCGGACGGGCCGGTGGCGGGACCTCCGGGTAGACGGCGGGCAGGAACTCCGCCGGCGACCGCAGGCCCGACTCCCATGCGTCGAGCACCTGCTGTTCGCGGGCGAGCCGGTGGGCGAGGTACTCGCCCAGCTTGCCCGCGACGTCGAGCACCGGCGCGCCGTGGGCGGGAAAGAGCGTCCTCCAGGGCCGCGCCGCGAGGCGCTCGAGGGTCGCCAGATAGTCGTCCATGTCCCCTTCGGGCGGATCGATGACGATCGTCCCGGCGGCGGCGACCAGGTCGCCGCCGATCAGGTCGCGCGCCTCGGCCGGAGCGCCGCCGTCGATCTCGAAGGCGAGGTGGCCGCGCGCGTGTCCCGGCGTGTGGTGGACGATCAGCTCCATCTCCGGCTCGCCGGCGAGGCGCAGGCGCTCGCCATCGACGAGCGGCCGGTCGATGGGGATGCCGTGGGGCGCGAGCCGCTCGGCGGTCGCCGGGTGCGCCGCGACCGGCACGCCGAGCGCCCGTCGCAGAGTCGATACGCCGCCGACGTGGTCGGGGTGGTGATGGGTCAGCCAGATCTCGCGGACCCGGCGGCCGAGCCGCTGCTCGGCCGCCTCGAGCGCCGCGAGGAGCCGCGCGTTCTCGCCGGCGAACGGCGAGCCGGGATCGACCAGGATGGCCTCGCCTCGGCCCACCAGGTAGGTATTGGTGTGGGTGGCGGGCGGCAGCGTCGCCGCGGCGAGCGGGAAGACCAGCACGCCGGCGCGGAACTCGATGCGGCGCAGCGGGCCGAGGTTTGCCTCGGAAGTGTCGAGCAGACGCCGCGGGCTCCCCTCGGGCCCCTCCTCGGCGAGAACGCGCAGGACGTGGGCGACCGGCGGGGCGGCGATCGCCCGGCCGGAGTCGATCTCGGCCAGCGCCGTGGCGGGGCGGATCCAGCCGCCGTCCTCGGACTCCGGAGGCAGCGGACGCGGCTCGCCGTCGGCCGGCCGCCACTCGGCGAGAAAGAATCGGTTGTCGAAACGCAGCGCGCCGAAGGCCGGTGTCAGCCAGCGGCCGGCGAAGGTCAGCCGGTACGCTTCGAGGCGGACCCCGACCTCCTCCTCGAGCTCGCGCAGGGCGCAGGCCACGATGCCGGCCGCGAGGTCGGCGTCGGCCGGCTCGGTGACCTCGGGCGACGGCGAGGTGACCGTGCCGGACCGCGGATGGTGGGCGACGCCGGTGAGGGTTCGCTCGACGTCGTCGCGTTCGAGGGCGCCGCCCGGGAAGGCCTGCCAGCCCCCCATGAACGGCAGCGCGCGGCCGCGCCGGATCCAGAACACCTCGAGCTCGCCGTCACGTCGGCGCCAGAGGGCGACCGAGGCCGAAGGCCGGGGGGGCCGAGCCGGCGGCAGGTCGCCGCCCGCGGCGGCGAGCACCCGCTCGTAGAGACCTTCGCTCACGGTTCGACTCAGTGGGCCGCCGCGCCGGCCCACGTCTTTTCGCCGGCCTCGATCCGGATCCTGAGCTTGTTCTCCGGCGTCGGCAGCGGGCAGGTGGCGAAGGGGGTGAAGACGCAGGGCGGGCTGTAGGCGCGATTGAAGTCGATCACCACGCGGCCGTCGACCGGCGGATCGGTGTAGAGGAAGCGCCCGCCACCGTAGGTTTCGCGCGCGTTGGTCCGGTCGCCGAAGACGAGGAAGAGACGGCCATCCCCGGTGTCGTCGAGGGCGACGAGTCGATACCGCGTGCCGGCGATCTCGAAACTGACCCAGCCGGGCTGCGCGATGCGCTCGAGACGACCGACCGAGTTGGGAACTTCGAGGGTACTGCCGGGCGGCGCCGGCTCGAACGTCCCCTCGATCCGCCAGGCCGGATCGGCGGGGAAGTAGTCGAGGCCGCGAAATTCGCGCAGGGTCGTCGACTCGGCGTCCTTGATACGCATCGCGAAGCTGCCGCCGCGCTCGATCAGATAGAAGGAGATCGGGCCGTGGACGAGGATCGTCGGCCCCTCCGCGGCGCCGTCGTCGCGCAGGGCGATGGTGGTCACCGGTTCGCCGTCGACGGTCACTCGCGCGCCGGGGGCGGCGACGAACGTCGCCCGCCCGTCGGTCAGCCGGACACTGCCGAGGACGTCCGGTGCCTTGCCTTCCGGCAGGCGCACGGTCGCTGCGGTGGCGCTGCCGACCGGATTCTCCCCCTCGGCCAGCCAGGCGAGTCCGACCAGTGACAGCCAGCCGTCCGGCTGCCTGAGCCGCTCGTGGCGCCACTGCTTCCACGCCTCGAGGCCGGCGAGGAACTCCTCGTCGGCGGCGGGCGCCGCGCCGGGCGTCAGCGCCACGGCGAGGGTGACGAGCGGGAGAAGCAACCGGCGGAGCGACCAGGAAAAGGGCATGCGGCGAATCCTCCTCGGCGAAATGTATCGCAGCGGCCGCGGCGCGGGGATCCGTTCGGCGTCGGAGGCCGTAGAGTCAGCGGGGAGGAAGCCGGATGATCCAGGACCGATCTCGTCGGCGCGGCATGCGCCTCTTGCTGGCACTGGCGGCGGTGGCCGGATGCGCCCGCGCCGGGGCGGTGCCGGAAGGCCCCGCGGACGATTCCGCACCGGCCTCGGCCTCGAAAGGAGAGACGAGCATGAAGTCCCCGAAGCCCAGCGACGAGGAGCTGCGCCGCATCCTCTCGCCGACGCAGTACCAGGTCACCCAGCACGACGGCACCGAGGCGCCGTTCGACAACGAATACTGGGACCACAAGGAGCCGGGAATCTACGTGGACGTGGTGACCGGCGAGCCGCTCTTCTCGTCACTCGACAAGTACGACTCGGGCACCGGTTGGCCGAGCTTCACGCGGCCGATCGACGACGCCGCGGTGGCGCGACGCGAGGATCGGAAGCTCGGCATGACCCGGACGGAGGTGCGCTCGACGGCTTCCGACTCCCACCTCGGGCACGTTTTCGACGACGGCCCGGGCCCGGAAGGGCAGCGCTTCTGCATGAACTCGGCGGCGCTGCGCTTCGTGCCGGTCGACCGGCTGGAAGCGGAGGGGTACGGAGCCCACCTGGCGCGCTTCGTCGCGGCGGGGCTCTGGCCGCGGAGCGGCGGGGACGCCGGGGATCCACCGGCGAGCGACTCCGGTGCGCGCGAGACGGCACTGCTCGCCGGAGGCTGCTTCTGGGGGATGGAGGATCTGCTGCGCGAGATCCCCGGCGTGATCGATACCGAAGTGGGTTACAGCGGCGGGGCGCTTCCCGACGCCACCTACGAAGACGTCAAGACCGGCCGCACCGGGCACGCGGAGTCGGTGCGCGTCGTCTTCGATCCGGCGCGACTCTCGTTCGAAGAGCTGCTGGGCTGGTTCTTCCGCATGCACGACCCGACGACGAAGAACCGCCAGGGCAACGACATCGGCACCCAGTACCGCTCGGCGATCTTCTTCACCAGCGAGGAGCAGCGCATTGCCGCCGAGGCGGTGCGCGCGCGCATCGAGGCGTCGGGCAAGTGGAAGCGGCCGATCACCACCGAAATCGCGCCGGCGGGGGAGTTCTGGTCGGCCGAGGCCTGGCACCAGGACTACCTCGAAAAGAACCCGGGCGGCTATACCTGCCACTACCTGCGCGACTACGACTTCACGGAGGAGACGAGCGGGGCGTCGCGCAGCCGCGGCTGATTCGCACCGCGAAGCGACGACGGCGCGACACCCGGGGTTCCGGATGTCGCGCCATCGGGCCGCGGGAGATGCGGATCAGGCGTCGTTGCGCAGCCACCACGGCAGGCGCGTGGAGGCCGGACGGTGGGTCGGACGGGGGCCCGTGCCGGGTCCCGTCCGGTGAGACCGTTCGTCGCGCGGCCGCACGTCGTGACGCGGCGCCTCGGCGCCGCGGCGCGGCCGGGAGTCGGGGCGGCCGGTGCCCGGACGCCCGGGACGGCCGGCGGGACGCTCGGCCGGGCGGCCATTGCCGCGCGGCGCCGCGGGGCGCTGACGCGGACCCGCGGGGCTCGCGGCGGCGACGCCGTTGCGACGGGCCGCCTTCTCGGCGGCCCGCTTGCGCTCCTCGGCCTTGCGGGCGCGGATGGCGGCGATCCGCTCGGTGAGCGGAATCTCCAGCTTCTCCTCGCTGCGCCTGGTGTAGTCGAAGCCGTCGAGCTTGCGGCGCGGGATCGGGCGGCCAACGGCGCGCTCGATGGCCCGCAGGTCGCTCTCCTCTTCCGGCGATACGAAGGTCCAGGCCTCGCCCTCGCGCTCGGCGCGCGCGGTGCGGCCGACGCGGTGAATGTAGTCCTCGGGCTGCGCCGGGACGTCGAAGTTGACCACGTGGGGCAGCGCCTCGATGTCGATGCCGCGCGCCGCGACGTCGGTCGCCACGAGGACTTTGTAGCGGCCCTTCTTGAAGCCGTCGAGCGCGGCGGTGCGCTGCGCCTGGCTGCGATTGCCGTGGATGCGCTCGGCCTCGACGCCGCGCTTGATCAGCCACTCGGCGACCCGGTTGGCCCGATGCTTGGTGCGGGTGAAGACGAGCGCCGTCTCGAGGTCGCCGCGACGCAGCAGCTCGAGCAGCAGCGACGACTTGAGGTCCTGGGCGACCGGCCAGAGGGCCTGGTCGATCCCCTTGGCGGGGGCGGCCTTGCGCTCGACCGCGATCGACAGCGGGTTGACCAGGATCTCGCGCGACAGGCGGGCGATCTCGGCCGGCATCGTGGCGGAGAACATCAGGTTCTGACGCGACGCCGGGAGCTTGGCGAGAATTCGCCGCACGTCGGGGAGAAAGCCCATGTCGAGCATGCGGTCGGCTTCGTCGATGACCAGGACTTCGACGCCGTCGAGCCGGGCGTAGGAGTTCTGCAGGTGATCGAGCAGGCGGCCCGGGGTGGCGACGAGGACGTCGACCCCGCGGCGGAAGGCCTGCTCCTGCGGCCCCATGCCGACGCCGCCGTAGACGGCGGCGCCGCGCAGACCGGTGCCCGACGCGAGCGCCGCACGGCTCTCCTCGATCTGCGCCGCCAGTTCGCGGGTCGGCGTCAGCACGAGGGCGCGAACGCGGCCGCGCGGGCCGTCGATCAGACGCTGCAGCACCGGCAGCATGAAGGCGGCCGTCTTGCCGGAGCCGGTGGCGGCGCAGGCGAGCAGGTCGCGGCCGGCGAGCGCCGGCGGAATGGCGTCGGTCTGGATCGGCGTCGCCTTCTCGTAGCCGAGCTTCTGCACGGCGGTCAACAGGCGGGGATCGAGACCGAGAGAATCGAAAGACATTCTGACTCCTGACGCGGGCGGCGCGGACAAAGTCCGGGCGGGGCACCGCTGGGTGTCCGGCGAAACGGGGGTGAGAAACGGAGGAACTTGCCGGGGAGGGCCGCCGTTCGGGGCTCCGGAACCGGAGCCGCGCGCTACGCCGCTCATTCTCTCACACTTCCCGGAAAAATTCAGTCAAAGGCAATTTCCCCGCCTCCAGGCGCGAGAAGAAATTCAGTCAGAGGCAATTTCCCCGCTGGCGCCAGCCGGCCAGTAACTGGAGGTTGGGAAATTGCCTTTGACTGAATTTTTTCGGGTCAGAGGCGGGGGTCGGCTTCGCGGCGGGCGTGGAGGCGCTCGAGCGCGGCCTGGACGGCCGGCTCCCATTTGCCCCGGCGGGTCTCGTCCCGCAGCAGCGCGACGGCGTCACCGACCGACAGGCCGGCGCGATAGGGGCGCTCGGAGGTGAGGGCATCGAGGGCGTCAGCGACGGCGAGGATGCGTGCCGGACGCGGAATCGCCTCACCGGCGAGTTGATCTGGATAGCCGCTGCCATCGAACCGCTCGTGGTGGTGGCGGATGACGTCGAGCACCGGCTCGGCGCTGCGCAGGTGGCGACAGATCTCCCAGCCGACGACCGGATGCGTCATCACCTGCGCGAACTCGGCCTCGGTGAGCCGGCCCGGCTTGTGCAGGACCGCCTCGGGGACGGCGATCTTGCCGAGGTCGTGCAGCAGCCCGCCGAGGCGGAGCCGCTCGGCCGCCTCGGCGCCCTCGCCGAGCTCGAGCGCGAGGCGGCAGGCGAAGTCGCCCACCCGCTGGCTGTGCCCGCGGGTGTACGCATCCTTCGCTTCCAGAGCCGCCGAGAGGGAGAGGACGACCTGCTCGTGGCGGACCAGGTCCTGGTGGTAGAGGCGCAGGCGCAGCAGCGAGCGGACCCGGGCGATCAGCTCGAGGCGGTTGACCGGCGAGATCAGCAGGTCGTCGGCGGCCGCTTCGATCGCGCGCAGCCGCGAGTCGCGCTCCTCGTAGGCGGTGACCAGGATGACGGGAAGAAAGGCCGAGGCGGGATCCGCTTTGACCTTCAGGCAGACCTGGTCGCCGCTGACCTCCGGCATGCGCACGTCGAGGATCAGCAGGTCGGGACGCTCCGTCGTCCACGCCTCGAGCGCCGCGCGGCCGTCGGCGACCACGGTGACGCGGAATCCTTCGCCCTCGAGGAGCTCCCGGTAGAGCTGGCGGTTGGTGGGGCTGTCGTCGGCCACGAGGATGGAGCCGCCCGGGTCGGCGACCGGAACCGGCAGGATGTCGGTGACCTCGGGCTCGGCCGCGAGTCCGGCGGCGGCCGCGATCACCGCCTCGGCGACCGGCTGGCGGAACCGGCCGGCGCCGACTTCGCGGCGCAGCGCTTCGGCCGGATCGGGCGGGTCGACGTCCGGCGCTTCGATGCGATGCAGATCGAGCTGGTTGGCGGCCGCCAGCAGCTCGATCGTCCGGCCCAGGTCCCCCCCGGCGAACCCCGCCGGGTAGCCGCTGCCGTCGAGCCGCTCGTGGTGGTGGAGGATCAGCGGCAGGGCGCCGGAGAGCGATTCGACCGGCTCGAGGATGCGCCGGCCGAGGCCCGGGTGGGTGCGGAAAACGGCCTCTTCCTCCGCGCTGCGCTCGCCGGGGCGCTTGACCAGGATGGCTTCCGGAACGCCGAGCTTGCCGATGTCGTGCAGCAGCGCCGCCGAGGCGAGGTCCTGAAGCCCGCGCGGCGGCACGCCGAGCCGGCGGCCGGCCTCCACCGCGATCGCCGCGACGCGCAGCGAGTGATGGCGGGTGCGCGGCAGTTTGCCCTCCAGCAGCTCGACCATGCTGAACATCACCGACTCGGTCGAGTCGAGCTCGTCGCGCAGGGCGCGGATCCGCAGCAGTGAGCGCAATCGGGTGAGCAGCTCGGCGCGATGGAACGGCTTGTTGAGGAAATCATCGGCTCCGACCTCGAGGCCGCGCACCTTGCTCTCGACGTCGGAGAGCGCGGTGAGCAGCACGATGGGGACGAAGCAGCTGGCGCGCGCGGACTTCAGGCGCCGGCAGACCTCGAAGCCGTCGATGCGCGGCATCATCACGTCGAGCAGCACGGCGTGCGGTACGGACCGCTCGACCGCGGCCAGCGCCGCCGCGCCGTCGGCGGCGAAACCGACCTCGTACCCCTCGTCGCCGAGGATCGCGGCGAGCAGCTCGAGGTTCTCCGGCTGGTCGTCGACCGCCAGGACCCGGACCGGTCCCGAGAGAGCGCCGGTCGGGGTCATCGGGGTTCCGCTCCGAGCAGGCGCTCGAGGGTGGGGATGAAGGTCGCGGTCTCGATCGGCTTCGAGATGTAGCCGTCGCAACCCGCCTCGAGGAAGCGCTCGCGATCGCCGCGCATCGCGTGCGCGGTGAGCGCCAGCACCGGCACGCGGGTGAAACGCGGCTCGGCGCGCAGGCGGCCGATGAGATCGAGGCCGGAGACGTCCGGCAGGTGCATGTCGAGCAGCACGAGGTCGGGTGCCGGACCCTTCAGCAGGGAGGAGAACTCGCCGCCGTCACGTGCCCGTTGCGCCGACCAGCCCGCTTCACCGAGCAGGAAGTCGACCAGTTCGAAGTTCGCGTCGTTGTCTTCAACCACCCAGACGCGCGGCACGCGTCACCTCCGGATCCGGGGAACGATCGGCGAGCCTCCGGATCGCGGAGATGACCCGGCGGCGATCCTCTGGGGCCTTCGACAGAATGTCGGACATCGCGCCGGCCAGGCGGTCGCGGTCGGCCGACGTCAGTTCGCGGGCGGTGAAGACGAGCAGCGGAATGCTTCGGGTCTCCTCGCGTGATTGCAGCTCGGCCGCGGCCTGAAAGCCGTCGACGCCCTCCATGACGAGATCGAGCACGATGACCGCCGGCCGGTGCGTGGCGGCGAGCAGGACTCCTTCGCGGCCGTTGTCGGCGCGCAGCGGCCGGTACCCGGCATCCGCCAGCTCGGCGGCGAGGAAGTCGTGAATCTGCGGGTCGTCGTCGATCACCAGCACGCTCGGCGCCGCCGAGGCGTCGCTCGCCGGGGCGATCTGCCCGAGGCGGTCGAGAAAGCGCCTCCGGTCGAGCGGCTTGACGAAGTAGTCGGCGGCGCCGAGCGCGAAGCCGAGCTCGTGATTGGCCACGAGGCTGACGATAATCACCGGAATCGCCGCGGTCGCCGGGTCCGCCTTGAGCGCCTGCAGGGCCTCCCAGCCATCGCGGCCGGGAAGGACGAGATCCAGCGTGATGGCGTCGGGCCGCTCGCCGCGCGCGAGGCGGAGCGCCTCGTCTCCATCGCGCGCCCGCAGGGTGCGGTACCCGGCGGCGGCGAGGTCGGCGGTGAGCGCGCGGGCGAACTCTTCGTCGTCTTCAGCCACCAGCACGAGCCTCCCAGAAGGCAGCGGCGCGCCGGAGGCGTCGCGGGCTTCGTGCGCGGTGAAGCCGAACGAAACCGGCTCGTCCGCGCGGCGACCCGGGAAGTGGGCGCTGGCGTTGAGTGGCAGGAAGACCCGGAAAGTGCTCCCCTTGCCCGGCTCGGATCGCACCTCCACCCGGCCGCCGTGCATCTCGGCGAAGCGTTTGACCAGGGCCAGGCCGAGGCCCGTGCCGCCCATGTTGCGGCTGGTGCCGCCGTCGACCTGGCGGAACTCCTCGAAGATCAACTGTTGATCCTCGCTGCGGATGCCGACTCCGCGATCCGCGACCTCGAAGAGAATCGACTGCTCGCCGAGCGGCGACTCGCCGGTCTCCACCAACCGGGCCGAGAGACGCACCGGATCGGCCGACTGCGAGAACTTCACCGCGTTCGAGACGAGGTTGTAGAGGATCTGCTTGACCCGTGGCGGGTCGGCGACGAGGGGCGGCAGGTCACTGGCCACTTCGACCTCGAGCGCCACCCCCTTCTGCGCCGTCAGGCCGGTCATCACGCTCGCGACCCCGTGCAGGGCGTCGCTGACCGACATCGGTTCGAAGATCAGCTCCATCCGGCCGGCTTCGATCTTGGACAGGTCCAGGATGTTGTTGATCAACCCGAGCAGATGGCGGCCGCTCGCCAGGATGTTGCCGAGGAACTTCGAGAAGCGGGGTTCGATCCTCCCGGCGAGCTTCTCCGACAGAATCTCGGAGAAGCCGATGATCGAGTTGAGGGGCGTGCGCAGCTCGTGGCTCATGTTGGCCAGGAACTGGCTCTTCGCGCGGTTGGCCTCGACGATGCGCCGGTTGGCCTCGGCGAGCTCGCGGGTGCGCCGGTCCAGCTCGGAGGCGAGCTGGTGCAGCTCCTCGAGGCGGGCGCTTTTCTCGGCGTCGAGCTCGGCGATGCGGCGGGTCTTGAGGCTCAGGTCGGAGATGCCGCGGACCATGAAGAACGTGCCGCCGAAGAGCAGGACCAGGCGGCCGACCGCGCCGAGCAGCCCGGCGTCGAGGCCGCGAATCGTGCCGAGCAGAGTGAGGGTGACGAGATAGGCGGCGCAGCAGGCGATCAGGATGAGCAGAGCCGTCCGCCGGCCGGCGATGAAGGCGGCCGCCGTGATGTTGGTCAGGTACCAGATCATCCAGAGCGGATGGCTGTCGTTCATGATCCAGATCGTCCACGAGACGAGCAGGACGTCGAACAGCATCCAGGCGAGATGGGGGGGCGGCCGGCGGCCCAGCCGGGCGGCCCGGCGGTAGAGGGCGCTGAAGACGAAGTGGGAGCCGATACCGACGGCGAACGCGAGCGCGCCCGCGAGGAGGTCGAAGCGGGCGATTCCGGTGAGCCGCGCGACCCCCGCGATCGCCCCCATGAGCAGGCCGATCCCGAGCCGGCTGCGCTGGATACCCAGATTCAGCCGCAGCGCGCTGTCGGAGCCGCGGGGTGGTTCGGTCCGCTCGGTCAAGCCGGCGCCCTCCGTCGAAGCGGGTGGAGACCGGGGCGATTGTACAGAAACCCCGGTGGAGGGCGCCGCGGATCAGTCGAGGGTCTGGCCGAGCACTTCGCTCTTGCGCGCCTCGCGCCAGGCGGCGAGCTTCACGCCGAGCACGGGATCCGCAAGGGCGAGGACGGCGACGGCGAGCAGGGCCGCGTTCGCGGCCCCGGCCTTGCCGACCGCCAGAGTGCCCACCGGCACCCCCTTGGGCATCTGCACGATGGCGAGCAGAGCGTCCATTCCCTGGAGCGCCGTGGCGTCGATCGGCACGCCGAAGACCGGCAGCAGCGTCTTGGCCGCCAGCACGCCGGGCAGGTGGGCCGCGCCGCCGGCCCCGGCGATCAGCACCTTGAGGCCGCGCCCGGCGGCACCGGCCGACCAGGCGAGCGCCTCGTCGGGGGTGCGATGCGCCGACAGCACCCGCGCTTCGCACGGGACGTCGAAGGCGTCGAGGATCGCCTTGGCCTCCGACATCACGCTCCAGTCGTTCTTGCTTCCCATCACGATGCCGACCAGCGGCGTTCTCGCTTCCGTCATCTCATCGTCTCCGTCGCGTGGTGAACGACAAGGCTTTCATGTTCCAGCGCCGGGCGCCAAATGCCCTCGAGCCCCCACCCTGGAAATTCAGTCAGAGGCAATTTCCCTCCGGGCGTCCGGGCGGTTCGAGGCGCCCGCCGTGCGAGCGGCAGAAACAGAGGCTTACTGAAGCAAAGGCTCATGGAAGGAAGAGGCGGAGGCATGGGCGCCCGGGGCGAGGGGTGGCCGCCTCGTACTGGCGGCGGCGAAGGGAGCATGCCGCCGAAGACAAGGGAGCGGAGCCGGCAGCAGTCAGCCATTTTTCCTTCTATGGAAGCTTTTCGTCTTTGAGCCCGAGCGGATGCTGGCGTGGACGTTGCCGCGAGCGTACGGGCGTGCGCCCCCCGCCGGCCGCCCTGAGGCAGGGCGGCGAGGTCGGGCTCAGGGGACGGCCGGGATGATCTGTTCGGTCCGCAGGCCGCGCGAGCCCTTGACCAGCAGGACGTCGCCCGGATCCACCAGGCTGGCGATCTCCCGCGCCGCCGACGCGGAGTCGGCGTAGAGCCGGTGCGCTGTGGCGGGGGGGCAGCGCGAAGCGGCGGCGGCGAACTCGGGGCCGATCAGCAGGAGCGTCGCCGCGCCGGCGGCGTCGGCGGCGGCGAGGATCTCGTCGTGCGCGCTGGCGGCAAAGGGCCCGAGCTCGAGCATGTCCCCGAGGGCGAGAACGAGCCGCGCTCGCGGACGGGTGCCGGCGCGCCGGGCGGCGATCTCTCGCGCCGTGTCGATCGCCGCGGCGACCGAGCGCGGATTGGCGTTGTAGCTGTCGTCGAGGATCAGCACGCCGGCGGCGTTCTCGACCGGCGCCATGCGGCCGGGCACGGGCGCGACGGCGCCCAGCGCGGCGCCGACGGCGGCCCGCTCCTCCGGCGACGCCGGCCGGCCGAGCAGGGCGAGGGCGGCGGCCGTTGCGGCGGTCAGATTCGCGGCGGCCGTCGCGCCGGGCAGCGCGGTGGCGATCTCGACATCCCCCTCCGGGGTGGTGATCCGCAGCCGCGACGTGCCGTCGGGCGTGACCTCGCGGGCCGCCAGTCGGACGTCGGCCTCCGGACCGTCGCCGAAGGTCCGCCTGACCGGCGCCGCCACGTCGGCGAGGCGGGCGACGAGCAGCGGCTCTCCGGCGGCGGTGAGGGCGACCCGGCGGGCGGCGGCGAGCAGCGCGGCCTCTTCGTCGGCGATCTCTTCGAGCGTGCCGAGTCCCTCGGCGTGTTCGACGCCGACGTTGATCACCAGAGCCACGTCGGGGCGGGCGAGCGCGCCGAGCGCGGCGATCTCGCCGCGCACGCTGGTGCCGCACTCGAGGACGATCGCCCGGTGCCGTGGTTCGAGCGTCAGCAGCGTCATCGGAACGCCGATCCGGTTGTTGAGGTTGCCGGCCGTCACCAGGGTCTCCCCGAAGAGGGCGGCGACGGCGGCGGCGGCCAGCGTCTTGGTCGTGGTCTTGCCGGCGGCGCCGCCGATGGCGAGGACCGGCCGCGCCCCGTCGGCGGCGAAGCTCCGGTCGACCCAGGCGCACGCGATGCCGGCCAGCGCGGCCAGGCCGTCTTCGACCTCGAGGCGGGGGCCCTCGACAGCGGCGCGTCGCTCGACGATCACCACGGCACCGGAGTCGCGGGCCGCGGCGGCGAAGTGGTGGCCGTCGTGGACCTCGCCGCGCAGCGCCACGAACGCCCTTCCCGGACCGGCGAGACGCGAGTCGGTGACGACCCCCTCGACCTTCGCCGCAGGATCGAGGCCGACCAGCGTGCCGCCGGTCGCGGCGGCCAGCCCGGCGAGGTCGAATCGCGCCCGGTTGGCGGGGATCGGTGTCGCCACGCGGCGGCGTCCGTCAGCCGGCGGCGCCCGGCACCGGCAGGTAGAGCGACGCGCCGGGCCCCAGGGGCAGATCGAGCAGCAGCCAGGCGACGAACAGCAGGCTCCAGCCGAACAGGAAGACCAGGGTGTAGGGGAGCATCGTCGCCACCACCGTGCCGATGCCCGCCTTCGGAACGTACTTCTGCACGAAGGCGATGATCAGGGCGAAGTAGCTCATCATCGGCGAGATGACGTTCGAGACGCTGTCCCCGACGCGGTAGGCCCCCTGGGTCAGCTCGGGGCTGAAGCCGAGCAGGGCGAACATCGGCACAAAGACCGGCGCCATGATCGCCCACTTGGCCGAGGCGCTGCCCATCACCAGATTGATGAGCGACGACAGGACGATGAAGGCGAGGAAGAGCGGGATGTCGTGCAGTCCGGCGTCGCGCAGGAACTCGGCGCCGTGCACGGCGAAGATCAGCCCGAGATTGGTCCAGTTGAAGTAGGCGACGAACTGGGCGGCGAAGAAGACCAGCACCAGGTAGCCGCCCATGGTCGACATCTGCTGGCTCATCCCCTTGATCACGTCCGAGTCGTTCCGGACCGTGCCGGCGCCGATGCCGTAGGCGACGCCGAGCAGGGTGCCGGCGAGGAAGATGACGGTGACGATGCCGGAGAGGAAGGGGGAGTGGATGACGCTGCCGGTCTCCGCCTGGCGCAGGAAGCCGTCGGCCGGCAGGAGACCCCAGAGCAGTACGGCGACGATGCCCACGAACGTGGCGAAGGCGAAGCGCAGGCCGCGCGTCTCGGCGGGCTTCAGCCGGTCGAGCGCCGGCGGCGCGACGTCGCCCTCGTAGGTGCCGAAGCGCGGCGCGACGATTCTTTCGGTGACCAGGACGCCGAGCGCGGTGATCAGGAAGGTCGAGACGACCATGAACCAGTAGTTGCACGCCGGATTGACCAGGTACTCCGGCAGGACGAGGCGGGCCGCCTCCTGGGTGAGGCCGGAGAGCAGCGGATCGACGGTGCCCAGGACCAGGTTGGCGCTGTAGCCGCCCGAGACGCCGGCGAAGGCGGCCGCCATGCCGACCACCGGGTGGCGGCCGACCGCCTGGAAGATGACGCCGGCGAGCGGCACCAGCAGCACGTAGCCGACCTCGCTCGCGGCGTTCGACATCACGCCGGTGAAGACGAGTACCGTGGTGAGCAACCGGGCCGGAGCTCCGAGGACGACGAGGCGGATCAGCGCGCCGATGAAGCCGCTCGCCTCGCAGATGCCGATGCCGATGAGCGCCACCAGCACGGTGCCGAGCGGCGCGAAGCCGGTGAAGTTGGTCACCGTCTGGCGCAGGATCCGGTGCAACCCCTCGATCGACAGCAGCGAGACGGGCAGCACTGTTTCGCCGCTCACCGGGTGGACCGCCGACAGGCCGAGCCGGGCGGCGATCGCCGAGATCACGACGATCGCCAGGGCGAGCAGCGCGAAGAGCGTCGCCGGGTGGGGCAGGGCGTTGCCGGTGCGCTCGACGATCGACAGGAAACGATCGATCGCGGTGCGCTTGGGCGGCGGCGCGGGGCTTTCGGTGGCGGCGTTCATCGGCGGATCGTAGGCGGGCCGGGCGGCGGGACGCAAGCGTGGTCTATGATCGAGACTCGCGTGACCATCGAAACGCCTCTCCCCGCGGTGCCCGAGAAGGTGGGCCGCTACCGGATCCTCCGGGTGCTCGGGCGGGGATCGATGGGGCGGGTCTATCTGGCGCACGATCCCAATACCGACCGCCGGGTGGCGCTCAAGGTGGTGCTCGAGGCGGGCGAGCGACCGGAAGAGGCGATCGAGGAGGCACGCCGGCGCTTCCTCGTCGAGGCGCGCGCCGCCGGCCGGCTCGCCGATCCCGGGGTGGTTCCCGTCTACGACGCCGACGTCGATCCGGCCAGCGGCGCCGCCTACCTCGCCATGGAGTGGGTCGACGGACCCTCCCTCGCCGCCGTGCTCAGGGAGCGCGGCGTGCTCCCCTGGCGCGAGGCCGCCGGCATCGCCGCCGCGGCGGCGCGGGCGCTCGCCCACGCGCACGAGCGCGGCATCGTGCACCGCGACGTCAAGCCGGCCAACGTGCTGATCGACGCCGCCGGCAGGGTCCGGGTCACCGACTTCGGCATCGCCAAGATCGGCGACGAGACGCACACGCTGTCGGGCGCGGTGGTCGGCACGCCGAACTACATCTCGCCCGAGCAGCTGCGCGGCGAGCCGATCGACGGCCGTGCCGACCTTTTCGCGCTCGGCGCGCTGCTCTACCGGATGGTGACCGGCGAGGCGCCGTTCCACGCCGACGACGTGGCGAGCACGACGTTCCGGGTGGCGCACGTCGAGCCGCGCCCCCCTTCGGCGCTCTGCGGCGACCTGCCCGCGTCGCTCGAAGAGGTGATTCTGCGGGCCCTGGCGAAGCGCCCGGAGGACCGCTTCGCCGACGGCATCGAGATGGCGGCGGCGCTCGAGGCGGTGGCCGCCGGGGGGAGCGACGCGGTCTCGGCCGGCGCCGGCGGCGCGGCCGCGCCGCGCGGCCGGCGGAAGTGGATGGCGATCCTCCTCGTCGTCGTGGCGATCGCCGGCAGCCTCGCGGTGCTGCGCGGCCGCATCGTGAAGAGCGCCGCTCCGGAGGCCGCGTCACTGCCGCCGAGCGGGCGCGCCGCGACCCCGGCCGCATCGGCGCCCGCCACCAGTCCGTCGCCGCCGACCGGAGCGGCGCCGGCGCTGGTTCCGGTGGCGTCGGCGACCCTCGAGATCCGCCACGCCAACCGGCTGCGTCGCGGCACGATGACGGTCTGGGTGGACGGGGAACGGGTCTGGTCGGAGTCGCTGGCCGCGCCCCGCTCGCCGATCCAGCGGCTCGGCGGGCAGGAGATCCTCGAATCGATCGCTGTCGCGCCGGGCGCGCACGACGTCGAAGTGCGGATCACCAACGCGGCCGGAAGCGTCGACGCCCGCGGCGTCGTCCATGCCGGGTTCGAGGCCGGCTCGCGCCGCCAGCTGCGCGTGGTGCTCGTGCCGCTGCGCTCGAAACTGCAGCTCGACTGGGAGCCCTGAGACTTCCGGCCCACCGACGGGCGGCGTCTCGACTTCCGGCTCAGCCCGTCAGGCCGCCGTCGACCGGCAGCGCGGCGCCGGTGACGAAGGCCGCGTCGTCGGAGGCCAGGAACAGGCAGACACGCGCCACGTCGTCGGCGGTGCCGAGGCGGCGCAGCGCCGTGCGGCTGGCGATGGCACGCCGGAAGTCGGCCGCCGCCGCGCTGTTCATCGCGGTGTCGATGTAGCCGGGGACGACGGCGTTGACGGTGATCCCGAGCGGCCCGAGTTCGCGTGCCCAGACGCGCGTCAGACCGAGCAGCCCGGCCTTGGCGGCGGCGTAGGCGGTCTGGCCGGGGAAGCCGGCGACGGCGAGGATGGACGAGAAGTTGACGATGCGTCCGCCGGCGCGCCGGCGCATCAGCGGCAGCAGCGCCTGGGCGCAGTTCAGAGCGCCCGAGAGGTTGACGTCGAGGACCCGGCGCCACTCCTCGGCGCGCAGGTCGGCGACCGACGGCGAGCGGGCGAGGTTGATGCCGGCGTTGTTGATCAGAATGTCGACGCCGGGCAGGCGCTCGCCGAGCGCGATCGCGGCGGCGGTCACCGCCGGGGCGTCGGCCACGTCGACGCGCTCGAAGCCTTCGACGGCCTCGCCCTGCGGGCCCGGATCGAGGTCCCAGACGACGACCTCGGCGCCCTCGGCGCGGAAGCGCTCGACGGTCGCCCGCCCGATGCCCCGCGCGCCGCCGGTGACGACGGCGATCCTGCCGCTCAGCCGGCCGGGCGTGCTCATGGCTTTCGCCCCGGCCGTTTCGACGGCAGCAGTTCGAACTCGGTCAGATCCGCCCCGGCCGGCAGCTCGAGGGCGAAACGGACGGTGGCGGCGACCTCCTCCGCTTCGAGCAGCGCTTCGCGACCCGAGAGCGTGACGCCGGAGGCGGCGAAGAATCCGGTGGCGGTCAGGTCGGGGCAGACCAGGACGACGCGCACGCCGCTGTCGCGCAGCTCCTGGCGCAGGCACTCGGTGAAGCCGCGCAGGGCGAACTTGGAGGCGACGTACGGGGTGCCCTGCGGCCAGCCGCGCCTGGACGACACCGAACCGAGATTGACGATGGCACCCCGCCCCTGAGCAGCCAGGATCGGCACGACGTGCTTGGCGCAGAGGATGGCGCCACGCACGTTGACCGTCCAGACCCGGTCGAGCAGCTCGGCTGCGAGTTTGTGCACCGGTCCGAAGCCACCGAGCCCGGCGGCATTGACCAGGATGTCGACCTGCCCGAACTCGGCGATCGCCCGGGCGACCAGGCGCTCGATCGCCGCCTCGTCGGCGACGTCGGTCTCCTGCGCCACCGCCCGGCCCGGCCCGGCCGCGGTCATCTGCGCGGCGGCGGCCTCGAGCTCGGGGCCGCGTCGCGCCGCCAGCACCACCCGCGCTCCGCCGCGCACCAGCTCCGCGGCCACCGCCCGCCCGATTCCCGAACTCGCCCCGGTGACGAGGGCGACCCGGCCCTCCAGCGTCTGATTCTGCACGAGCCGGAGTCTATGCGCAGGGGCGGAGCGGGTGGCCGCGGATCGGTCGCCCCCACGGCGGTAACCTTTCCGCCGAACCGATGTACACCCTGATGCGATGACGGACGCGGCGGCGCCGGCGGGCGAACCGGGCGATACGGACCTGATGGAGCGGGTCCGGGGGGGCGAGACCGAGCGGCTCAGCGAGCTGTTCGAGCGCCACCACCGGCGGCTCTACGGCTTCTTCGTCCGCCTGGTCGGCAGCGGATCCGTCGCCGAGGATCTCGTGCAGGAGGTGTTCGTGCGCATGCTCAAGTACCGTCAGACCTTCCGCCCCGGCGCGGCGTTCGAGCCCTGGATGTTCACCCTGGCGCGCAATGCGGCCGCCGACCACTGGCGGCGCGGACCGCGCGAGCTGCCGATCGACCCCGACGCCCCCGAACCGGCCGCCGACCTTCCCCATCCGATCGCCGGGTTGGAGAAGCGCGAGGAGGGCGCCCGCCTGCGCGCCGCCCTCGGCCGGCTCGACCCCGAGCGGCGCGAGTTGCTGCTGCTGGCGCGCTCGGGCGAGCTGCCGTACGCCTCGATCGGCGAGATGCTCGGCATCTCGACCGGCGCCGTCAAGCTGCGCGTCCATCGCGCCATGAAGGAGCTGCGCGCCGCTTTCGAGGCGGTCGGGGAGAGCCGGGCATGAGCGTCCGGGAGATCTCCTGCGACGAGGCGGCCGGGCGCATGGCGACCTCTTGGCGAGAAGGCCTGAGCGACGCCGAGCGCGCCGGGCTCGCCGCCCACCTCGACTCTTGCGCCGCCTGCGCCGCCGAGGCCGCGCAGCTCGCGGAACTCTGGCGCCGGGTGGGGGAGCTGCCGGTCGGCGAGCCCTCGCCGCGTCTCGCCGCCGGCTTCGAAGCGATGCTCGCCGCCGAGCTGGCGGAGGAGCGCGCCGGCCGGGGCGTCCTGCGTCCCGACTTCGCGGCCGGGCGGACTCCGGCGGTGCGGCCGGGCCCGCCGCGGCTCTCCCCCTGGGTGAGCCGCTTCGCCGCCGTGGCGGCGACCCTTGCGATCGGCGTCCTGGCCGGCACCGAGCTGGCCAGCCGGCGCGGCGACCGGCAGATCGAGGTCCTGCGCGCGGAGGTGGCGTCGCTCCAAGAGACCGTCGCGACCGCTCTGCTCGCCGGGGAGTCCTCTTCGCAGCGCCTCGCGGGCGTGGCCTACGGACGGGGCGTGTCGCAGAGCGACCCGCGCGTCGCCGACGCGCTGCTGGGCGCCCTCGAGAACGATCCCGACGTCAACGTGCGGCTGGCCGCGCTCGAGGCGCTGCGGCCGCTGGCCGGCAGGGAGGCGGAGCGGCCGCGGCTGGTCGCCGCCCTGAGCCGCCAGGCCTCGCCGCTCATCCAGCTGTCGCTCATCGAGATGCTGCTCGAGTCGGACGGCGATCGCGGCCGCGAGGAGCTGCGGCGCCTGCTCGACGACGATCGGCTCGACCCGGCCCTGCGCGGCCACCTGCGCGGCCGCCTCGGCGGGAGCATCTGAAGTGTCCCGCGAGATCCGACTTTTTCGCCCCTGCCCGGGAGCGTTCACCGCAGTCCGATCCGAAGGAGATCGAGCATGAACCGTCTGGCCCCCTTCGCGCTCCTGTTGAGCGTTGCCCTCCCCGCCGCTGCGGCGGCCGCCGATCCGTCGGACCGTCTGGTCCTCCCGCTGTCCGACCCCGCGCGCCCCGCCCGGCTCGAGGTCGCCGTGATGATGGGCTCGGTCACCGTCGTCCCCGGCAAGGCGGGCGAGGTCGTCGTCCACGTTTCCTGGTCCGACGACGGCGCCGGTCTGCCGCCGGACCACCCCGGGGTCGGCCATCCGCGCTTCCCGGCGCCTCCGCCGCCCCCGCCGCTGCCGGGCGAGGACGGGGCCGAGCCCGAGGATCGCGAGGAGCGGCGCGCCGGCATGAAGAAGCTGACCCGCGGCTCGGGCGGGCTCGAGGCCGAGGAGCACGACAACGTCGTCGAGATCGGCAGCGCCTCGCTGATGCGGCCGGCCGACCTGCGGATCGAAGTTCCGCCGGCCAGCTCGGTCGAGGCCTCGACGATGACCGGCGGCGAGATTTCGGTCACCGGTCTCGCGGGTGAGCTCGTGCTGCACAACACCAACGGCAACATCCGGGTGGTCGACGTCACCGGCCCGGTCAACGCTTCCACGGTCAACGGCAACGTCGACGTCCGCTTCGGTGCGAAGCTGGCGAGCGCCGCGATGGCCTTCTCGACCCTCAACGGCGACGTCGAGGTGACCCTGCCGGCCGACGCCAGCGTCAACGTCCTGCTGCGCTCGGACAACGGCAACGTCTACTCGGACTTCGACGTCGTCCTCGACCGCCAGCCGGCGAAGGTGTCGGAAGATCGCGACCACGAGCGCTACCGCGTCTCGCTGTCGCGCGAACTGGTCGGCCGCATCGGCGCCGGCGGCCCCGAGCTCTTCCTCAAGACCTTCAACGGCGACCTCCTCCT
>CAYYIK010000028.1:4876-35004 GCA_964471955.1 uncultured Thermoanaerobaculia bacterium | reverse complement strand
CCGCGAGGAGTCGCCCGGCCGCCGCTCAGGGGAGCACCGAGGACCAGGCGGACGGATCTCCCGACGATCGGTCCTCAAGGCACGGCGAGCGACCAGCGCGCGGCCGAGCCGACCTCGAAGCCGTCGCACAGCAGGCAGAGGTCGCCGGCGAAGAGGTCGAAGCGCTCGTCGACCTCCTGGTCGGCGACGTAGAAGAGCGTCTTCGAATCGGCCTGCGAGAAGCGCGGGTAGTTCGAGACCTCGCCGGTTTCCGGGCAGCTGTCGACCTGGCGCCAGCCGCCGCCGGCGAGCTCGGCGACCGCGAGATGGACGAAGGTCGGCTGGCCGGGCAGGAACCGGTAGGCGCGCACCCGCGCCACCCGCGCGCCGTCGTCCGACAGGACGATCGCCCGCACCGTCGAGCTGCCGAAGGTGGCGGCGCCGCCGACCGCGACCGAAGGGCCGCCGCCGACCGGCACCGAGTAGATGTTGTCGATGCCGTTGACCCCCTGGTCGGCGGCGTAGACGACGCGGGTGCCGTCCGGGGTGATCTGCGGGCCGGCGCGCGGAGCGGTGACCACGTCGCCGCCCGTGGGCAGCAGCGGACTCAACTTGACCACGGCGCCGCCGGCGATCGGCACCGAGAACAGCTCGAAGACCTCGTCGACCAGCTTGTCGGCGACGAAGACCACGTGGTCGGAGTCGAAGGTCAGGGCGGTGAGATTGCCGCCGGCGACCACGGCGCCGACCAGCGCGACGCGCCCCGAGCCGTCGGGCGCGACCGACCAGAGATCGGCGATCGAGCCGTCGGTTGTGTCGACCTCGACGTAGAGGATGCGCTGGCCGTCGGGCGTGAAGGCGGCGCCGCCGACGACGTGGCCGCTCGGCAGCGCGTGGTTGAGCTTGGTGGCCACGCCGCCGGCGACCGGCACCACATAGAGCTCGGAGCGCTCGTCGACCTGCTGGTCGGCGACGTAGAGGACGCTCGTCCCGGCCGGTGAGAGCGTGACCTGTTGAACGTCGCCCCCGGCCACGAGCGCGCCGTTGAGCTTGACCGGCGTGCCGCCGGCGATCGGCACCGACCAGAGCTCCTCGCGGCCGAGCACCTGGGCGTCGGCGCGATAGACCGCCCGCGTGAAGTCGGGAGTGGCGAGCAGCGTGCCGAAGACGGCGTCGAGCGGCAGCGTCACGATCGCGGTCTGCTCGCTGCCGTCGAGGCGAGCGACCCAGAGCCGAGCCGCCTCGACGGCCGGAATCTGGTTCGGGTAGCTGGCGTAGATCAGCCACTCGGAGTCGGGGGAGTAGCCCTGGCCGAGCCAGACCGAGAAGAACGCCGGCAGCGGGGCGTTGACCTTCACGTAGCTTCCGGGCGGGGCGTCGACGGGCGCGGAGAAGAGCTCGTGGACGTCGACGTCGTCCTGCGGCGAGTAGAAGACGACACGCGAGCCGTCGGGGGTGAGCTCGACGCCGAAGACGTTCGAGCCGGAGGGCAGCAGCCCCGAGATCCGCTCCGGGGTTCCGCCGACCGTCGGCACGCGCCAGAGCTCGACGGCCTGATCGACGTCGGCGTCCTGGCGGTAGAAGACCCAGCGACCGTCCGGGGTGACCAGCGGGTCGAGCGAGGCGGAGATGTAGACGTCGCTCCAGCTCCCGCCCCCGGAGAGGCGGAAGTTCGTGGCGGCGGCCGGTCCGGCAGCGGCGGCGAGCAGGAGCAGGCAGGCGAGCGGTCGGGGCGCGGGCATGGCGTGCGGTCTCCTCGCGGGGGTCCTGGCAGGAGAGCGCCAAAAGCCCCTTTCGGGGGACAGGCCGGCTTAGAATCCCGCCGGTGACCACCCCCGCACCTGGCGACATCACGTCGCTGCTGGCCGCCGCCCGCGGCGGCGATCGCGGTGCGCTCGCGCACGTCTACGAGCTCGCCTACGCGGAACTGAAACGGATCGCCGCCCGCCAGCGCGGCGGCTTCGGCGGCGCTGACACCCTGTCGACCACTGCTCTGGTCCACGAGGCCTACCTGAAGCTCGCCGGCGACCGCGGCAACTGGGTCGGCACCGACCGCATCCACTTCTTCGCCCTGGCGGCGCGCGCGATGCGGCAGGTGCTGATCGATCACGCCCGGGGCCGGGGGCGGCAGAAGCGCGGCGCCGGAGCACCCCACCTCGACCTCGAGCTCGTCGATCCGGGCGTCGAGGCGTCGATCGAGGAGCTGCTGGCCATCGACACCGCCCTCGAGCGGCTCGGCCAGCTCGACCCCGAACTCGAGCGGCTGGTCGAGTGGCGTTTCTTCGCCGGCCTCACGGTCGAGGAGATCGCGCCGATGGTCGGCCTCTCCGAGCGGACCATCAAGCGCCAGTGGCGCACCGCCCGCGCCTTCCTGCTGCGCGAGCTCGGCGGCGCGGTCGCGACGACCGGGTCGTGAGCGCCGAGGTTCGCACCGACTGGGCCCGCGTGCGCGCCCGCTTCGAGGAGCTCGCCGGGCTGCCGGCCGGTGAACGCGCGCGCCGGCTCGATGAGCTCGAACGGGAGTCGCCCGAGACCGGTCGCCAGGTGCGCGAGCTGCTCGCCGCCGACCAGGACGCGGCGTCGCTGGCGATCGAACAGGTGATCGCGTCGGGAGCGGCGCGCGTGCTCGAGGAGCTCGAACCGGAGGGCGGGGGCGACTCGCTCGCCGGCGCGCTGCTCGGCCCCTGGCAACTCATCGAGCCGATCGGCCGTGGCGGCATGGCGGAGGTCTGGGGGGCGCGGCGCGCCGACGGCCAGTTCGAGCAGGAGGTCGCGGTCAAGCTGGTCAAGCGCGGCATGGACAGCGACGAACTGGTGGCGCGCTTCCGCCGCGAGCGCCAGATCCTGGCACGACTCGAGCATCCGGCGATCGCCCGGCTGCTCGACGGCGGCGTCGCCCCGGACGGCCGCCCCTACCTCGTGCTCGAGCGGGTCGACGGCGAGCCGATCACCACCTGGTGCGAGCGTCGCGCCCTGCCGATCGCGCGCCGACTGGGCCTCGTCGTCGAGGCCGGGCGGGCGGTCGCCGCCGCCCACCGGCAGCTCGTCGTTCATCGGGACCTCAAGCCGTCGAATCTGCTGGTCACCCACGACGGCCGGGTCAAGCTCCTCGACTTCGGCATCGCCAAGATCCTCGCCGGCGACGACCCCGGCGCCGGCGACGCGACGCGCGTCGAGCAGCGCGTGCTCACCCCGGCCTACGCCGCGCCCGAACAGATCCGGGGCGAACCGGTCTCGACGGCCACCGACGTCTATTCGCTCGGCGTACTCGCCTACGAGCTGGTGGTCGGCCGGCTCCCCCACGAGCGAACGGGCCGGCGCGCCGCCGAGCTCGCCGCGCAGGTCGAGCGCGAATCGGTCGAGGCGCCCTCGACGTCGGTACTCACGACGTCGGCCGACACCGATCCGCGCGAGCGCCGCCGGCGTTCGCGCGAGCTCGCCGGCGACCTCGACACCGTCCTGCTGACCGCACTGCATCGCGACCCGGCCCGCCGATACTCGTCGGTCGAGGCGTTCGTCGAGGACCTCGAGCGCTTCCTGGCGGGCCGCCCGATCCTCGCCCGGCGCGACTCGCTGGGCTACCGGGCGCGCAAGTTCTTCGGCCGCCACCGCGCGGCGACGGCGGTCGCGGCGTTCGCGCTGGTGGCCCTGTTCGGTGCTCTGGCGATCGCCCTCTGGCAGGCGGCGCTCGCCCGGCGCAGCGCGCAGGAGGCCGCCACCAACGCCCACCGCGCCGAGCGGGTCCAGGAGTTCCTGGTCGGCCTGTTCGAAGTCGCCGACCCGGAGCAGTCCGGCGGCGCCGCGGTGACCGCGGCCGAGCTGCTCGACCAGGCCGGCCGCCGACTGCCGCAGGAGCTGGCGGCCGAGCCGGGCATGCAGGCCGAGCTGCTCGAAACCGTGGCGCGGCTCGAGAAGAGCCTCGGCCGGCTCGGCACCGCCGAAGGGCTCGCCGAGCGCGCGCTCGAACTGCGTGCGAGCGGAGTCGGCGGCGCCGCCGAGCGCGGCGCGGCGCTGGCGACTCTGGGCTCGGTCCGTCTCGCGCAGGGGCAGCTCGACGACGCGGCGCGGCGGCTCGAGGAGGGGCTCGCTCTGCTCGCCGCCGACGATCTCGCGGCGGCCCGGGCGCGGAGCGACCTGGCGCAGGTCGCCTTCTGGCGCGAGCGGCTCGACGAGGCGCGCCGGCTCGAGCAGGAGGCCTGGCAGGCGTACCGCAGAGTCCTCGGCGACGAGCATGTGCTGACCGCGATACACCTGCGCAACCTCGCCGTCATCGACTACCAGGCGGGTCGCTACCCCGAGGCCGAGCCCGGGATGCTCGCGGCCCAGGCGGTGCTCGAGCGCCAGCTCGGCGCCGACCACCCCACGCTCGCCCAGAGCTACCTCGACCGCGCCGCCCTCTACGCCTCGCTCGGTCGCCCGGGCGAAGCCGAGCCTCTCTACCGGCGCGCGCTCGAGATCCGGCGGCGCCGGTTGGGCGACGGCCACCCCTCGACCGGTCAGACGCTGCAGCTGCTCGGCGTGCTGCTCTACCAGGAGCAGCGCTGGGACGAGGCCGAGGCGGCGACGCGCGAGGCGCTCGAGATCTTCCGCGCCATCGATCCCGAGCACTTCGAGGTCGGCAAGGCGATCCACGGCCTCGGACAGATCGCGTCCGGGCGCGGCCGCCCCGCCGAGGCCGAGCGCTACTTCGCCGAGGCGGTCGAGCGCTTCCGCGCGGCGCTGGGCCCCGAACACCCGTTCGTCTGGATCACCACGGGCCACCTGGGGCAGCAGCTGGCCCGGCAGGGGCGGCTCGAGGAGGCCGAGCGAACCCTGCGCGAGTCGCGGGCGCGGCTGATCGCGATCGTCGGCGAAGGGCACGAGTACGGCGCAGAGGCCGCCAACCGCCTCGGTGAGCTGCTGCGACACGCGGGCCGGCCGGAAGAGGCGATCCCGTTGCATCGCGAAGCGGTCGCCTTCTACCTCGGCCAGGTCGGGCCGCGCCACCAGCGCGTCGCCGATTCGCGCTATCACCTGGCGGCGGCGCTCGCGGCCGCCGGCCAGCCGGCGGCCGAGGAGGCCGCGACGGCGCTCGCGCTCGTCGGCGAGCTCGATCCGGCGAGCCCGCGCGTGGCCGAGCTCGCGCGGTGGGCCGGCGGGCCCCGCCCCTGACAGCGGCGGTCGGTCGATCTGCCGGAGCTCCCGTCGGGCGCTCGAGGGCGCCGTCCGCGGCGGCCGGTCCGGGCGCTAGACTGCCGCCAGCGTGACCTCTCCGGTCCTCGAAGAGCTGCTGCTCCAGGCGACGATCCTGCTCGGCGCCGCGGTGCTCGTGGTGCTCGCCAGCCACCGGCTGCGGCTGCCGCCGATCGTCGGCCTGCTGGTGACCGGGGCGCTGATCGGGCCGTCCGGGCTGGGGTGGATCGCCGACCCGGTGGCGGTCGAGGTCTCGGCCGAGATCGGCGTCGTCTTCCTGCTGTTCACCATCGGCCTCGAGATGTCGCTGTCGCGGCTCAAGGAGCTGGCGCGCACCTTCTGGGTCGGCGGTTCGATCCAGACCTTCGCGACGCTCCTCCTGGCCGCCGGGGCGGCGCGCCTCGCCGGTCTCTCCTGGACGGTGGCGCTGGTGCTCGGCTTCATCGCCGCCCCCTCGAGCACCGCCATCGTGCTCAAGCTCTACCGCGACCGGCGCGAGCTCGAGTCGCCGCAGGGGCGCACGGCGCTCGGCATCCTGCTCTTCCAGGACGTGATGCTGGTGCCGATGCTGGTCGCCCTGCCGCTGCTCGCCGCGCGCGGCGGCCAGCCGCTGGCCGAGTTCCGCCGTCTGGCGATCGCCGCGCTCGTCGGTGGAATCGCCTTCGCCGCGGCGCGCCGGCTGCTGCCCCACCTGCTCGAGCGGGTGGCGCGCACGCGGGCGCGCGAGGTCTTCCTGTTCGGGGCGCTCTTTGCCTGCCTCGGGCTGGCGCTGCTGACCGAGAAGCTCGGTTTTTCGCTCGCCCTCGGCGCCTTCGTGGCCGGCCTGCTGGTGGCCGAATCCGACTACCGATCGCAGGTGGTGGCCGACGTCGAACCGTTCCGCGACCTGTTCGCCAGCGTCTTCTTCGTCTCGATCGGCATGCTGGTCGACCTGCCGGCCGCCCTGGCGCGCGGGCCGCAGATCCTCGCGTTCGTCGCCGCGCTGGTGGCGATCAAGGTGGCGACCGCGGCGGTCGCCGTGCGCGCCGTCGGCTTCACCTCGCGCATCGCCGCTCTGGTCGGCTTCGCGCTGGCGCAGATCGGCGAGTTCTCCTTCGTGGTGGCGGCGGCGGCGCGCGGCCTCGGGCTGCTCGACGCGGACCTGCACGCGGTGGTCATCGCCGCCGCGGCGCTGACGCTGCTCGCCACGCCGGGGCTGCTCGCCGCGGCGCCCTGGCTGGCCGACCGCCTGCCGGCGCCGCTCGCCCGCTGGCTCGACCGGCGGGCGACCCTCTCGGGCGCGCCACCGCCCGCCGAGCTCGCCGACCATGTGGTGATCGTCGGCTTCGGCACCGGCGGCCGGACCCTGGCGCGGGTACTCGCCGAGGCGCGCATCGCCTACCAGGTGATCGAGGCGGATGCCGAACTCGTCGCCCGCGGCAGGCTGGCCGGTGAACCGATCCTCTTCGGTGACGCCACCCGGCCGGAGATCCTGCGCGCCGCGGGGGTGCCGCGCGCGCGCCTGGTGGTGCTCGCCATCTCCGATCCCGAGGGGACGCGCCGCACGCTGGCGGTCGCCCGCGCCCTGGCTCCCCGCCTCCATCTGCTGGTGCGCACGCGCCTGGTCGCGGAGATCGAGGGGCTGCGCGCCGCCGGCGCCGACGAAGTGATCGCCGAGGAGTTCGAGAGCTCGATCGAGATCTTCACCCGGGTGCTCGACACCTACCGTGTGCCACGCAACGTCGTGCGTGCCCAGATCCGCGTGCTGCGTGGCGAGGACTACCGGATGATGCGCGCGCCGGCGACGGGCGCCGGGGTGTCGGCGGCGGTGCTCGACGCGCTGGCGGCGGGCACCACCGAAGTGGCGCGCATCGAACCGGCCAGCCCGGCCGCCGGCCGCTCCCTCGGCGAGCTCGACCTGCGCCGCCGCACGGGCGCCTCGGCCATCGCGGTCGTGCGTGGCGACGCGTCGCGCACCAACCCGCCGGCCGACTACCGACTCGAGGCGGGCGACGACCTCGTCCTGGTGGGCAGCCACTCGGAGATCGAAGCCGCCTTCGCCCTGCTCGAAGGGGAGAACGCCGGAGCGCCTCCGGCCGCCCACTAGTTCGCGGGCTGAAGCTGGCGACGCCGGGATTCAGTTCGCGCGCCCGCCGAATCTTCCCGGTCTCCTGCCCGGCTCAGAACGCCGATTCGTCGAGTCCACCGCAGAAGCGGCCGGCCGGGTTCTGGTAGGTCTCGGTGCGCCCGGTCACGGTGTCGCGCAGCGTGAGCGTGTACTCGAGATTCGACAGCGCCCCGTAGAGGACGAGGAAGCGGTCGGGGAACTCGAGCACTTTGACGAGCGTCTCGAGATTGGCCGGGTTGGTGAAGCCGAAGGCGCCGGTCAGGTTGGAGAGCCGCGTCGCGATGCCGCGGCCGCTGCTGCCGTCGAACTGGTTGCGCCAGCTCATCTCGACCGCGAAGCGGCTGCCGTGCAGGCAGAGCGTGTCGGCGTCGGCGCGGCAGCTGCCCTGGACGGAGCCGCCGGTGTGGGCCGTGACCCCTTTCGAGATCGTCCGCACGGCGGCCGACGGGAAGCCGGCGTCGTCGAAGCCCCCGCAGTCGCCGGCGGTGTTGCGGTAGGTCTTCGTCTGCGCCCGGAGGGTGTCGGTGACCGTGAGGGTGAAGCGCAGGTTGGTCAGCTGGCCGTAGAAGACCTTCACCACGTCGCCGAAGTCGAGCACCTTGACGATCAGCTCGATGTTGTTCGGGTCGTCGAAGTAGAAGAAGCCCGAGAGGTTGTGGAACGACGCAGGCAGCGCCGGGTTGCGGCGGGGCACGCGCGCCGTCCCCGAATTGCCGTTGAACTGGTTCTCCCAGGTCGCGGTGACGCGGAAGCGGCCGTTCTGCAGGCAGAGAGTGTCGGCCGGACAGCCGCCGGGCGAGGGCGGCGGCGCGCCGCCCGCCTTGTAGAGGGACCGCGCCGCGGCCTGGTCGTCGGCCCACAGCCGGGCACCCACCGGATCGCGGCGCAGGTACTTGTACATCAGCGCCTCGCGCAGCCGCGGGTTGCTCTCGTAGTCGTTCTCGCTCGAGTGGCCGATGCCGAGCGCGTGCCCGAACTCGTGCGCCAGCAGCTCCTCGAGGTAGCGCTGGCGGTCGGTCGAGCGGGCAATCGAGCACTCGATGCCGGAGTTGACGACCACGTCCGCCTCGGTGATCCGGTAGTAGGTGCGGCCGCCGAAGGGCGCGCTGCCCTGCCCCTTGACGCCGCCGATCGCCAGCGTGCCGCCGCGCTCGCAGTCGAACGGATCGATGTCGCCGTGCGGGTCCTCGAACAGGACGACGTTGGTGCGGTCGCGCGTCGCGTAGGGGGCCGACGGGCCGGCGGTCGAGACGAGGGAGAAGGCGATCGGCGTCTGCTTCTCGCCGTTCCAGCCGGCCATGGCGCGCTGAATCGCGCGCGTGCCGCCGTCGGCGAAGTGGGGCTGCCTGCCGTGGCTCTGCCAGGGCACCGACTGCCCGGTGTCGAACTCGAACCAGCGGAAGTAGACGCCGCCCGAGCTGAGCAGCGAGAAGGCGCGGGTGAGGGCGCGCAGGCCGCGCCGGTTCGGCGCGGACCAGTAGTCGCGCGGGCGGGCGATGGTGGCGGCGCGGTCCTCGATCCAGGCGGCGAAGCGCTCGGCCTCGCGCACCCGCCGGGTGGCCCCACCGGAGCGCCGGCGGGCCGGGCCGGCCACTTCGCTCTGGTCGCGCACCGCCCAGTCGCGCCCGCCGGCGCGCGCCAGGTGGAAGGCGCCCTGGCCGAGGTGGACGACCGCGAAGCGCTCGCCGCCGTCGGGGCGCAGGAAGAGCAGCACCCGCTCGGCACGCCGGAAGGCGGGGGCGCCGAAGACGTGCATCCAGCCGCCGTCGGCCCCCTTGCCGCCGGGCGTGCGGACCACGATCGAGCCCGCCGGGAGCTCCCCCTTGAGCACCCGCTCGACAGTGAGCAGCCAGTCGGTGGCCGGCCGCACCGAGAGCGCCGGGAGCTTGCCCTCGACCCGCGCGACGACGACCAGCGGCGCCGAGTCGACCAGCGCCTCGTCGCTGAGCGGCACGACGGTCGTCGCTCCGAGCGGCAGCGCCGCCCCCAGCGACAGGGCGATCCATCCGAACGCGCGCCGGGCACTGCTGGACTTCGTCATGGCCATCTCTCCCTGGGCTCTGCAGCCTTCATTGTCGATCCGTGGCACCCATCCTATCCTCTCGCCAGGGTTCGACACTCTGCTGCGGGGCGGGCCGGCGCGGATCCGGGCGGCGAGGCCGCGGAGACCGACCGCCGACCGGCGGACCGAGCCGCGAACCGGCCGGCCGGCGCCCGGACCCCGGCGCGACCCGGGTCCGCTACACTAGGAGTCCGAATCCACTCGCTCGCCGAGGACTCCGGAGGATCGCGACGATGAAGTTGACGCCGTTCGGCAAGCTGCTGCTCTTCCTGATCGGGCTCGGCCTGGTCGCCACCGCGGTGTGGAAGTTCGGCCCGCCGGAGCTGCTGGCGCGGCTGCGCGGCAAGGCCGCGGCGGTGGCGGATCGTCCGGCCGATCGTCCAGCCGACCGTCCGGAAGGCGAGCGCCGGGAGACGCCGCGGCCCGGGGACGAGGCACCGGCCTCGGACGGCGCCTGGGTCGAGGTCCGCGGCGGGCTCTTCCGCTCCGGGCCCGACCAGGTCGACCTCGACGTCGCCGCCTTCCGCATCCAGCGCACCGAGGTGACCAACGCGATGTACGGCCGCTTCCTCGACGAGTGTCCCGCCGGCGACGCGTGCGGGCCGCGCGACCTGCCTTCGTACTGGGACGACGCGGCCTACGTCGAGGCCCACCCCGATCTGCCGGTAGTCTTCGTCACCTGGGCCGACGCGGCGGCCTACTGCCGCTGGATCGGCGGCCGGCTGCCGACGGCGAGCGAGTGGGAGAAGGCGGCGCGCGGCACCGACGGACGTACCTTCCCCACCGGGCCGGCGCTCGATCCCGACGCGGTCAATCTCCTCGGCAGCGACAAGCGCGACCTCAAGCTGCGCGCCGACAAGCAGATCCCCACCTGGGCGGTGACCGAGCCGCGCTACGCGCGCGATCGCAGCGCCTCGGGGGCCCTCGGCATGGCCGGCAACGTCAGCGAGTGGACGGCGACCGCCTCCGAGGAGGAGCCGGACCTGCGCTACGCGGCGGGCGGCAGCTGGGACAGCTGGGAGCTGTCCGATGCCCGCGTCTACCACCGCATCCCCAAGAACCCCAGCGACCGCAGCTCGAGCCTCGGCTTCCGCTGCGCTTCCTCCCCGAGGTGATCCGATGACTCCGCGCCGCCTGCTCCCCGCCCTCCTTGCCCTCGCCGCGCTCGCCCCGGCCGTCGCCCGTCCGGCGCGGGCGCAGGACGACTCGCTGCAGAGCGTCATCGACGCCGGCGTGCTGCGCGTCGCCGCCGAGCCCGGCACGCCGCCGATGCTCTTCAAGAACGGCGCCCGCTACGACGGCTTCGACTGGATGATCGCCCGGGCGATCGCGCGGAAGATCGGCGTCGACGACGTGGTCATCGTGCCGGGCAAGTACTCGGAGCTGCCCGGACGCCTGGTCGCCGGCAAGGCCGACGTCATCATCTCGGGCTACACCGAGGACGACTCGATCTCCGGGCTCGCCTGGTCGGAGTCCTACTACGACTACGGGCTCTGCCTGGTGGTGCGCCGGGGCTCGGCCGTCCGCTCGATCCGCGACCTCGACGGCAAGGTGGTCGGCATCTTCAACGATCCGGCGGCCGAGGAGGCGGTCAAGGAGCTGATTCCGAACTACGGCCGGCTCGAGAAGTACGAGGACGGCTACTTCGACCTGCTGGCCGAGGGCAAGCTCGACGGCTTCGTCTACGACTACCCGTACGCGCAGGAGGAGATCAAGGAGTACGGCAACCGGCTCGAGATCGTCGAGTTCAACCTGACCCAGTCGACCTACAACGTCGGCGTGCGGCGCGGCGCCAACACGCTGCTCAAGATGGTCGACTCGGCGATCCGCTCGCTGAAGGGTTCGAACGAGTACCGCAACCTGGTCAAGAAGTACCTGGGCGGCACCGGTCCGGCCGAGGTCCACCGCGAATCCCTCGCCACCGGTCAGCAGGTCTACAAGGTCGTCTCCGGCGACACCCTCTCGGGCATCGCCCGCCGGCACCTCGGCAGCGCCGGCCGCTGGCCCGACATCTGGAACGCCAACAAGAACCGCATCGCCGACCCCAACCTGATCGAAATCGGCTGGGAGCTCGTCCTGCCGGCGCGGTGACGGCCCCCGCTTGCGGTCCGTAGGTCCCCGAAGCTGGCGAGCCGCGTTCGCGCTCGCCATCTCCGGGCTCTGCCTGGGCGCGGAGCCCTCTTTTCCCGGTCTCTGGGAGCCGACCGCCTACGACGAGGCGTTGGAGCGGGAACTCGTCTTCGAGCTCCAGCGCCTCGACGTCAGTGTCGCCATGCACTTCGTTCGGGCCAACAACGCGGCCCGAGAAGGCGAACACCGGCGAGCCGCCCGTCTGTACGGGCTGGTCGAGCAGCGAGTTCCGTCCTTCTCGCCGGCCCGGCGTCTCCGGCTCCGTGAGACGCTGGCCCTGGGTTGGAAGGAGTCGGCGGTCGACGAGTGGCGCGAGCTGGTGCGCTCGGAGGGCAGCGTCGACGACATCGTTTCGCTCGCTTCGTACCTCACTCGAGCGAGCTCGGAGCGTGCGGACGGAAGCGAACTGCTCGAGGAGGCGGCCGGCTGGCTCGCGAAAGTCGGGCGAGGCAACTTCCAGGCACCCGAGGCGGAGCTCGTGAGGGCCCGGATCGGCGCCAGGAGCAACCGGTGGTCACTAATCGAAGAGGCGCAGCAGAACCTCGCTCGCACGGGTGCAGAGGAGCCACTGACCTGGTGGGTGGTGGCCCGGGTCCTCGCGGACGAGGGGGAGAAGGAGTTCGCCGGGCGTGCACTGGCGAGCGCGCGGGCGGCGGGACTTGCGCCCGAGCTCGAGACCGCGGCCAATCGCTGGTACCTGCAGTCGGTTCGTCCGCGCAGCGTCGAAAGGAAGACGACCTTCGTATGGACGAGACTTTGGCTCCAGCTGCTCGTTCTGCCGCTGGCGGCGCTCTTCGCGGTCTGGTTCGCCTTGTTGATCACCGTACGGAGTTTCGGTACGCGGCTCGGTCGACAGGTCGACGAGGCGCTGGTCCGCTGGGAAGGAGGTGGACCCGAGCCGGATGCTGCGCTCGGTGCCGAATGGAGCCGGAAGTACGATCGACTGGTCCGGATCGGAGCGGGTCTGTTCTGGGCGGGACTCCCGGTTGCCGCGATGCTCTCGCTCGGAGCGACCGTGACGATCGGAGCGGCGATTCTGGAGGTCAGCTCCGGCAACGCGCTCTTCGCGGTCATCTGGCTCGTGCCGTCGTCGTTGGCGACGCTCTTCGCATTCGGAACAACGCTGCGGCGCTGGCAACAGCCGGAGCTTCCCCCGGAACCATTCGAGCTGGATCTCGGAACGGCGGAGGGCTTCCGGCGCCTTCTCGCCGCCACGGCGGACGCCGCGGGAGTGAAGCGGATTGAACGGGTGTTCCTGAATTCCGACTGCGAGTTCGCTGTCGCGCGGATTCCGGCGGGTCCGGGCGGCGAGCGGTCCGCGACGGTTCTCGCGCTCGCCGTCGGACTTCTCGACGCGCTCGACGTTTCGGAGCTTCGGGCCATCATCGCGCACGAGTACGGTCATCTCGTCGACTGGGGAGCGGGAGGACACTTCGCCGTGCGAGTGCGAGATCGACTGGAGTCGCTCGCCGCGGAGATGATCCGCCGGCGCGCCGCCGGAATCTTCAATCTGGCCTGGTGGTTCGTCGCACTCTTCGCGGCGGCGTTCGGCCGCCTCTCCCTCGGTGCTTCGAGATTCCAGGAGCTCCAGGCCGATCGATTTGCAGCGAAGCTGTGCGGGGCGGAGGTCTGCATCTCGGCTCTCGAGCGCGCGGTTGAGCGCGACGCCCGTTTCGCCGCGCACGCGGAGGCCGTTCTCACCGATGCGATCGAGCGGTTCATTGTGATCGAGGGTCTCTACGAGGTGCCGCTGCGCGAGCGCTCGGAAGAGAGAGAGCACGCCGTTCTGGACGCCATCGACGAATCGTTGTCGGCGGAAACGGTTTCCCCGTTCGACAGCCATCCTCCGATCGGCCGGCGCCTGACCTGGTTGCGGCGCATGGCGGAGGATGGCGTCGGCTTTCCACGCGGAGAGCGCGACCCGCGCCCCGCGTGGTCGCTATTCGACGATCGGAGTGCGATCGAGCTTCGGGCCACGGAACAGTTCCGGCAACGAATCGAGCTGGAGCAGGAGATTCGACTCCGGAGACCCGAAGCGGTCGACCGAACGGCCTGAGAGGGAGGCAGCGTCGCGACGAGCTTTGTCGGTCCGAGTCGCAACCTCCGTCATGCAGGGACGATGCGGAAGCGGCGGCGGGGACCGATCCGGTAGACGGAGAAGTCGCGCTGGTCGGTGGTCAGGACGAGATCGGTGTCGAGCTCCTCGGCGAGCGCGACGAGGGTGCTGTCGGCGTAGTCCATCGGCAGGTCCGAGTAGCGCTCGACCAGCGCGCGGCAACGGCGCAGCGACGCCGGGCTCGCGGGCACCAGGACGGCACCTCCGGAGACGAAGAAGTCGAGGCAGGCGCGCCGCCCGCCCGGAACCCTCCCGAGCAGGTGGGTCGCCTCGGTGAGGACGGCCTCCGTGCTCACCACCGGCGCGCTCCACTCGGAGTAGAAACGCACGAACTCCTCGTGGCGGTCCTGACTGCGGTCGAGCAGCGAGACCAGCGCGCCGGTGTCGAGCAGCAGCTCACCCGCCACGCCGGATCGACTCCAGGAGGATCTCGCGGCTGCGCGTGGCGAGCTCCGGCGTTCCGGAGTCGAGCGCGCCGAGCAGACCGCGTACCCGATCCGCCGGGCGCCCGGCCTCCGCGCCGCTCAAGCCCAGATAGTCGCGCAAGGCCAGACGAACGATCTCCGAGCTCTTGCGGTGGGTCCTCGCGGCTGCGGCTCGCAGAGCGCGCCCGAGCTCCTCCGGCAGTCGTACCGTCAGTTGCTCCTCCATCGTCTCTTCCATGGCTCGCCTCCGACTGCATTGTAATGCAATGAGGTGCGGGAGATGAACCGTAGCGGTGAGCTCAGGGGCGCGAGGTCGACGACGGCGCTCGGGCCGCCCTGGCCCGACCCGCCGGGTGGTGCCGGGGGGCCGCTTCGCCGTTACGGTGGGCCTGCAGCGGCCCGGCCGCTCCGGTCGGGCGGGAGGCATGCCATGGAACGCAAGCGAGTGGTGATCCTGGGCGCGGCCGGCCGCGACTTCCACGACTTCAACGTGCTGTTCCGGGGGGACCCGAGCCGCGAAGTCGTCGCTTTCACGGCGGCGCAGATCCCGGACATCGCCGGGCGCGTCTATCCGCCCGTGCTCGCCGGCGACCTCTATCCCGAAGGCATTCCGATCCGCGCCGAGTCCGAGCTCGAGTCGATCGTCCGCGAGGAGCGGATCGACGAGGTCTGGTTCGCCTACTCCGACGTCGCTCACGAGGCGCTCATGCATCTCGCCAGCCGCGTCGTCGCCTGGGGCGCGAGCTTCGGCTTCTGCTCGGCGACCCGGACGATGCTCGCCTCGACCAGGCCGGTGGTGGCGGTCACCGCCGTGCGCACCGGCGTCGGCAAGTCGCAGACCACGCGCTTCGCCGCCCGTCTGCTGCGCCGCGAAGGCCTGCGCGTGGTGGCGATCCGCCACCCGATGCCGTACGGCGACCTCGCCGAGCAGGTCAGCCAGCGCTTCGCGAGCTACGAAGACCTCGACCGCCACCGCTGCACGATCGAGGAGCGCGAGGAGTACGAGCCGCACATCGACGACGGCGTCATCGTCTACGCCGGCGTCGACTACGAGACGATCCTGCGCCGCGCCGAGCAGGAGGCCGACGTGATTCTGTGGGACGGCGGCAACAACGACACGCCGTTCTTGAAGCCCGACCTCCACATCACACTGCTCGACCCGCATCGCGCCGGCCACGAGACGCGCTACTGGCCGGGCGAAGCGAACCTCGTGATGGCCGATCTGCTGATCGTCAACAAGGTCGACTCGGCCTCGCCGGGCGAAGTCGACGCCGTGCTCGCGAGCTGCGCGCGCAACAACCCGCGCGCCCGGGTTCTGCAGTGCCGCTCGCGCGTCACCCTCGACCGGCCGGAGCTCGTGCGCGGCAAACGGGCGCTGGTGGTCGAGGACGGCCCGACCCTCACCCACGGCGGCATGAGCTGGGGCGCGGGGCTGCTCGCCGCGCGCCAGGCGGGGGCGGCCGAGATCGTCGACCCGGCCCCGTACGCCGTCGGCTCGATCCTCTCGACCTACGAGAAGTACCCGAACGCCCGCGGCATCCTGCCGGCGATGGGCTACGGGGAGGAGCAGGTGCGCGAGCTCGAAGCGACCATCGCCACCACCCCGGCCGACGTCGTCGTCGAGGGGACGCCGATCGAGCTGAGGCGCGTGCTGCGCTCGGACAAGCCGATCGCCGACGTGCGCTACGAACTCGAGGAGGTCGAGCCCGGCGCGATCGAAGCGGCGCTCGCCGGCATACTCGCCGCCGCCCGCGCCGCGGAGCCCGTGCCCCACTGACCGCCCGCCAACCCCGGGGGACACACAAAAGGGACACACAAAAAGCCGTGCACCCGGACCGGGCGCCTATCCGGTCGACCTCCTCGTCGATCCGGCAGACCGCGCTCGATCTGCCCGGCGAGGAGCTCGCAGATGGCCTGGTCGCTCGTCGTCTGAGCCTCGTTGTACCTCCGGGTGCCTGCGTGCATCCCGGGACGTCAGCTCTCCTGGCGCCGCTGCCCGGCTGGGGCCTCGAAGAAGACGGGCTGCCCGACTGCAAGGCGTCCTGGCCGGATGACGGTACCGTAGACGCCGAGCCGGTTGTCTCTCGCTCGCACGATCGACTTCAGTACTTCCTTGTCGGTCCGCCCGGAGTCGGGGTCGAAGTTGACCATGGCGCACCGCTCGTCGCGATTCGTGATGGCGATGGCCGTAGCCTCGCCGTCCTCTCCGAAGGTGAGCACGCCGTGGAGCCAGTCGTCCTCCTCGAAGGGGATGGACAGAGGTGATGCCATCAGAATGTTCGGTCGGAATCTGCGAGCGTCGACGCGGCGCGCAGCGAGACGGCCCGCCTCCGTCACGGTTGCCGAGGTGATCAGCGAAACGCTGGCCTCGTCGAAGATGCCGCGATTCAGGTAGGTCATCTCGACCGGTGAGCCGAAGCGGTCGCCAATCCGCGTCGCCAGCTCGGGACCGAAAACGGCCAGGTCCTGCCCCTCCGGTGTACGGACGTGCGACGGCAGGTCGCTGCCGTCGGATCCCTCGCCTCGCCGCGGAGTGTAGAGAATCAGCTCCGGGAGTCTTCCGGCGGTCAGCCAGGGGAAACCGCTGCGGTCGCCGACCCGGCGGAGGGCCAGACGCCGGTCGCCATCGAGTCCGTGCCAGCCCAGGGCGGCCGTCTCGACGGCCTCGCCGCGCATCGACTTCACCGGGTAGCGGAAGAGAGCTTCGACCTCACCGATCTTTACGTGCATGCCGGGTCGCCTTCAGCGAGCGCACCCCGGCCTCGAAGCGCGGCCGGCTCGAAGCGGGCCTCCTGGTGGACTCCGCAGCCCGGGAGAGAAGAGAATCGACAGCGCCACGCCGTGCCGCGCCGCCCGCCGTCCGGGTACGCCCGGCCGGCGCACACGCGAGCGCAAGGAGCGATGAGCGAGCTAGCGCGCACGCAGCCATCCTCTCTCGCGCATGTACTCCGTGCGCTCCCCGCGCGAAGCGAACGAAAGCGTCCTCATCCCGGCAATCCCGTCCCGCTCCTCCGGGTCGAGCAGATCCAGCAGCGCCACCTCGTTAATGTGCAAGAGATACCTGTCATCGCGATCTTCGGTGCGGATCGAGCCGCCCTCGAAGAAGAGCTCGGTCGTGCCGTCGTCTCCGGGGAACTCGGATGGGGGGGCCGTCGACATGTCCCTATCCTTTCAGAAGCCTTCACGCGCGCCGCCGCCGCCCGACCCGCCCGAGAGGTGCCAGCCGATTCGCAAACACTCTGTTCTCAGTGAGTTGGGAATCGGCTGGCACCTGGGTGGCGGCACCTGGGTGGCGGCACCTGAGAGGCGCCGCTCAGGAAGACTGCGCCGCTTGACAGCCGGAGGCCTGATCGAAGCCGAGCGACGCGCCAGATTGGCTGCGAGCCGCCGCCAGCTCAGGGTTCGCAGCCCTCGGGATGCCTGGCGAAATACCCCGATTCTTGTGCTTCGAGCGCGCCCCTGAGATTTGCGGCCAGCCACTCCGTGACGGAGGAGTACTCAACGACAGGGGCAGGTTCCCATTCCGCGTAGTACCAGACTGGCGAGGCGTCTCCCTTCTCGGTGCGAATGAACTCGAACTGTTCGGAGAGCCGACCGCAGATGATGAAGGCATCTTCTGGGAGCGGTGGTGAGCCGGCTTCGCGGAGGCGCGCCTGCTCCTGTTCGGTCAGGCTGGTGACCTGCGCCAGGGCTACGGAAAAGTGATCCCATCGGAAGAGAAACCCAGATCCATGACCGGCGAGCTCCAGGAATCTCCGATAGTCAGAGGGAAACGAGACGCCGTACCTGCGCTCGAGAGACCGAATCTCGGACGTGGTGCAGCCTTTCAGCGGTCGGCGTGACGAGAAGAGCCCGGCCTTGCCGGCCTGCGCGATGATTTCGTCTATGGACGACACGGAAACAGGCCCCCTTCGCATGGAGAGCCGAGTCACTGGGCTCGGGCGTTGCACAGGCCATCGCTGGTGACCGCGACGCCCGACCCTGTCCTGGGCGCCGAGCCCACTTCGAGAGGCCCGTCTCTCACGCCAACAGGTCCTCACGCGGACAACCGGGACGAGGCTAGCGCAACTTTCTCCATCGCAGGATCTGCCACGCCTCCTGCTCGATTCTCTGGGCCTTCGCCGCCTGGTTGCGGTGGATCCCGCGAAGCAGCTGTCCGATTTCGTGGAGCAACGGGGACGTTCTCGGCGAGGTCGAGGCTGGTCGCAGTTGGCAGCTGCTGGAGAGGGGAGGACGACGGTCGACTTTGGGAGTGAGTTGGACTCGGGTCGGGGGCGGAGTGTCACGGACCGAATCCGAAGCGGCGAGGGAGGGCCCGGCCGATACCCGGGCTCCGTGGGTCCGGTGATTCCCCGGGGCGAGCGGCGCGCGCTTCGGCCCGGGGGCGCTTCAGCGGTCGAGGTCGAGGCGGGTGGTGCTGCCGTCGTCGTTCCCGAACAGGACGGCGTCGGAGGCGATCGCGGCCACCTGCGCGCGGTGGAGGGGGGCGCCCACGGCGAGCGGGAAGACGCGGCCGAAGGGTCCGTAGGCCCACGCCTGGCGCTCGCCGCCGGGCCGATGGAAGAGCGCTGCGAGACGCAGGTCGCCGGGTTCGAGGTCGGTGAGGTCGAGGGTTTCCGAGGCAAGTGGCCGTTCGAGGTCGGTGTCGGCTGCGGACGCGGCCTCGCAGGCGGGGAGCCAGGTGCCGGCGGTGCCCGCTGCCAGCCGCTCCGGCGGCGCGACGTGGGCGACGTTGTCGACCAGCGTCCAGGCGAGGCCGGCGGATTCGAGGGCGCGCACCAGCAGCAGGTCCCAGGGCTGATCGCGGACGAAGAGGGTGATCCTGGCGTCGAGATCGGGCGGCAGGCGCGACTCGAGGCCGAAGGCCTCGCGCACCAGGCAGAGCAGCGCGCTCACCGGCAGTCGGGCGAAGGCGAAACTCGCCGGCTCGCCGGCCCAGGCGTCGGCGCGCGGCGCGATCGGGAGGCCGTCGGTCACCAGGCGGATCGGTCCCTCGCTCACCGCGAGCCCGAGCGGCGCCAGCGCGGCAAGAGCCTCGGCCGGCGTGATGTCGTCGAAATCGACGTCGACCTCGCCGCGGATCTCGGCGGCGACGGCGAAGCCCTCGCCGGTCGCCTCGTGGAGCAGGCGGAAGAGGTCGGCCAGGGCGAGGCCGCGGGCGCGCAGCGTGAAGGCGTCGGGGCGCCCGGAGTCGCCGCTTGCGGCGCGCGGCCGGGCGGGCGGGCGGGGCTCGGTGGCGCACCGCGCGATGGCCCCGGGGTCCGGGTCGATGGCGCGCGCGGCGGGCGGGAACCAGCGGGAGGCGCGCGCCGGCGGTGCGAGGGCGAAGTGGAACGGGCGGCAGGCGCCGGCGGCGGGCGCCGCGGCGGCGGTGACTGCGAAGCCGGCGCTTTCGATCGTCCCGGCGAGTGCTGCGCGGGCGGCCACGCCGAGGGTGGCGCCGGCGAGCTCGATCCGTTCGCCGATGCGCAGCGCGGTGACTTCGGCCCGGTCGAGCTTGCCGAGCGCGTCGAGCAGGTCGGCGGCGGCGGCGAGGCGTCCATCGGCGGCGCGCGCGGTCCAGGAGTCGAGCGCGGCGACCCGCTGGCGCAGCCGCTCGACCTCGACGCGCCGTGCGGCGACCAGCGCGCGCGCGTCGCCCGCGGGCGTCGCGGCGGGAGCCGATCCTGCCGCCCAAGTCGGGCAGAGCAGTCGCGCCACGAAGCGCGGGAGACCGCTCTCGCGGGTGACTTCGAGCTGCTCGAGGTCGAGGAGGCGCGAGACTCCGACTTCGATGTGCGACAGCAGGGCCGCCAGGCGCGCCAGCTCGCCGCGGCCCGCGAGCTCGACGCGATCGAGCCGCAACGGCCCGGGCGAGCCGTCCCGGAGCGCGGGGGTCTCGGCGTCCGCGAGGGGGCGGAAGTCGACCTCGACGCCGGCGACCTCGGCGAAGCGCCGGAGGCGTGTCTCGAGCGCCGCGGTTTCGGGCTCGACCGGCACCCGCCGCGCCGCGGCGGCCAGCGCGAGCTCGAGAGCGGCCTGCTCCTGCCCCAGCGCGTCGAACTCGCGGCGGAGCTCGTCTCCGGCGCGCGATTCGGCGGCGACGGCTGGCCCGCCGGGGCCGGCGAGCGCGGTTACCAGCGCGGCAACACCCAGACAGCGACGACCAGTAGCGAGCGATCGCATCCGATTCCTCCGCGACCGCGGCATCGTAGCGCGGCGGCCGGTCGCCGCCTGAACGGCGTCGAACGGCCGCGCGGCCGCGCGGGGTCCGGCGGGAAATCCCAGGGGGGCGAGCCGGCGGGCGACCCCCGTCACGGAGCACAGCCCTTCTTCGAGCCGTTTTGTGTGTCCCTTTTGTGTGTCCCTTTTGTGTGTCCCCGGGGGAGGGGGGTCAGGCGGCGCGTTCGATGCGGGCGAGGTAGCAGCCGGCGCGGGTGTGGCGCAGGTGGAGGTAGGCGACGTCGGGGCGGGCGAGGAGGGCTTCGATCACCGGCTCGACGACGCCCCCTTCGACGTACTCCTGCGCCACCAGACGGCGCCCCTTGCCGTAGGCGTTGAAGGTCAGCGGCGCGCGGCGCAGGTCATCGGGGAAGCGGTTGTCGCCGGTGAAACGTTCGCAGCGCTCGGCGTGAACGAAGACCGGGCCGGGCAGCGGCAGCTCTTCGAGGCCGTGGAACGGGTCGTAGGTGAAGAGGATTCGCTGCTCGCCTTGCGGCTCGCGGCGCGCCAGGCAGACGCGGCAGGGCCACGGGCCGTCGGCCGTCTCGGTGTGCGCCGGGTGGCCGTAGCCCGGGCTCTTGCCGGTCGTGCGCACGTGCTCGGCCACCTTCTCGGACATCGCGATCACGCGGAATCCACTCATGACGAAGCTCCCTTCGGCTCGGGCCGCCCGCGGGCGGCGGTTCGAGGGGAGGCTACGCGGGCGGCCGGGGTGCCGACTGGCCGGATTCGGACAGGAATGCGCGCCGCGCGGGTGCTACGGCGTGGTCCAGCGGCAGGGCGCCGTCTCGCCCGCGGCGTTGCCGTCGAAGCCGTCGCGGAAGATCAGCGGCGACCTTCCGAGGTAGACGGCGTCGACCTTGAGGCTGTGCGGCTGGGAGTCGCTGGCGACCAGGCGCAGCTGCACGGCGTTGGCGGAGTCGGGCACCGCGGCCGAGAGCTTCGCCACGGCCCAGGTTGCCGGGCTGGCCGGCCTGGTGACCGACTCGAAGCCGAGCCCGCCAGCGGCGCAGTTGGTCGTTGTCCAGAAGTCGAAGAACAGCCGGAACTCGCCGTCACTCATGTAACGCACGTCGGCACGCAGGGCGGTCTGCCCGGTCAGCGCAATGCACTGGCGCAGGCTCGCGTTGTAGCCCGCCTGCGTCTGCTCGGCGACCACCAGCGCCATGCCCGACTCGGCGCAGCCGCCGGCGTCGCTCAAGTCGGTCCACAGCGGCGCGAGGCCGGGCCCCGAGGTCCAGCCGGTGACGCTGGTGTGGAAGTCCGGATTGGTGGCGAGGTTCTGCCCCGGCGCGGCGGTCGCGGCGAAGGCGAGCAGGACGGCGAGCAGGGGGGCGGGCGCGACGAACAGCCGCGCAACGGTCGGGCGCATGACGGACTCCTCCGGAACCGCGATGGGATGCGGCGGAGTCTATCGCTGTGGAATCAGGAAGTGGGGCCGCCGGACAGTCCGCAGTCTGTGGCGGCGGCCCCGTGCGGGAGGAGCGCCCGCCCCTCTCCCCGTCAGAGGGCGACGGCGGCCGACCAGCGGCCGGTGTCGCCGCTTTCGAAGCCGTCGAGGAAGATGAAGGGGACGGGCACCTGGATCGACCCTTCGATCTCCGTGTTGTTGCCGTTGACCACCAGGCTCGCCGCGCCGGTCCCGAGATCGATGGTCGACAGGTTGTTGACCCCGGCGCCCAGGTAGAGCCAGGCATAGAGCGTCCCGGTCGAGGCGTCGAAGTCCATCCCCTGGGCGAAGTTGGTGTTGACTCCGGTCGGTCCGACCAGAGTGCCGGCGCCGGTGGTGCGGTCGGCGGTGAGGATGGAGTCGATGCCGATGTCGTGGACGTAGATCGTCCCGTCGTTGGCGATCGCCAGGTCGATGGCGAGCGCCGAGCCGGTGATCGGGCCGACCAGCGTGAGGGTGCGCGCCACCGGATCGAGGCGGTGGAGTTCGCTGGCCGTGCCGCTGGTGGTGACGACGAACGCCTTGTCCGAGTCGAGCGGATCGAACTTCATGCCGGTGACCGTGTGGCCGGCGGGGACGCCGGTCAGCGCCCCGGCGGCCGTGTAGGCCCCGGTCGTCAGGTCGACGGTGCCCAGGGTTTCGCCGGCGTCATCGATGGCGTAGAGCGTCCGGGCGCGGTTGTCGAAGTCGGTGGCGTAGAGGTTGATGCCTGCGGTGATCGTGCCGACCGGCGTCAGGGTGAGGGTGCCCACCGGTGCGGTCGAGACCTGGTCCGGGGAGGCACGCAGGTCGACGATCCAGGAGAGCGCCGGACCGAGCGGGGCGGCTGCCAGCGGCACCCGGTCGAGCGGATTGGCGCCGGGCAGGCAGCGGGTCGAGCCGGCGGGCTCGGCGAGGACGCTGTCGGCGGCGCCGGCGCAGAAGCCTTCCGCGGCTGCGGCGCCGAGGGCGCCGGCGAGCAGCAGGGAGACGGCGACGGCACAGATGCGAAGTACCGGACGATGCATGGGAACCTCCTCCGGGTCGCTGCGCCGCGGCGCGCCGCCGCGGCGGGGCCAACGCCCAGTATCGGAGCGTCGGGCGGGCCGGGAACCACCCCGGCGGGCGGGCTCTCAGGCGCTGCGCAGTTCGCGCTTGAGGGCGGCGATGCGGGCGGCGAGGTCGCCGCGGTCGAGGTCGCGAAACTTCGGCGGCAGCAGCTCGCGGCTGGTGCACTCGAGCACCGCCGCGAGGATCTGCAGCTCGCGCTCCTTCGCCGAAGTCGCCGGCAGGAAGTCGGCGAAGGAGCGCCCGAGGTCCTCCGGCGCGACCTCCGAGCGCCCGGCGGCCTCGGCCTCGAGGATCGAGCGCACCAGGATCGCCTCGAGATCCGAACCGGACAGGCCGAGCAGCTGCTCGGCCGGCACGATGCCGATCAGCGAGTCGACGGGGGTCGAGATCTTCAGCTTCCGCTTCATCACGCGGTAGATCTCGTCGACCTCATCGACCGTCTCCGGGTAGAAGAGCGGGATGTGCTCCTCGGCCCGCCCCTGGCGTTTGAGGTCGACCGGCAGAAGGTCGGGGCGGGCGGTGATCAGGAACCAGAGCACCCGGCCGCGATTGCGGGTGTCGGCCATGAACGAGGCGATCGAGGCGAAGACGCGCGCCTGGGTGCCCGAGTCGCCCGACTGCTCGCGGTTGCCGAGCGCCGCGTCGGCCTCGTCGATCATCACCCCGACGGGGGTGAGCGAGGCGAGGATCTTGAGGATCCGTTCGAGGTTCGCCTCGGTCGAGCCGACCCACATCGACCGGAAGTTCTTGAGCTTGACCATCGGGAAGCCGAGGTCGTGGGCGAAGCACTCGACCAGGAAGGTCTTGGCGCTGCCCACCGGGCCGCAGACCAGGTAGCCCATCGGCACCGCCGAGGGGTTGCCGCGCGCGATGGCGCGCGTGGCGCGGCGCAGCCGGTCCTTGACCGGCCCCATGCCGGCGACCATGTCGAGGCCGTACTTCGGCTCGAGGTACTCGATCAGCCCCAGCCCTTCGCTCTCGAGCACCTCCTTCTTGAACGTCCGCACCCGTCCGATCGAGAGCGGCTCGCCGTCGGCGTCGGCGCCGTCGGCCAGCTGCGCGAGCTGGCCGCGGGTCATCCCCGCGGCGAGGCGGGCGAGGCGCGCCGCGTCGAGCTCGGGCGTGCGGGCGTACCAGTCGGCGGGGCGCAGATGGTCGAGGAACTCGCGCCGCTCCGCCGCGTCGGGGCGCGGGATCTCGATCTCGCGGGTCGAAGCGGCGCGCACCAGCTGCGGGTCGAGGTCGGCGAGGCTCTCGGTGACCAGCACGACGACGATGTTCTTGGCCAGCAGCACCGGATCGCGGGCCCACTTGCGCAGGTAAACGAGCACGGCGCGGTCCTCGGGACTGCGGCTCGACCCCTCGCCGGCCGGGGCGAGTGTCTCGGCGTAAGGCAGCAGCAGCGCCACCGGCCGCGCCGGCGCGAGCGCCGCGGCGTGACGGAAGTACGAGTCGAGCAGAGCGAAGGCGTTGGCGGCGTCGCGCGGCAACCCCTCGGCCCAGCGCGTGCCGTGCACGGCGTCGTAGGCGGCGAGGCGGGCGAGGAAGTGGGCGCGTGCCTCCGGCGTGGCGAAACCGATCCCCTCGGCGCGGTTGTAGGTCAGCACCGAAGGCCAGCCGGAGAGCAGGTGCCGGGGGAGGAACTCGTCGAGCAGCAGGAACTGCGGCGGCGCGCCGCCGCCCGGCCGCAGCGGCACCAGCTCGGCCGGCTGGCCGTGCAGCACGAAGGTGTTGGCCTGCTTGGCGCGGATCGAGCGGGCGAGGCGCTGCGCCCAGGCGGGAAGAGTGGCGAGGAACGGGTCCACGGCGCGCGTCTCCCTGGCGGTATCGGTCATCGGGTCCGTCGCCGTGTCCGCGCTCCGGCGCGCTCGATGGCCCCGGCCGCGGCCTCGTCGAGGCGCGCGATCGTGGCGCGCGGGGCGGCCTGGCCGGGCAGCGCGCCGAGCATGCGCTCGAGCTCCTGCACCGTCGCCGCGTCGGCCTCGGCCTGCGCCAGGGCGTCGTCGATCTCGTGCCCGAAGGCGACCGCGTCGGTGGCCGCCACGGACTTCTGCAGCAGCAGCTGGAGCAGCGACTCGAGCGAGTCCAGTTCGGCACCCAGCGCGATGCGGCTCGCCTCGTTGCGCTCCAGCGCGTCGCGCAGCTGGCGCTTGATCTCGAGATTCTTCTCCAGCGCCTCGAGCACCCGCGGTGCCAGGGTCTCCTGCTCGCGCGCCCGCTCGAGCTCGGCGATCTCGCGCGCGAGCACCGCGCGGTCGATGGCGCCGTCCATCTCCGTGTAGCGTTCGGCGATCCACAGCCGCTTGAGGAAAGCGTCGACGATCGAGTCGAACTTGGCGCGCTGGTCGGCGAGCAGGTCCTGCGACGCGGGCGACAGGCCCCGGTAGTTCTCCTGGATGCGATCGCACAGGGAGGTGAGGCGATCGAGGCGGGCGCGCGCACCCCGTGACAGGGTGCGCAGACGCTCGTCGCGGCTCATCTCGACGGCGCGCCGCTCGGCGTGCTTCTTCTCGATCTCCATGCGCCGGCGCAGCCGCTCGAAGACGAACGGGAAGGCCATCAGCTCGCCGCCGAGCAGCAGCAGCAGCGGCAGCGGATTGGCGAGCAGAAGCGAGAAGCCGACCGCGCCGGCGGCGAGGATCGCCTGGTACTGGTTGGCGATCGACTTGCGCAGGACCGGATGGCGGTCGAGGAATCCCACCCGCGGTCAGGAACCCTTCTGCGGCTCGGCCTGCGGCGTCGCCTGCGTCGCCGTCGGCGCGGCCTCGGGGAAGGGGGCCGCCTCGCGCACCGTGTCGGGCGCCTTGAGCCCCATCTCGACCTCGAACTCGGTGAGGATCGACGCCGCCTGCAGCTGGCGCGACTTGCGCTCGAGCTGGATCCGCTCGGTGTCGAGTCCGCCGGTGGCGACCTCGACGGCGGCCTTCGACTCGGCCACCTTCTGCTGGATCTGCTCGAGGTACTTGTCGGCGGTGGCGGCGGTGCCGTAGGTGTCGAGCTCGGTGAGGGCGGCCGCCGCCGACTTCATCACCTCGGCCTTCTTCGACTCGGCGATGGCGCGCCGCGCCTGCTCGATCTTCGCGCGCAGCTTCTCCTTGATGTCGGCCACCGAGAGCTGCGCGTTCTCGAAGGCGCTGCCCGCCGCCTCGAGCTGCTCGCGCGTCGCGGCGAGATCCTGGCGCACCTGCTGCAGCGTCATGGCGTCGGCCTCGGCGATCTTGCGCGCCTCGGCGCTGCCCTCCTTGAGGGCGGTCTGGATCGAGGCGATCAGCGACTTCTCCTTGCGCACCAGGGCGTCGCGCTCCTCCTCGAGCCGGATCACCGTGGCGCGCGTGGTGACGAGGATCTGGTTGAGGCGCGGCAGGGTGTTGCGCATCTCCTCGATCGACTCCTGGAGCATGACCTCCGGGTCCTCGGCGAAGGAGATGAAAAAGCCCATCCAGCTCTTGAGCACGCGCATCAGACGCTTGAACATCGTCGGGTACCCCTTCAGCCTGCGGTGGAAATCGGATTGCCGTCGACGAACGGGGCGACCGCCTCGGCCAGCCGCCGCTCCTCGACGGCCTTGCCGCGACGCCACTGTTCGAAATGCTCGCGGGCGGCATCGACGCCGCGCCGGTTGGCGTCCATCTTCTCCCGATTGCGGCGCACCAGCTCGTCGATCTCGGCCTGCAGCGCCGCGTTTTCGCGGTCGGCCGCCTGCGAGCGCTCGGCGAGCTTGCTCTGCAGGAAGCGCTCGAACTGGTCGAGCGCCTGGTCGCGGCGCACGGCGTCCTCGATCACGTCGGCGATCGGCACCGCGCCGGCCGGATTGATCTTGAGGAAGGCCGCCAGTGCCGCGGCCCGGGCGGCGCCGTCGAGCTGGGCGAGCTCGGGGCTGGCCAGCATCTCGAGCACCTTGAAGGCGGTGAAGCCGTGCGCCGGGGCGGCGATGCCGGCGGCGCGGTAGATCGCCTCGAACTCGGGGATGTCGAGCAGCGGATCGGCCGGCGGGCCGGCCGGCGCGCCCGCGGAGGCGGCCGGCGCGGCGGCGCGCGCCAGGCGCTGCTCGTCGACCGGCGCCGGTGGCGGCAGCCGCTCGAGCAGAGCGGCGAGCTCGGGCGGATCGCCGCCGCCCGGCGCCGCCGAGGGCGCCACGCCTTCGACCAGCTTGAGACGGACCAGGACGTCCTTGAGCCCCATCGCGCCGCCTCAGCCGAGCGCCGTGAGCAGCTCGCGGCGCCCGAAGGTGGCCGCCGCGGCCTCGGGTTCGGCCTCGCCTTCCGGCTCCGCCGCCTCGGGGGCGGCGAGGCCGAGATCGACGAGGATCTCGCGCGCCGCGCGCGCCCCCGACTCGGCGCCCCCCTCCATGTAGCCCTGAAAGTCGAGCGAGGTGTGCTCGCCGGCGAAGTGGAGGTTGCCTACCCGCTCCCCCTCGGCGCCGCAGATCGTCGTCCACTGTCCGGGCCGGTAACAGGCGTAGCTCCCCTTCATCCACGGGTAGGTCGGCCAGTGGAAGAGCGCTTCGCCGATGCGCAGCGCGGCGATGCCGGGGAAGACCCGCTCGAGGTCCTGGCAGAGCCGTTCGGACTGCTGCTCGGGGGTGCCGGCGCCGATCTCGACGCCGCGCCGGCCGCCGGTGTAGCCGACCAGGATGCCGGCCTTGCCCGGCTGCAGGCGGGTCGACTCCCAGGTCAGCTGGAAGGGCAGGTCGGAGAGCACGCTGCCGTTCGAGCCCCCCTGGGTGCGCCAGAGCCGCTCGGAGAAGCCCACCATCAGCTTGGCGTTGGTGCCGTAGCCGAGCTCGTCGATCGCCTTGCGCTTGACCGCCGGCAGATCGAGGTCGAGTTCGACCTCGCGCAGCAGGGTGAAGGGGAGGGTGAGCACGACCCGCGCGGCGGTGATCTCCTCGCTGCCGCCGGCCTTGTCGAAGGTCAGCCGGTAGCCGCCCGAGGTCGTGCCGGCGAGGCGCACCAGACGGCGCTCGGTCGTGATCCGCTCGCCGAGCTTCTCGGCCAGCCGGGTCGGCAGCAGGTCGTTGCCGCCGCGCAGGTGAAAGCGCTCGTCGCTGTCGCCGAAGATGCGGAACGGGTCCGGGTTGGTGTCGATGAGCATCAGCAGGTTCCACGGCGACTGCTCGGCGATCTCGAGGCCGTATTCGGTCGTGTAGCCGACGTCGAGCAGATCGTAGAACCAGCCCTCGGCGCCCGCCGCGCGCAGCCACTCGGCCATCGTCAGGCGGTCGATCGCCGCGCCGCCGGCCGGATCCGAGTAGGTGATGTAGTCGCCGGTGATCCCCTCCCAGGCCTCGTCCATCTTCGCGGCGATCGGGCGGAAGGCCTCGACCACCTCGGCGTCGGAGATGCGCCGGCCGCCGAAGTACCAGAGGTCGCGCGAGACTTTCGGGTCGTCCTGCTCGAAATCGTCGAGCTCGATGCCCATCTCGCCGCACAGGGCGTGGATGGTCTCGTGCCCGGTGTCGACCAGCTCGCCGCCCAGCTCGCAGACGAGGTCCTCGGGGAAGTGGCCGCGCAGCGACCACATGCGGCCGCCGACCCGCTTCTGCCCCTCGTAGAGCCGTACGCCGACGCCGGCCTGCATCAGCCGGTAGGCGCAGGTCAGGCCGGCGATGCCGGCGCCGACCACCACCACGTCGTCGGTTTCGCGGCCGGCCGGCGCCGGGGCGGCGGCCTGCTTCGCCCCGAAACGACCGCAGCCGAGCGCCAGCCCGGCGCCGGCCACCGCCGAGGTGGCGAGCAGGTCGCGGCGGTTCCAGCGCGCCGCCGAGCGCTCGAAGTCGAGAATCTCGGCCGTCGGCCGGCCGGCGGCGTTGGCCACCCGCGCCAGGTCGAGCGCCCGGCGCAGATAGCGGAACAGGGGGGTGCGGGCCATCGCGGTCTCCTCCCTCCGGCCGCGGCCGGGCGGGTTCGGGGTCTGCTGCAGGATCGAAGGCGAAGCGTAGCCGCAAGACCCTACCCTTTCAACTTCCGCCCCCGCCCGCCGGGACGGGGCCCGCGGGCCGGCCCGGACGGAACATGGCCGGGAAGTTCCGCACGCGCGGCGGCTGGTTGGGTTGGCTCCTCGGTCACACCGCCTGCGTCTCACCCTCCGGGGTCGGGACGCCGTCTCACTCCCAACGCCGCTTCGGGGTGTCGTCCTGACGACCGATGCCGGCCCGATCGAGTTCGAGTTCCTGCCGGCCGCCGCGCCCCCTTCCCCCTTCGCCCGCCGGCCGGGTGCCGCACTTCGGCACGGTCCGTTCTAGACTCGAGACCATTCCGGAAGAGGAGGCGGGCGATGCGAACCTGGAGTCTGGCGGGAGCGGTGGCGGTCACGGCGCTGGTGGCGGCCCTCGGCAGTGGAGCACCGGCACGGGCGGGGGCGATCGACGAATCGATGGACCACGGGCAGGCGATCGTCACCGGTTCGGTCGATCGCCAGGGCTTCGAGCTCCTCTTCGCTTACGCCTATCTGGTCGAGGAGGGACCGGCGCCCGAGGACCACTACACGGTCGTCGTGCTGTCGGACCGCGAACTCGAGCCGACGGCGGCGCACGACCTCGAGCGGCTGCGCGCCGAGGGGAAGGCCGGGCGGCTCAAGGCGCTCTGGCTCGAGCTCAACGACGGCACCGGCGATTTCCGCGGCCGCGAGCTGATCGGGCCCGAGGGGATGCAGCGCGCCATCCCGGGCCGCGTGCGCTGGACCAAGGAGGAGTGGACTAACGACCGCATCGTCGGCTCGGTCTTCTTCTACCAGGGGACGCAGTGGGGCTTCAGCGGCCCGTTCAAGTCGATCATCCGCCTCGGCCTGCCGCTCGACGCCGACCGCGCCCGCGGCACGGTGACCGCCGGTGAGACGGCGGCCGGCGTCGGCTTCGCCCGGGTGCGCGAGTGGGACGACGGCACGGCGCCGCTCAGCACGATCCTGCTCACCGATCGCGAGGTGGAGTGGAACAGCGATCCCGATCCGGAGAGCACGCGCGCCGCGATGGAAGCGGCCGGCGTGCGCGGTGCCCTGCTGGTGCTCGGCAACCAGGACGGCGAACTGCGCACCGCCCTCTGCCTGGGCGTCGGCGAGGAGCTGCAGCCGGGGGTCGAGAACGTCGACTGGACGCGCGAGGAGTGGGACGACCGGGTCATGCGCGGCCGCTTCGTCAGCAGCGCCGACACCTGCGGCTTCGACCTCTACTTCCACGCCCTCGTCCGCTGACCCGCCCGCCCCGCCAGTCTCGGCGAAAGTTTCGGGGACAGGCACGCAAACCCCGGTTTCGGGGACAGGCACGGAAACCTCGGGACAGGCGCGGATTCCCCGTCGTCGGGGGTTTTCGCCCCTGTCCCCGAAGGGTGCCTGTCCCTGATTCTCGGGTTTCGGTGCCTGTCCCCGAAACTCGAACGCCGGGCGTTTTTGCCAGATTCTGACGCGACAGCGGGAGACAATGCGGCTCGAAGGCGCGCCGC
>CAYYIK010000028.1:0-4776 GCA_964471955.1 uncultured Thermoanaerobaculia bacterium | reverse complement strand
TTTTGCCAGATTCTGACGCGACAGCGGGAGACAATGCGGCTCGAAGGCGCGCCGCGGCCATGCCAGGAGGTTTCAGCCGACTGCCCGCGAGGGTGGGCTGAGAGTCGCCGAATCGTGGCAGCGTCGTGCGTCGTTGAACCCAGTCCGTCCGGACGCGCCGGCTCGTGAGGTCGTGGGGAGCGGCGAAGGCCGATTCCACAGTCGACGGGTCGGCGTCCCGGGCGACCGTCCGAGTCGTTCTCCAGGGAGGTCGAGATGTCCGAAGTCCGAGTCCGTCGTACCCGCAGCCCGCACTGGCGCGCCCAGGCGGCGGCGCTGCTCGCCGTCGTCGTCGCCGTTCCGGCCCTGGCCGCATCGATCGAAGTCAGCGCCTGGTCCGCGGGAGACCCGGTCCGCCTGGAGCGCGACTCGCCGCGCCTCGAATTCGCCGCGCCGCGCGCCGCGGGCCGCGGCTGGCGGACCGTCCGGGAGTCCGACGGCGTCACCGTCCTGGTCGAATCGGTCGACCTGTCGGGCGACGTGCCCGGCGACACCGACAACGACTTCACCCGCATTCAGGAGGGGATCGCGGCCGCCGTGTCGCTCGGCGCCGGCACCACCGTGCGCCTCGCCGGCACCTTCGACTGGACCGAGCCGTTCGCCGAGGCCGACTGGGTCGCCGCCGACTACGGCATTCTGATGCCGGGCGGCGTGGCGGACATCACGATCACCGCCGCATCGCTCGGCAGCGCCATCATCCAGGGCCCCGGCGAGCTGCCCGACGTCTACTACGAGGCGTTCCTCTACGCCTGGGGGACGACCTACCACGGCTGGACGATTTCGAATCTCGACGTACGTGGCTTCGAATGGACGTTCGGGCTCTTCTACGCGGGAGGCGCCGGGGGGACGGCGCACGACTTCGACGGTTTCTCGATCGTGGGCAACCGGATCGAAATCCCCGCCGACTCGAATGCGCTCGCCGCCGGCAACCCCGACGAGGCTTTCCAGAACGTCGGTATCCACCTCGCTTTCGGTGACCACCAGACGATCGCCGGCAACGAGATCGTGCTCACCGGCGACGGAGTGAGCGACACTGCCAACGGCGCCGCGGCGGCTTCCGTCGTGCTGCAGTCGAACTCGAGCGGCGGCAACTACGAGGACGGCCTGCTGATCGCCGACAACCTGATCCGGATCACCGGTGCCCAGTCGGCCGATCCCGAGCACGTCTACGGCATCTGGGAGAACTTCTCGGCGCACACGGCCGGGATGACGATCCGGGACAACCAGTTCGTCAACGAGCACGCCGACAATGATCCGGCACTCAACCGCCAGCTCGGCTTCCGGCTGACTTCGCACTCCTCGGCGACGAGCACCGTCGCCTACCTCGGCAACACCGTCACCGGCGCGCACACCGGCATCGGCTGGCTCAAGTACTCGAGCCCCTACAATCCGCCGGCCACGGCGCTGCCGATTCTGCTGACCGGCAACACGCTGCTCGACTGCGCAACCGGCGTCTGGGTGCGCTCGGACAACGGCAGTGGCAAGGGGGCGCTGCTGCACAACCGCTTCGGCCAGACGACCATCGGAGTCGAGGTGGAGAACGCCGCCGCGACCAGCCTCGACTGGTGGGGCTGCAACGAAGGACCCGGCGCGCCGGACTGCGCCGGCACCTCGGTCTGGGCCGGCGGCACGCTCGACGCCGCGAGCTGGCTCGAGCTCGGCTTCGAACCCCTCGCAGCGGCAACCGAGGTCGGCGCGGCCGTGCCGGTGCCCGCCGGCCTGCGCGAGAGCGTCAGCGGCAACCTCGCCCTCACCTTCCCGTCCGCGGCGGTGGCCTTCGCCGCCCTGCCGGCCGGCATCACCTCGCCGCACGAGGTCGTCTCGGGCGTCGCCACGGCGACCTACACGCCGGCCGCCGCGGGCGTGGCGGCGCTCAGCGCCACCCTCGACTCCGAGAGCGTCGGAGCGACGATGCTGGTCACCTCCGGCGGTGTCGTCCCCGTGCGCTCGGTGGCCGAGACGGGGACGCCGCCGAGCCTGGCCGACAACGACTACACGCGAATCAACAACGCCGTGCAGGCGATCACCTCCGGCGTGACCGTGCGCCTCGACGGCCTGTTCGACTGGACCGAGACGTTCGCGGCGGCGGCCTGGGCGCTCGGCTCGGACGGCCAGCCGGCGACCGGCGACGAGTACGGCATCCTGGCGCCGTTCGGCTTCGCCGACGTCACGATCGACGCCGCGACGCTCGGCGACGCCGTCGTCCAGGGCCCCGGCGATCTGCCGGACGTCGACCTCGAAGCCTTCCTGATGACCTGGGGAGGCACCTACCAGGGGTGGACCTTCGCCAATCTCGACATCCGCGGCTTTGACCTCGGCATCGGCATGTTCTGCTGCGACGGCGCCAACGTCTCCAACCAGTACGACGGCGTCTCGGTGCTCGGCAACCGCTTCGAGCTGCCCGCCGACTGGAACTCCATCGCCGAGCCCGCCGACGCGTTCCAGAACATCGCGTTGCACTACGCCTTCGGCGACGGCCAGACGATCCAGGGCAACGAGTTCGTCCTGCCGGGCACCGGGGTGAGCGACACCAGCGATCCCGATCCGGCCAACTGGCGCTTCGCCAGCTCGGTCGTCATGCAGTCGAACACCAGCGGCGGCACGACCTACGACGGGTTGCTGATCGCCGACAACCTGATTCGCGTCACCGGCGCGCAGAGCGCCGACCCGGAGCGCATCATCGGCATCTGGGAGAACGCGCACGGGCACCAGTCGGACATGCTGCTCGCCGGCAACGCATTCCTCAACGAGGATGTCGACAACGACCGGATTCTCAATCGGCAGATCGGCTTCCGCGTCACCTCCCACTCGTCGTCCAACACGGAGGTGATCTACCTGGGCAATCGGGTCGAAGGCGCCGGTACCGGCTTCGAGCTGCCCTACGATCCGCCGCCGACGGTCGAGCCGGTGATCCTGCGCACGAACGACCTGATCGGCAACGGGCGGGGGTTGGTGTTGACCGCCGCCAATCAGAAGGTCGTGCTGGAGTTCAGCCGTCTGGCCGGCAATGCGCTCGGCGCCGACGTCCAGGCGGGCGATCTCCTGGCGGAGAACAACTGGTGGGCGTGCAACGAGGGCCCGGGCAGCGTCGACTGCGACGCCGTCCTCGCCAGCGGCGGCACGGCCGATGCCGACCCCTGGCTGATGCTGACACTGGATCTCGACGCGACGGTGCTCGAGGCCGGTGCTTCGAGCCCTGCGACGGCGGCGCTGACCTGGAACTCCGACCTCGTCGACACCGCGCCGGGCGGCGTCTTCGTGCCGGACGGCATCCCGGTGGACTTCACGGCCACCGGCGGTATCGTGACGCCGCTCGTCCCGAACACCGTCGACGGCGTGGCGGCCGCCACCTTCACCGCCGGCACGACACCGGGGCCCTTCGAGGTGACCGCGGCGGTCGACAGCGAGACGGTGAGCGCCACCGGCGAGGTGATACCGGTCGGCTACCTCTTCATCGACGGCTTCGAGAGCGGCGACACCAGCCACTGGTCGGACGTCGTCGGCCTGCCGTAAGGTCCCGCTTCGTCGCGGGGGGCGGCGCGCCGCCCCCCGCGCACGCGTGTCGCTGCCGCAGCGCGGCGGCACGTTTGGGCCTCGCGCCGGGGGTCGCTAGACTGCCGCGGTGCCGGTGCTGCCCGCATGACGAGCGTCCAGGCCCTCCTCGCCGATCCGGCGGCGGACCCGCGGATGGTGCTCGACCAGCTGCTCCCTCTCGTCTACGACGAGCTGCGCCGCATGGCGCACCGCGAGCTGGCACGCGAGGGGGGGCCGCGCACGCTCGACACCACCGGCCTCGTCCACGAGGCCTACCTCAAGCTCGTCGACGCGAGCGCCGTGCCGGTGAGCAATCGCCGCCACTTCTTCGGTGCCGCCGCGCGCGCCATGCGCCAGGTGCTGATCGACGCGGCGCGGCGGCGCAAGCGTGGCAAGCGCGGCGACGGGGTGCCGCCGCTGCCGCTCGACGAGGCGCGGGTCGAGGTCGACGCCTACGCCGCCGAGCTGGTGGAGCTCGACGAGGCGCTGACCCGCCTGGCAATCGAGCATCCCCGCCCGGCGCGGGTGGTCGAGTGTCGCTTCTTCGGCGGGCTCTCCGTCGAGGAGACCGCCGAGCTGCTGGAGGCCTCGACGCGCACGATCAAGCGCGACTGGATCCTCGCCCGCGCCTGGCTTGCCCGGGAGCTCGAGGTTGGCTGACACCGGCCGCGGCGAGCGGATCGCGGCGCTCTTCGGCGCGGCGGTCGACCGTCCGGCCGCGGAGCGGCGCGCCTTCGTCCTCGCCGCGGCGCAAGCCGAGGAGATCCGCGACGAGGTGCTGTCGCTGCTCGACGCGATGGGACGGGCCGAGGCGAGGCCCGATCGGCTCGATCCGCAGCGCGCCGCGGCGCTGCTCGGCGCCGACGAGCCGGTCGAGACGCTGACGGGGCGGCGGATCGGACCCTACCGGATCCTCTCCGTGCTCGGCCGCGGCGGCATGGGAGTGGTCTGTCTCGCCGAGCGGGCGGACGGCGCCTGGCAGCAGCAGGTGGCGCTCAAGCTGCTGCCGCCGGCGCTCGCCAGCGGCGCGCTCGCCGAGCGCTTCCTGCTCGAGCGGCGGATCCTCGCCCGGCTGGAACACCCGGGCATCGCCCGCCTGCTCGACGGCGGCCTCACCGACGAGGGCGACCCCTACTTCGTCCTCGAGTACGTCGAGGGCGAGCCGCTGACCGACGGGTGCGACCGCCGACGGCTGGGGCTCGA
>CAYYIK010000027.1:0-35233 GCA_964471955.1 uncultured Thermoanaerobaculia bacterium | reverse complement strand
GGGCGTTTCGTTAGAGTCCCGGGTGGGATGAGCGACGACGACTCCGATCTGCTCGACGAGGAGAGCGTCGTCGAGGTGCCGCTCGGCGACGTGCTCGATCTGCACGGCTTTCCGCCCCGCGACGTCCTCGCGGTGACGCGCGACTGGCTCGACGCGGCGCACGCGGCCGGCCGGCGCGAGCTGCGCATCATCCACGGCCGCGGCATCGGCGTGCAGCGCGAGGCGGTGCGCCGGCTGCTGGCGGCCGATCCGCGGGTCGTCTCGTTCGCCGATGCCCCCGGCGGCGCCGGCGGCTGGGGAGCGACGATCGTGACGCTGCGATGAGCCGTCGGGCCGGCGGTCTGGCGCGCCGGCTGCGCGCCCGGGTCCGCTCCTTCCGAGGCGCCCGCTTCGACGTCGTCTGGGCGCCGGAGTGCTGCGCCGCCGTGCCGGGGCGGCTGCACGACGCGCAGCGCGCGCCGCGCATCCTCGAGTTCCTGCGCCGGGAGGGGCTGCTGCCCGAGCGCCGCGTCCATGCCGCCCCCGAGCCGCCCCTCGCCGACCTGCTTCGTGTGCACACGCTCGAGTACCTCGAGTCGCTCGAGCGACCCGGCGGCGCCGAGAAGGCGTTCGGCGAGCGACTCGACGACGCCATCGAGCGGCCGCTCGTCGTGGCGCAGCGGCGGATGGCCGGCGGCACGACGCTGGCGGCGCGACTGGCGCTCGACCGGGGCGCCACGGCGGTCCATCTCGGCGGCGGCCTGCACCATGCGCGGGCGGACCACGGCGCCGGCTTCTGCCTCTTCCACGACGTCGGAATCGCCATCCGCCGCCTGCGCCACGACGGCTTCGCCGGCCGCATCCTGGTTCTCGATCTCGACCTGCACGACGGTGACGGAACGCGCGTTCTCTTCGCCGGCGATCCGAGCGTGCACACCTTCTCGATCCACAACCGGGACTGGGAGGAGCCCGCCGGGGTGGAGACGACCTCGATCGCTCTCGGCAGCGGCGTCGGCGACGAGCTCTACCTGGCGCGCCTGCGCGCCGAACTGCCGCCGCTGCTCGATCGCTTCGCGCCGCGGCTGGTCTTCTTCCTCGCCGGCGTCGACGTGGCGGACGACGACGCCCTCGGCGACTGGCACGTGAGCGCCGCCGGCATCGTCGAACGGGACCTCCATGTGCACGCCGAGCTGGCGCGCCGGCGCCTGCCGGTGGCCCGGCTGCTGGCCGGCGGCTACGGCGACCACGCCTGGCGCCACGCCGCGCGGTCGCTCTCGGCGCTCGCCCTCGGCGGCGATCCGCTCGAGCCGCCGTCGACCGCCGACCTGGTCGTCGAGCGCTTCCGGCACATCGCCGGCTCGCTGCCGGCGCCGCAGCTTGCGGGCGACGACGACGCGCTGCTCTCGGAGGAGGACGTCGCCGAGGTCTTCGGCGGTTTCGGCGGGGCGGGCGCGGCGCGACGCCGCTTCCTCGGCTTCTACACGCCGGCCGGCATCGAGCTGGCGCTCGAGCGGCTCGGCTACCTCGACGAGCTCAAGCGGCTCGGCTTCGCGCGGCCGACCGTCGAGTTCGACCTGACCGGTCCGGCCGACACGCTGCGAATCTTCGGCGCTCCGGACCGTCGCGAGCTGCTGGTCGAGCTGCGGGCGCGGCGCGACCGCGCCACCATCTCCGGCTTCGAGCTGCTCTGGCTGGAGTGGCTGCTGCTGCAGAACCCGCGGCTCGCCTTCACCGCCGATCGTCCGGCGCTGCCGGGCCAGCAGCACCCCGGTCTCGGCATGCTGCGCGAAACGCTCGCCGCGCTCGTGCTGGTCTGCGACCGGCTCATGCTCGACGGCATCGGAGTGACGGCATCGCACTTCCATCCGGCGGCGCAGTCGGTCGACACCCTCTGCTTCGTCGACCCGCGCGACGCCCCGATCTTTCGCGCCCTCGTGCGCAGCGTCTCCGCGCTGCCGGCGCGGCAGGCCAGTCTGGCGGTCGAAGGGGGCGGCCTGATCGACGCCACCAGCGGCGAGGCCTTCCGCTGGCGGCCCCTGGCCATGGTCTACCCGATCTCGCCCGCCCTGCGCGCCTGGTTCGAGCGCGACGACTACCGCCGAGTCGCCGACGGCGCCGAACCGCGGTTCGTTCCGGCCGGCCCCGCGACCTGAATCGCCGCCGCGGCGTCAGGGCGCCGCGGCCCTCCCGACCCGGTCGTCGCTCCCGTCGCCGGGCGGCGGCGAAAGCAGGCGCCAGACGGGCAGTTCGCCGACGAAGTCGTGCCAGTACGGCGTGCGGCGATACCACCACTCGTAACGGGCAGCGGGGTCGCCCGCCAGGGCCGGATCAGCCCGGGCATGCTCCCACTCGGCGCGGAGGCCCGGATCGGCGAGCAGCCGGCGCGCCTCGGCGTCGAGGCGATCGGGGCCGATGTACTCGCGCCGCTCGAGCGCCGTCGACAGCAGCCCCCAGGAGAAGAGCGAGTCGGCGGCCTCCGGCTCGCACAGCTGCACCGCGAGCTCGAAGTCGGGCTGATCGGCGGGGATCCAGAGCGAGCCCGCGGGCACCGTCCGTCGCTGGTGCACCCAGCGGATCTCCGCCGTCACCCGGGTCCGCCCCTGGAACGGCGGGGTGACGAACTTCGGGGCCACCGCCCGCGCCACTTCCACCTCCAGCTCCACCGGCGACTCCAGCCGCGTGAGGCGCAGCCCGTGTCCCGCCAGTCTCGCCTCGATCTCGGGCCACCCCGCCAGCAGCACGTAGCCGCGTGGCCGCGGCCGCTCGAGCTCGGGCGCCACGCGGTGCCGCCAGGGGACGTCGAGCGGGGCAAGGCCTTCGGACGAGAAGCTCAGATAGGGGGAACCGGTGGCGGCCGATTCGACGACGCGCCAGGGGCGGAACGGGACGCGGATGTGGTCCTCCTCCCCCTCCCGCCAGGTCACGACGGCGTCCGAGGGCTCGGCGTCCGCGCGACCTTTCGCCTCGACGGCCCGCGCGGCGGCGCGCGCGGCGGCGACCAGCTCTCTCCCCGAAGCGCGGAGGTCCTCGAGGAGCGCCACGAAGAAGGCGAGCGTCGCCCCGACGCGCGTCCGGTAGTCGGTGTGCGCGTGGTTCTCGATCAGGATGGACGGGATGTTGCGCAGCGGAAAGTAGCCGGTCGAGTAGCGCGGCTCGAAGACCCGGCTGTCGATCCCCCGCCCCGGGTCCAGGCGGTCGATCAGGTCGACGTAGGGGCCGTTCGGGTAGCCGGCCGCCGCGACCGCGGCGAAGATCCGCGGCATCGCCCCGCGCTGCCAGGCGTCGAGCGGCGCGGCGAGCAACGGTGCCCCGGCGGCGATCCACGTCTGGACCCAGGCGAAGTCGGCGCCGTTGGTGACGTGGACGTCGACGTGCAGCTGCGGCCGCCAGCGGTTGACCAGCCCGACGAGGGCGCGCGCCTCGGGCGTGTCGAGGCGGGTGAAGTCGCGGTTGAGGTCGTAGCCGGCGGCGGTGGCGCGGTAACCCATGCCGCGCTCCGGTCCGTTCTGGTTCGGGCGATTCCACGGCGACACGCGCTCGTGGCCGTCGACGTTGTAGACCGGCACGACGAGCAGCGTCGCGGCGTCGAGCAGCTCGCGATGCCGTCCCGAAGCGAGGTCGCGCAGCAGGGCGAGGAAGGCGTCCTTGCCGTCGATCTCGCCGGCGTGGATGCCGTTCTGGATCAGCACCACGGGCTTCGCCAGCGCGTGCGCCGCCGCGGGCGTGAAGGCGCGCTCCTTCGACAGGATCGCGACGACCATCGGCCGCCCCTCCCCCGAGCGACCGAACTCCTCGAGCCGCAGCTCGGGCAGTCGCTCGCTGAGCTGGTGCAGAAACGCGAGCGTCTCCTCGTACGACGGCGTCTCCCGGAAGTCGGACAGCTCGGCGGGGGTCGGTTCGAGCTGGCCGGCCGCGAGCGGCGCCGCGGCGAGCAGGGCGAGGGCGGCGAGCAGCGGGCGAACGGACACGGGGCGCTCTCCTCCGGGGTCAGTCCCGCTCGACGACCATGGCGAATCCGTGGCCGCCGGCGGCACAGACGGTGAGCAGGCCGAACTTGAGGTGGCGCCGCTCGAGGGAGGCGAGCAGCTGCAGGGTGATGCGGGCTCCCGTGGCGCCGAAAGGGTGACCCAGGGCGATCGAACCGCCGTCGACGTTCCAGCGCTCGAGGTCGACCTCCCCCACGGGTTCGCTGCGCCCCAGCTCCTCGCGCGCGAAGCGCCGCGAAGCGAGGGCCTTCAGATTGGAGACGACCTGCGCCGCGAAGGCCTCGTGCGTCTCGACCAGGTCGATGTCGGCGAGACGCAGGCCGGCCCGCTCGAGCGCCAGCGGCGCGGCGTACGCCGGCCCCTGCAGGAGCTGGCCCGCCGGCGGCACGGCGTACCAGGCCCACGAGCGGACGAAGCCGAGGATCGGCCGGCCGAGAGCGCGCGCCCGCTTCTCGCTCGCCAGGACGACGGCGGCGCCGCCGTCGGTGATCGGCGACGAGTTGCCGGCGGTCAGCGTGCCGTGGCGCCGGTCGAAGACCGGTCGCAGCGCGGCGAGCGCCTCGGCCGTCGTGTCGGCGCGCACGCCGTTGTCGCGCTCGACCGCGACGGAGTACCCGGGGGGCGGAAAGACCGGCACGATCTGCCCGCCGAAGCGCCCCGCCGCGGCCGCCGCCGCGGCACGCCGGTGCGACAGCAGCGCGATCTCGTCCTGGGCGCGGCGCGATACCGAGTTCTCGCGCGCCATCTTCTCGCACGCCTCGCCCATCGACTTGCCGGTCGCGTACTCGGCGATCGCCGGCGGCACCGGTGCGAAGTCGCGCGGCCGCAGGCGCGCCGCCGCGCGCAAGCGGGCGACCGGCGAGCGGGCTTTCTGGAGCGCCTGGAACTTGCGCACCGCGCCGCGGCCGAACGCCACCGGAACGTTGGAGAGCGACTCGGCGCCGCCGGCGAGCACCAGCTCGGCCTCGCCGGAGAGGATCGCCTCGGCGCCCGAGACGATGGCGCGGTTGGACGAGGCGCACGCCAGATTCACCGCCGAACCGGGGATCGCAGCCGGCAGCCCGGCGCGAAAGACCGCTTCGCGGCCGAGGTTGGGACCGTAGAGGGCGGGCATCACGCAGCCGAAGATCGCCAGGTCGATCCGGGCCGGGTCGACGCCGGCGCGCGCCACCGCCTCGCCGCCGGCGATACCGGCCAGGTCGATGACGTCGAGCTCGCGCAGGTCGGTCAGCGCGCGGGCGAACGGCGTGCGCGCTCCGGCGAGGATCGCCACCCGCCCGTTGGCGCCGATCAGCTTCTGCCGGCCGACCCGTTGAATCGCCGGGAAGCCCGGCCCCACGCCGCCCGCTCGCACCTCGTCGGCCCGCTCGCGCAGCTCCGAAAGCACCGCTTCCACCCCGACCGGCGCCTCTGCCATCTCCCCCTCCCCGCCGCGGCGCCGGCTCACCCGGCGCCGCCGAAGGCGATTGCGCGCGCCTCGCCGCCGAGTTCGCGAACCCGGCGGGCGAGCGCCTCCGGATCGCTGCCGTCATCGACGATCACCGCGCGCAGGCGCGCCAGGCGGCGGCGCAGCCAGCGGCCGCGGAACGGCCGTGGCGCCTCCGCCGCGAATCCGTCGAGCAGGGCGGCCAGCTCCGCGCCGGAACCGGCCAGCAGAGTCGGCCGCGCCCAGGCGAAGACCTGCGGGTGAAGCGCCTCGCCCGGCTCGCGAACGACCGCCCAGCCGGCGAGCTGCGAGGCAACCAGCAGTACCCCCTCGGCGCCCGTGTCGAGCCGCCGCCAGGAGATCCAGACTTCGCGCTGGGGCGGCGGACCCAGCGTCGCGAGCAGGTGGCGCGCGGCGTCGGCCTCGGCCTCCGTGCTCACCGCCAGGCGGGCGAGCAGCTCCCTCGGAACCGCCCCGCCGGAGGTCGCCTCGGACGCCCCCCCGGCCGCGCCGCTCTCGCGCCAGGCGCGCGCGCGCGGCCACCAGCGAAACTGTCCGCGCTCGCCGCGGAAGAAGGCCCAGGGATCCTCGGGGGCGGCCTCGGCGAGGCGGGCGAGCGCCGCGAGACCGACGGAGGTGTCGCGCGCCGGGGCGCCTGTGGCGGCCATGGCCGGCGAGTCTACCGCCCGTGCACGCCCCTTGCTTGCCCTTGCTACCATGCGTTTCGTGAAGGGTCCCGCCCGCCGGCTCGTCTCCATCCTGCTGCTCGCCTCGCTCGCCGCGACGGCGGCACCCGCCGCGGTGCCGCCAGCGCCGAGCGGCCGCACGGCGGCCGAGGAGCTGTTCGACAAGAGCCTCAAGGCCGCCGTCGAAGCGCTGCGCGTCTACGGCCGCTGGGACGACCCCGCTCAGCTGCGGCGCGTCAACGAGATCGGCTACCGCGTGGTGCAGGAGTCGGGCTTCCGCGACTACCCGATCACCTTCGGCCTGATCGACATGCCGGAGCCCAACGCCTTCGCGCTGCCGGCCGGCCAGATCTTCGTCACCCGCGGCATGCTGGCGCTCGGCCTCACCGACGACGATCTGGCGGCGCTGCTCGGCCACGAGATCGCCCACGTCGTCCACCGCCACGGAGTGAAGATCGAACGCCGCGCCACCCTGCTCAACATCCTCGGGCAGGCGCTCATGCTCGGCGTGATGATCGGCGCCTCGAACAGCGACCCGGAGTACATCCCGCGCGACCCGCTCGGCCGTGACCGGGTCCCCGACTCGCAGGGCGAGCTGATCTACGGCAGCTACGCGGCGAGCCTGATCCTCTCGGAGCTGCTGCTGCGCAGCTATTCGCGCGAGTTCGAGGACGCGGCCGACGAGGACGGCCAGCGCTGGGCCGCCGCGGCCGGGTTCTCCCCGCAGGGAGCCGTCGGCCTGATGGAGACGCTCGGCTCGCGCCTGCCGGAGTCGCGCGAGTACGGCTACTGGCGCACCCACCCCTTCTTCGCCCAGCGCCTCGTGGCGGCGCGCGCCCGCGGCGCCGGAATCACGCGCGGTGAAGCCCGGGAGACGGCCGAGCTGCGCAGCTGGACCCAGCAGCGGGTCCTCGACCTCGGCAGCGTGCAGGCGACGGGATCGGACGGCGCCCTGTGGGTCGAGAGCGCGGCGCTCGCCTCCTGGCCGCGCGGCACCGAGGCCGACCGGCTGCGGCTCGCCCGGGTCCACCGGCAGCGCGACGCGACGCTCGAGCGGATTCCGCTCGACCGCGACTACGGGGCGCTGCTCGCCCGCCTCGACGCCGAGCTCGCCGACGTCGCGGCGCTCGCTCCGGACTCCGGACTGCTCGCCACGCTGCGCGAGGAGCGCGCGGCGCTCGCCCGCCAGGCCGACGAGCTCTACCCGACGGCGCAGAGAACCTGGCAGGGGGGGGTCTATCAGACCCCCTTCCTCGAGATCTTCCTCTCCAACTGGCCGCAGGCACCCGAAGTCCCGGAGGTCGCCCTCGCCCTCGGCGAGGCCTACGGTCGCACCGCCCGCCAGGCCGATGCCGTCGCCATGTTCCTGCGCGCCGCCGACCACCCGCGGGCAGGAGCCGCCGGGGAGCGGGCGATGCGCGGCCTGCGCACCCTCGCCCCGGGCCTCGACCAGCTGTCGGCGCTCGGCGAGCTGGCGGCGCAGCAGCGCGACCCCGAGCTCGCGCGGCTGGCCGCCGAGCGGCTGGCGACTCTCGCCGGCAGCTACGCCGACCTGGTCGGCGGCGCCACGTTTCTGGAGCGCTTCCCCGACAGCCCGCATGTCGACACGGTCGCCGCGCGGCTCAACGTCCTGGCCGAGAACCTCTACGGCGAGGTCCTTCTCTACCAGAGCGTCGGCGACCACGTGCGGGCGATCGACCGGATCCAGAAGATCCTCACCCACGCCCCCGCGTCGCCGGCCGCCCAGAAGCTGCTCGACCGCGCCGTTCTGCCGACCTGATCCGGGCCGCTCCGGCTCCCCGACGCAAGTTCCCGCGCGGGATCGGCGTCCTCTTCCGGCAAGGAGGAGGACGAACATGCGGACCCGGCTCACCCTGTCTCTGATGCTGCTGACGGCGACGGCCGCCGGCGGCGACCGCCTGCCGCTGGCCGGCGGCGGCTGGATCGAAACCCGCGGAGCCTGGCGCCTGGAGGGCCGCCAGGTGATCTTCCGCACCGCCGAGGGGCGGCTGGCGGCTCTGCCGGCGACCGAGGTCGACCTGGCACGTCTCCGGCCACGCCCCCTGCCGGCCGGCAAGGGCGACTCACCGGCGCTGCCGGCGGACCGTCCGGTCTCCCCCTACCCGGACGCCCGGCCGCTGGCGATGCCCGACCCGTCGCCGCTGCCGCCGCAGCGCCCGCCCCGCCGCCCGGCCAGCGATCCGCTGCCGGCCGGTTGCCGGCTGGCCAACGCCGAGCCGGGGGAGACGCCGCAGTTCCACTGCCCGCCGCCCCCCGCCGGAGCGCCGCCGGCCGGCCGCGGGGTGCCGATGCCTGGCATCTCGCCTCCGCGCTCCGGCTCGCCTCCGACCCGGGCGGACTGAACCTTCCGACGCTCGACCGTGGGCAGCGTGAGACGGCGCGGGGCCTCGGCTTCCGCGTCGAAGCGATGCCGCGGTGAACGGCGCGATCACCGGCGCCGCGGCGGGCCGGCTCGGCATCTGGATGGGTGCGGGGAAGATGGGTTGGTGGCCAGGGGCGGAATCGAACCGCCGACACCGCGATTTTCAGTCGCGTGCTCTACCAGCTGAGCTACCTAGCCCCGGAACTGCCGCTCCGGGCGAAAACCCGGGGGGCGATTTCTAACACGATTCAGCGCGCCGGCCAAGCGCGGCGGGTTACAATCGAGGCGTGCCGCGCCACCGCATCCTCTTGTCGGCCTTGTTCTTGAGCCTCCAGTTCGCCCTGCCGACCGCCGCCCCGGCCTGGACGCCGGCGCTGCAGGAGCGCATCGCCACCGACGCCGCGCGGCTGGCGCCGCCCGACCTCGCGCGGCAGCTGGCCCGCCACTCGAAGGAGCTCGCGGCGGGCGCCCGCGAGCCGTTCACCGACGCGGCGCCCGGCGACCACTACGCCGACCCCGACGGCAGCGGCAACCTCGCCGAGGCCCTGCGCCTCGAAGTGGACGCGGCGATCGACGCCCTGCGCTCGCGCCGCACCTTCGCCGAGATCGCCCGCCGCCTCGGCCGGGTTTCGCACTTCGCCGCCGACCTCGCCTTCCCGCTCCACGCTTCGGCCGACGATCGCGCCGAGAGCCGCTACTACGACGACTACCTCGCCTACGCCGAGTGGGCGCGGCCGCGCTTCGCCGTGGTCGCCTACGAGCATCGACCGCCGCTCGCCGGGACCGATGACGTCGACCGCCTGATCGCCGAGGGGCTGGCGCGCGGCCGCGCCGCCTACCCGGGAATCGGCGCCGAGTACCGGCGCATCGAGTTCCGCTCCGGCATCGGCCGCTTCGACGACCGCTCCACCGCCTTCGGCGTCGCCTCGCTCGCGTACTCCGGAGCGGTCACCGACGCCGCGCGCCTGCTGCGCTACATCTGGCTGACGGCCGGCGGCGCCGATCCGCGGCAGGCCTTCTCCCGCGCCCGCGACCGCGTCCTGGTCCTCGACCAGGGCGGCGCCCCCTGAACCCGCCTCTCCCGGAGGACTCATGTTGCCCGCCCGCCGCGCCTTGCTCTCGGTCTCCGACAAGTCCGGCCTGGTCGACTTCGCGCGCGGCCTGGCCGAGCTCGGCATCGAGCTGCTGTCGACCGGTGGCACGGCGCGCCACCTGCGCGAGGCCGGGCTGCCGGTGACTCCGGTCGCCGACGTCACCGGATTCCCGGAGATCCTCGACGGGCGCGTCAAGACGCTGCACCCCGCCATCCACGGCGGGCTGCTCGCCGATCGAGCCCGCCCGGAGCACCTGGCCAGTCTCGAGGAGCACGGCATCGGGCGCATCGACGTCGCCGCGGTGAATCTCTATCCCTTCCGCCAGACGGTCGCCGACCCGGCCGCCGGCCCGACGGCGATCATCGAGATGATCGACATCGGCGGCCCGTCGATGGTTCGATCGGCGGCGAAGAACTTCTCCGGCGTGGCCGTCGTGGTCGACCCCTTCGACTACCCGCAGGTGCTCGACGAGCTGCGGCGCGGCGGCGGCGTGGTCGAGCTCGAGACGCGGCGGGCGCTGGCGCGCAAGGCCTTCGGCCACACGGCAGCCTACGACGCCGCGATCGCCGCCTGGTTCGCCAGCCAGACGCCGGAGGCCGACGATTTCCCGCCCCTGCTGTCGATCGATCTCGAGCGCGAGCTGGTGCCGCGCTACGGCGAGAACCCGCACCAGGGGGCGGCGGTCTACCGCACCATCGGTGGCCCCGGGGTGCTCGGCGGCATGACGCAGCTGCAGGGCAAGGAACTCTCCTGGAACAACCTGCTCGACGCCGACGCGGCGCGCCGACTGGTGGCCCTCGTCGCCGAACCGGCGGTGGCCATCGTCAAGCACAACAACCCCTGCGGTGTCGGCCGCGGCGACGGCCCGGCGGCCGCTTACCGGCGCGCCCTCGCCTGTGATCCGGTGTCGGCCTTCGGCTCGATCGTGGCGCTCAACCGGCCGCTCGACGGGGAGACGGTCGACGCCATGGCCGACCTCTTCGTCGAGGTGCTGATCGCGCCGGCGGCCGACGAGGAGGCGCTCGCCCGCCTCTCCGAGCGCCGCAACCTGCGGCTCATCGTGGCGCCACCCTACGAGTTCACCGAGTACGACATCGAGTTGCGCGCCATCGACGGCGGCTTCCTGGCGCAGAACCCCGACGGCCGCGCCGACGACCCGGCGGGCTGGACGTCGCCGACCCGCCGCCCGCCCTCCGAGGCGGAGCGGCGGGCGCTCGAGTTCGCCTGGGCGGTCTGCCGCTACGTCAAATCGAACGCCATCGTGGTCGCCAACGGCGAGCAGACCGTCGGCATCGGCGCCGGCCAGATGAGCCGCGTCGACTCCTGCCGCCTGGCCATCGCCAAGGCCGTGCTGCCGGTGGCCGGCTGCGTCGCCGCCTCCGACGCCTTCTTCCCCTTCGCCGACGGCCTCGAGGTACTGGCCGAGGCCGGCGTCACCGCGGTCGTCCAGCCCGGCGGCAGCAAGCGCGACGAGGAGGTCGTCGCCGCCGCCGATCGCCACGGTATGGCGATGCTGCTGACCGGCAGCCGGCACTTCCGCCATTGAGCCGTCGCTCCGGCGTCTCCCTGCTGCTGCTCGGACTCATCGCGCTCGCCGCGCCCGGGCGGGCCGCGGATCCGCCGCCCGATCCCTGGCGCACCCTCGAGGCGCTGCGCCGCGGCCTCGCCGCCGGCGGGCCGCTGCACGCCGACTTCGTGCAGACCTTCACCCCCGCCGGCTTCACCAGCGGCGAGACCGAGTCGGGACGGGTCGCCCTGGCGATGCCCGACTGCCTGCGCTGGGACTACGTCGAGCCCTTCCGCAAGTCCTATCTGATCTGCGGCTCGCGCGCCTGGAGCTGGGTCGAGGGCGAGCCGCGCGGCCAGCGGATCACCATCGACCCGGACCGCGAGAGCGGCCTCGACCTGCTGCTGCTCGACGGCGCCGAGCTGGCGCGCCGCTACCGGGCGGTGGCCACCCGGCGCTCCGGCGGCGAAGTCGACCTGGCTCTCGAACCGCTCGACGAGGAGGCCCCGCTGGTGGCCGCGAACCTCGCTCTGACCGGTCCCGACAGCCGGCCGACCGTGCTCGACTATCGCGACCGCGAGGGGAACGTGACGAGTTTCCGCTTCTCCGACTGGCGGCCGCTCGCGGCGGACGGCGTCTTCTCGCCGCCGCCGGAAGTGGAGTGGAACGAGCCCTGAAGACCGGCACGCCGGCGCGGCGCCGATGATAGGATCGCGTCGCTTCCGGGACCGCTCGCACCGATGGCAGACAGCTCCTTCGACGTCGTTTCCCAGGTGGACTTCCAGGAAGTCCGCAACGCCTTCTCGCAGGCCGAGAAGGAGATCGCCACCCGCTACGACCTCAAGCGGGTCGACGCGCGCCTCTCGCTCGAGGGGGAGGAGATCGTGGTCGAGTCGGCCGACGAGTACACCCTCGACCAGGCGCTCGAAGTGCTCAAGTCGAAGCTCGTCAAGCGGGGCGTCCACCTGAAGTCGCTGCGTCCGGGCAAGGTCGAGCCGGCGTCCGGCGGCCGGGCGCGGCTCAAGGTCACCTTCCAGCAGGGCATTCCCACCGAGACCGCGAAGAAGCTCGTCGCCGCGATCAAACAGCAGAAGCTCAAGGTCCAGGGCGCCATCCAGGGGGACACGGTGCGCGTCTCGGGCAAGAACAAGGACGATCTGCAGGCGGTCATCACCCTCCTGCGCTCCCTCGACGTCGATGTCCCGCTCACCTTCACCAACTACCGCTGAGCGGGCCGCCGGGCTGGCGCTCGCCGCCCTGCTGGCCGCCTCGGCCGCCTCGGCGGGGCACCCCTGGCGCTTCCCGCACGCCGAAGGGGCGGCGGTGCGCTTCGAGGGGAGCGTCTCGGACGCCGCCGGAAACCCGGTCGCCGGAGTCGAGGTCGCCCTCGAGGCCTCCACCCCGCGCTTCGACTGGCGCCGCTTCTCCCCCGCTCAGCGCACCGAACGCCGGACGACGCGCACCGACGAGCGCGGCCGCTTCGCCCTCGACTGGGTCTGGGACGGCGCCTACCGACGCTTCGAGCTTGCCGCCACGCTGCGCGAACAGGTCGGCGGCCGCGAACTGGCGCGCGAGCTGGCGCGGCTCGAAGTGTCGGACCGCGTGGCCACCGCGACGCCGGTCGTCGCGGCGCTGGTCATCGACGACGCAGCCGGCCTCGCCCGGCTGCGCGCCTTTCTCACCGGGCTCGACAGCGACGACGAGCTGCGGGTCTGGCGGGAAGCGGGCCTGCCCGAATCGATCGACCGGGTCGTTTCGCCCGACTCCGAGGAGGCCGCCTGGTGGTACTTCTCGGCCGGCCGGGTGGTGCGCTTCCGCGATGGCGTCCAGACCGCCGTCGATACCTTCCCGCCGGTGCGTCCGATCGGCGACGAGGCGGCGCCTTGACTCACCGCATGCTCGCCGCGGCGCGGCCGGAAGAGCTCTCCCAGGCCGCTCTGCTGCTCGGGCCGATCGAGGCGAAGCTGGCCGCCACCGAAGCGCTGCTGCGGCGAAAGGTCGAGTCCGACGTGCCGTTCATCGCCCGCGCAGGCGAGTACATCTTCGCCGGCGGCGGCAAGCGGATGCGTCCGGCCCTGCTCTTCTGGTGCTCGCGCCTGCTCGACCGCGAAGGCGACGAGGACGTCACCTACGCGGCGGTGGTCGAGCTCATTCACACCGCGACGTTGATCCACGACGACATCATCGACCACGCCGACCTGCGGCGCGGCCGGCGGACGATCCACTCGCTCTGGGGCAGCAACCTGACCGTGCTGGTGGGCGACTGGCTCTACACGACGGCGATGAAGATGGCGCTCGAGCACGACGACCTGCGCGTCATCGACCTGTTCTGCGACGCCACGCTGCGCATGACCGAGGGGGAGCTGCTGGCCCTCGAGCGGCTCGGCGACATCGGCCTGACCCGGGAAGAGTACTTCGACATCATCGACCGCAAGACGGCGGCGCTGTTCGCCGCCGCCTGTACGGCGCCGGCGCTCGTCGCGCCGGTGAACGAGGACGCGGTCGCGGCGCTGTCGGCCTACGGCCGCGACCTCGGCACCTGCTTCCAGCTGATCGACGACCTGCTCGACTATTCCGCGCACGAGAGCGAACTCGGCAAGCCGGTCCTCTCCGACCTGCGCGAGGGCAAGCTCACCCTCCCGCTCCTGCTCGCCCTCCCCCGCCTCGCCGAGGCGGAGCGGGAGCAAGTCGCCACGGTACTCGAGGACCGGGCCTTCAGCCGCGTGCCGGCGGAGGCGATTCTGGCGCTGGTGCGGCGGGAAGGGACGCTGGAGGAGGTGTCGGAACTGGCTCGCGCTCACGCTCGGCGGGCCGGCTCGGCGCTGGAGCGATTCCCGGACTGCGAGGCCCGCCGCGCCCTCGAGTTCGCTGCCGAATTCGTGCTCCGCCGCCGCGCCTGACGCCGTCGGACGGAACCTCCCCGGGCTCGAGCTCGACCCGGTCGCGTTCCTGCAGCCGCTTCCAGATCTCGACTTCCGCCGGCAAGCGGGCGGTCGGCGGCACGATGCCGAGCAACCCCTCCTCCGAGCCGAACGGCAGCAGGGCGCCGAACTGCTTCGGGTCGACCGGCACCACCGAGGCCGACAGGACCCCGTCGAGCCCGGCGACTTCGACGTAGCGGAAGCGGCGCGGTTCGACGTCGTGCCACTGCGCCCTGCCGCCGGCGGCAACCGCCACCACATCCGGCTGCCAGCCACTGCCGTCCGACGGAGAGAAGCCGAAACGCAGCAGACCCGCCGCGACCTGCTTCTCGCTGTCGCGCAGGCGCAGCACCAGGTAACCGGCCACCGGCCGGCCGAAGTCGAACTCGACCAGCGGTCCCAGGCTCGGGCGGCCGGTGTCGCGCCCCGGCAAGGGGACGAAGCGGCCGGACTCGAGCGGCAGCCGGTAGCGGAGCGCCCGCTGCAGGGACTCGGGCAGCACCACGTCGCGGAAGAGCGGGCGGCGCGGCCCGGGGCCGGCGTTGCCCCATCTTCCGAACGGGGATCGGCCGAGGATAGCCGCCTCGGCGGCGCGCGGCAGGGGGTCCGGCCCGTCGAGGATCTCGCGCCAGGTGGCGGGCAGAATCCGCCACCCCGAACCGGTCTCGACCAGCGGCACTCCCGCCCCGTCGAGGATCGCCAGGGTCGCCGCCCCCGAACCGACGGCGCTGCGCAACTCGAGCACCACCCGGTTGCTGCCCACCCGCAGCAGCTGGGCGACGTCGAAGACGTCGAGCGGCGCGTGCGCGTGGTAGCGGCCGGAGCCCGCCCGCTCACCGTTGATCCAGAGCAGGTACTCCGGGTCGCCGAGCACCTGGGCGACGGCGGTGTCGGGGATGCGCTCGAGCTCGAAGTCGCGCGCCAGGAAGAACGTTCGGGGGCGTACATCGCGTGGATCATCGCCGGTCCACACCCAGGCGCGGCCGGGACGATCGGGCGGCCCGGAGTCGAGCCAGCCGGCACGCTGCACGAGCACCGCGAGGGCCGTCACTCCGACGGCCGCCATGGCGATCCTGAAGGCACGGCCGGAGAGCTTCGGCAGGGGCATGAGCGGCGAAAAGGTATCACGCGCGCGGCGCCGCGATTGACTCCCCCGCGCCGCGTGGATTAGATTCAGACGTGCACCCCGAGGAAAATCCGGCCGGCCACGCGCAGTCTCCCGGCAGCGCCGCGGTAAGGCGCGTCGTCGCCGCCATTCCGGCCCGCTGGGGCTCGACCCGGCTTCCCGGCAAGGCGCTGCTCGAGCTCGCCGGCCGGCCGATGGTCGAGCACGTCTGGCGCCGCGCCCGCCGGGCTCCCGGCCTCGACCGGCTCGTCGTGCTGACCGATCACGAACGGATCGCCGAAGTGGTCGCGGGCTTCGGCGGAGAGGTCGAAATGACCCCCACCGAGTGCGCCAGCGGCACCGACCGGATCGCCTGGGCGGCGCGCGGCTGGGACTGCTCGGCGGTGATCAACATCCAGGGAGACGAGCCGCTCGTCGACCCGGACGACATCGGCCGGCTGGCCGCGCACCTGCGCGCCCGACCCGAAGACGCCATCGCCACACTGGCCACCGCGGCCGATCCCGGCGACCGCGAGACGCCGAGCGCGGTGAAGGTGGTGCTCGACCGCGATGGCTACGCCCTCTACTTCAGCCGCGCCGCCATCCCCTATCCGCGCAACGAGGGGGGAGCGCGGCCGCTGCGCCATCTCGGCATTTACGGCTACCAGCGCCCGGCGCTGCTCGCCCTCGCCGCCCTCGAGCCGACGCCGCTCGAACGCGCCGAGTCGCTCGAGCAGCTGCGCGCCCTCGAAAACGGCATGCGCATTCGCGTGCTCACGGGGGCTTCGCCGTCCTGGGGCGTCGACACCGTGGAAGATGCCGAAGCCATGGCCGCCCGCCTCGCGGCAGCCGAATCGACCGGAGAAACCCGATGACCACCAAGTACATCTTCGTCACCGGCGGCGTCGTTTCGTCGCTCGGCAAGGGGGTCGCCGCCGCCTCGATCGGCGCCCTGCTCAAGGCCCGCGGCTTCAACGTGACGCTGATGAAGTTCGACCCGTACGTCAACGTCGACCCGGGGACCATGTCGCCCTACCAGCACGGCGAGGTCTTCGTCACCGACGACGGCGCCGAGACCGACCTCGACCTCGGGCACTACGAGCGCTTCACCGGCGCGGCGATGACCCGCTTCCACAACTACACCACCGGCAGGATCTACGAGTCGGTGATCACCAAGGAGCGGCGCGGCGACTACCTCGGCAAGACCGTGCAGGTCATTCCCCACGTCACCGACGAGATCAAGGCCGCCATGCGGCGTCTCGGCGACGGCCACGACGTGGTCATCGTCGAGATCGGCGGCACGGTCGGCGACATCGAGTCGCTCCCCTTCATGGAGGCGATCCGGCAGCTGCGCCTCGAGCTCGGCCGCAACAACTCGGTCAACGTCCACCTCACGCTCGTCCCCTACATCGCCGCGGCCGAGGAGCTGAAGTCGAAGCCGACGCAGCACTCGGTGCGCGAGCTGCGCGAGATCGGCATCCAGGCCGACCTCATCCTCTGCCGGGTGGACCGGCCGCTGCCCGAGGAGCTCCGGCGCAAGATCGCCCTGTTCTGCAACGTCGCTCCCGAGCAGGTCATCCCGGCGCGCGACGTGTCGACGATCTGGGAGGTGCCGCTGATGTTCGCCCGCGAAGGGGCGGACGAGATCCTCCTCGACCTGCTCAACCTCCCCCACTACGAGCGGGACCTGGCGAAGTGGGAAACCCTGGTCTCGCGGGTGAAGAATCCCAAGCACGCGGTGCGTATCGGCATCGTCGGCAAGTACGTCGAGCTGCCCGACGCGTACAAGAGCCTGAACGAGGCGCTCTCCCACGGCGGCGTCGCCAACGAGACGAAGGTCGAGCTGGTCTACATCTCGGCCGAGGAGATCGAGGCGGGCAACTGGCCGCGCGAGCTTTTCGACGTCGACGGCCTGCTGGTGCCGATCGGCTTCGGCAAGCGGGGAACCGAGGGGAAGATCCGCGCGATCCGCTACGCCCGCGAGCACAAGGTGCCGTTCTTCGGCATCTGCCTCGGCATGCAGTGCATGACCATCGAGTTCGCCCGCAACGTCTGCGGCATCAAGGAGGCCACCTCCACCGAATTCGACTCCGACGCCGCGCAGCCGGTGATCTACAAGCTGCGCGACCTGCTCGGCGTCGAGGAGATGGGCGGCACGATGCGGCTGGGCGCCTACCCCTGTCGCCTCCAGGAGGGCACCCTGGCGCGGCGCATCTACGGTGTCGACGAGATTTCGGAACGCCATCGGCACCGCTACGAGGTCAATCAGAAGTACCTCGAGACCCTGCGCCAGCACGGCCTCGTCGTCTCCGGCATGAGCCCGGACGGGAAATTCGTCGAGATGGTCGAGCTGGCCGATCACCCGTGGTTCCTCGGCTGCCAGTTCCACCCCGAGTACAAGTCGAAGCCGACCGAGCCCCACCCGCTGTTCGTCTCCTACATCGCGGCGGCGCTCGCCGAGAATCGGCGGCGCGCCGAAGCGGGTTCGGGCGAGGTGCGGCCGCGACAGATCCTCGAGGGCAAGCCGGCGTGACGACACCGCGCCTGGAGCTCGCCGCCGGCATCGCCATCGGCGGCGGCGCGCCGCTGCCGGTGATCGCCGGACCCTGCGTGGTCGAGCCGGGCGAAACAACGCTCGAGACAGCGCGCCTCCTCGCCGGCCTCGCGGACCGCCTCGGCTTTCCGCTGATCTTCAAGGCCTCGTTCGACAAGGCCAACCGCAGCTCGATCGCGACCTTCCGGGGTCCGGGCCTCGAAGCGGGGCTGCGGACGCTCGCCGCGGTCAAACGCGAGCTCGGCGTGGCGGTGCTCACCGACGTCCACGAGCCCTGGCAGTGCGCCCCGGCCGCCGAGGTCTGCGACGTCCTGCAGATTCCGGCTTTTCTCTGCCGTCAGACCGACCTGATCGTCGAGGCGGCGCGCACCGGCAGAGGTCTCAACGTCAAGAAGGGGCAGTTCATGGCGCCCGACGACATGCGGAGGGTGGTCGACAAGGCACGCGCCGGCGGCAACGAGAGGGTGACTGTGACCGAGCGCGGCTTCACTTTCGGCTACCACAACCTGGTGGTCGACATGCGCTCGATCCCCTGGATGCAGCGCGACGGCATTCCGGTGATCTTCGACGTCACCCACTCGCTGCAGCTGCCCGGCGCCGCGGCGGAGGGCAGCGCCGGCGCCCGCGAATACGCCGAGCCGCTGGCGCGGGCGGCGGTGGCGGCGGGCGCCGACGGCCTCTTCCTGGAAGTGCACCCCCGCCCCGCCGAGGCGCTCTCCGACCGCGAAACCCAGCTCGACCCGGAACGCGCCGGGCGGCTGCTCGGCGACCTGCTGGCGATCCGCCGGGTGCTCGCGGACCGCACCGCCGCCGGCTGACGGCGGCGCGGTCCGCCGACGCTTCAGTTCACCACCGCGGTCGACCAGTGGACCAGCGTCCCCGCCTCGAATCCGCTGGCAAAGAGAGCGCCGTAGAGCACCTGCACCAGCCCGGCGTCCCCCTGGCCGGCGACGTCCTGCTCGAGCGCCGCGACGGCGAGATCGGCGTGGCCGTCGTTGTCGAAGTCGCCGATCGCCAGCGCATTGCCGAACCGCGCGTCACCCTGGATCGGCGCCGCCGCCAGCCCCGGTCCGACGAACCAGTACTGGCCGGGCGGCCCGGAGAGAAGGCCGGTCGGCCCGCCGAAGACGAGGTGCACGATGCCGGCGTTGACGTCCGAGAGCCAGTCCTCGTTCAGGGCTCCGATGACCAGATGATCCGGGTTCCCCCCGGCGCCGAGCACCCCGGTCAGCTCCGCCGCCGTGACCCACTCGCTGGTCAGCGCGGCGCCGAAGTTGTCGTTGCTCTCGGGGCCGGAGGATCCGTCGAGCAGGTCGTCCTGATAGAAGAACTGGCTGCCGGTCAGTGAGATGCCGGTATTCGACCCGTAGGCCACCATCACCGCGCCGGCCTGCACCGTCGCTCCGTGGTCCTGCCCCGGAATTCCGACCGCCAGGTCCGTCCGGCAGGCGAGCGAGAACCAGCAGCCGGGGGTGCGATTGAAGTCCCCCGCCGCCAGAGCCGCTCCGAAGCGATCGCCCGCCTGATTGAGGAGACCGAAGTGGGTCTGGTCGAGGACCTGCGAGTTCGTGGTCAGCAGACCGGTCGCGGTGCCGCGCAGAATGACCAGCTGGCCGGCATCGGTGACCGCCGCCACGTCGCGCTCCGGGATGCCGATCGCCAGGTCGTCGAAGTTTTCGTCCTCGTTGAAGTCCCCGGCGGCCAGCACCGCCCCGAAGCGGGCGTTGGCCTGAACGCCGCCGAGGGCCGTCTGCGTGAAGCGCTGATTGCCGACGTCACTCAGGCCGCTCGCCGATCCGTAGAGGATCTGGACCACCCCGGCGTCGAGCTGGGTCGGGGCCGGATCCTCGAGATTCTCGCCCGGAACACCGATGGCCAGATCCTGGAACCCGTCGTTGTCGAAGTCCCCCACCGCGAGGGCACTGCCGAAGTGATCGAACGGCTCGGCGGCGTCCTGGATGCCGCCGCCATTCTGGTCGAAGAAGCTCTGCGTCGGGCTGGGCGAGGTATACCGATAGACGTAGACCCTCCCCGCTTCGTCCTGGCCGCCGACGTCGAAGCCCGGCGCCCCCACCACCAGCTCGTCCGCGCCGTCACCGTCGAAGTCGCCGAAGACCAGCGCTTCGCCGAACCGCATCTGGGTCGAGCCGCCCGTCACGTGGTAGTACGACGTCGGGGCGAGCCCCGCCGGGCCGCCGAGGTGAATCTGGACCCTTCCGGCGTCGACGGTGCTGCCGTCGAAGTCGTACCGGGAAGCGCTTGCGGCGAGATCCCGGTAGCCGTCCCCGTTGAAGTCGCCGCTGGCGACCGCACCGCCGAAGTAGGCACTGGCCTGCGAGCCGCCGCGCAGGGTGAGCCCCTGATTGCCCTGGTCCCAGACCTGCCCGCCGGCCATCGACGCCACCAGCGTGCCGAGGGCCATGGCGGCCGTCCGGAGTCCGGCCACTCGTCCTCCCCGACTCGTTCCGCTTCCGTTCATCGCATCCTCCGTTCTCCGTCCCGGAAGCTCGCCCTCCGGCCGGGGGCCGGAGCGCCGCCGCCCCCGGGAGCGGTCGAAATCGTCCGTTTCCCTGGGTATCGGGAATCGCCCGCCGATCACGCAAGCCCCCTCGCTATACTCGCCGCCGCATGGCGAGATCCCCCCGGGACGTGGCGCGCGAGGTGCTGGAGATCGAGGCGGCGGCCGTGCGTGGCCTGGCCGGGCAGCTCGACGAAGCCTTCGACCGCGCCGTCGAGCGGATCCGCTCGGCCGCCGGGCGGGTGGTCTGCACCGGCATGGGCAAGAGCGGCATCGTGATGAAGAAGGTCGCCGCCACCCTCGCCTCGACCGGCACGCCGGCCTTCTTCCTCCACCCCGCCGAGGCGATCCACGGCGACCTCGGCATGATCGTCGACGGGGATGTCGTCCTCGCCGCCTCCTACTCGGGGACCACCGAGGAGCTGTTGCGGCTGGTCGAAGTGCTCACCCGCCAGGGGATCCCTCTGATCGCCCTGTCGGGCAGCCCGGCGAGCCCGCTCGCCCGTGCCGCCGAAATCCACCTGCCGGTGGCGATCGACAAGGAGGCCTGCCCGCTCAACCTGGCGCCGACCGCCTCGACCACCGCCACCCTCGCCCTCGGCGACGCCCTCGCCATGGCGCTGCTCGAAGCGCGCGGCTTCACCCCCGAGGACTTCGCCCGCTTCCATCCGGGGGGCCGGCTGGGCAAACAGCTGCTGCGCGTCGACCAGCTCATGCACCGCGGCGAGGAGGTGCCGCGCGTCGCCGCCGCGACGCCGATGCGCGAGGCGATCTACGAAATGTCGCGCAAGCGCTTCGGCATCACCGCGGTGACCGACACCGAGGGGCGGCTGCTCGGCTGCATTTCGGACGGCGACCTGCGGCGCATGCTCGAGCGCGGCGAGGACGTCATCGGGCGCAGCGCCGGCGACTGCATGCGCCCCGATCCGCGCACCATCGACGGTGATCTGCTCGCCCCGGCGGCGCTCAAGGTGATGGAAGACCATCGCATCACCTCGATCTTCGTCACCGGCGCCGGGCGGCGACTCGAAGGGATCGTCCACCTGCACGACCTCTGGGGCCTCGAGCTCTTCTGAGACGACGCTCTCCGATGCCCCCGTTCGCCGCCAACCGGACCTGGACCCCCGAGCTCGACCGCAGGGCGCGCCGCCTCGCCTGGCTGGTGCTCGATGTCGACGGCGTGCTCACCGACGGCCGTCTGCACCTGACGGAGAGCGGCGAGCTGTTCAAGAGCTTTCACGTGCGCGACGGCCTGGCGGTCAAGCGGGCGCGCGCCGCCGGGTTGCGCGTCGCCTTCCTGTCGGCGCGCGACAGCGCCATCGTCGCCCGCCGCGCGGCCGAGCTCGGCGTCGACGAGGTCGTCCAGGGGAGGGACGACAAGGGCGCGGCCCTCGCCGAGCTGCTCGCCCGCCACGGCGCCACGCCGGCCGAAGCCGCCTGCATGGGCGACGATCTGCAGGATCTGCCGGCCCTCGCCCTGGCCGCCTTCTCGGCCGCCCCCGCCGACGCGGCACCCGAGGTCCTCGCCGCGGTCGACTTCGTCACCGGCGCGCGGGGCGGTTGCGGCTGCGTGCGCGAGCTGGTCGACCGCATCCTCGCCGCGCGCCCGGCGGACGCCCCGGGGCATGGCAACGGCGCCTGAGACGGCGACGGCGCGCCACCCGGTGCGGGCCGCCCTGTTGGCCCGCACCGACGACTTCCTCACCGGCCTGGTAGGCCGCCTCGACTGGACGGGCGCCCAGAGCCTCGGCCGCGCCCTCGGCACCGTCGGCTGGCTCGCCGCGCGGCGCGACCGCCGCCGCACTCTCGAGCACCTGGCCCTCGCCCTGCCGGAACTCTCCGCCGACGCCCGCGCGGCGCTCGGTCGCGCCAGCTTCCGTCACTTCGGCTGCATGCTCGGCGAGTGCCTCTGGCTCCGCTCGCGCGGCCCCCGGGAGGTCCTGGAGCTGACCGACTGCGAGGGGTGGGAGCAGGTCGAGCGCGCCCGCGCGCGGGCCCGGCCGATCCTGATCCTCACCGGCCACTGCGGCAACTGGGAGCTGCTCGCCGCGGCGCTCAACGCGCGCGGCCTCGGCATGGCGGTGGTGGCGCGTCGGCTCGACGACCCGGGTCTTCAGGCCTCCCTGCTCGGCCTGCGCGAGCGCTTCGGCACCCGCACCATCGTGCGCGGCGCGCCCGGCGCGGCGCGCGATCTGCTGCGCACCCTGCGCTCGGGCGGCGCCCTCGGCATGCTGATCGACCAGGACACGAAGGTCGAGGGCGTCTGGGTCGACTTCTTCGGCCGCCCCGCCTGGACGCCGGTCGGCGCCGCCGACATCGCCCTGCGCCTCGGCGCCACGGTGCTGCCGGTCTTCATCGAGCGGCGCTCCGACGGCCGCCACCGGATCGTCGTCGAAGCGCCGCTCGCCCTGCCTGCCGATCCGACCGCTGCCACGCAGGCGATGACGGCGCGCATCGAGGCGCAGATCCGCCGCGTCCCCGAACAGTGGGTCTGGCTCCACCGCCGCTGGCGCCGCCAGCCGGGCGCCGCGGCCTGACTCGATCAGGGCACGGCGAAGCTCCACGCCCCGAGGTCGCCGCTCTCGAAGTCGTCGGCGAACGGCAGGTCCGGCGGCGGATCCGCCTCCCGCTCCACCGCGCCGATGTCGCAGCCGTCGTCGCGGTCGGCTACCTCCGGATCGTCGACCGGACGCAGGCCGGTCCCCGGATCGCTGAAGCCGCGCTGATCGGCGATCTCCCCCGGGCACGACCCCTGATCGACGAGAGGCGAATCCGCCGCGGGGCGATGGGTCGGCGTCGGACCGCCGTGCTCCGCGAGCTCGCCCAGGCGAGGATCGATCGGAGTCGCCGGGGTGCCGACGAGATCGCCGCCGGCGTTCGGCTCGCCGGCCGGAAACGGGATCTCCACGCAGGAGTTGTCGCCGACCAGATTGAAGCCCGCGCTGGTGAGGTCGGCGGTCAGCCGGTGATTGAGGTCCGGGCAGCGGCCGTCCGCGGCCGACGCGTCGAAGTTTCCGGCGACCACGGTGTCGAGCAGCTCCAGCGAGCCGCCGACGCCGGCAACGTCGATCCCGCCGCCCCAGCCGACCTCGTCGCCGTCGGCATCCGCTCCGTTGCCGGTCAGGGTGGCGTACTCGATCGTCCCGGTTCCTCCCACCTGCTCGACGCCGCCGCCGTGATCGCCCGCGAAGTTGCCCGAGATCGTCGAGCGCCGGATCGCGACCAGGTCGACGAAGTAGGCGAGCACGCCGCCGCCCGAGGCGAGCTGCGAGGCGTTGCCGGCGATCGTCGAATCGAGGATCTCGAGCGACGAGGCGAACGTCACTGCCACGCCCCCCCCGTCGCGGGCGAGCGCCAGGTTGCCGGCGACGAGCGAGCGCTCGATCCGCACCGACGCGGCGCCGAGCGCCGCGAGGCCGCCGCCGAAGTCCTCCGCGACGTTTCCCTCGAGGATGCAGTCGATCACCTCGAGCGAGCGGTCGGAGCCGACCGAGGCCGCACCGCCGTCGTCCCACCGCCCGCCGGTGAGGCGCAGACCCTCGAGGCGCAGGCGGTCGGTGGTGCCGTTCGCCGGGCCGGGCAGGGCGAAGAGGCGGAACTGCCCGCCGCCGTCGATCGCCGACTCCGAACTCCCCGCTCCGGCCACGGTGAGCCCCTCGGTGAGCAGCGGCAGCGCGGCCGCCAGGGCGATCGTGCCGGCGACCGCGATCTCGACCCGGTCGTCGCCGTCGCCCGCCGGACAATCCCGGTAGCCGGCGTCCGTGTTCGCCGCGACGATCGCCTCGCGCAGCGAGCATTCGCCGTCCTGGGCGTCGACGTCGAGCAGGGTATCGACGGTCAGGGTGGCTGCCGGAGCCGCCGCGGGGACGAGCACCGCGGCGGCGACCAGCAGCATGCCCGGAGTCCGCCCCCTCACGGCACCGCCAGCGACCACCCGCTGGTGTCGCCGCTCTCGAAATCGTCGAGGAAGGGCATCTCGGAGGCGGCCTCGGCGCCGCGTTCGAAGGCGCCGATGTCGCAGCCGTCGGCGAGGTTCGGCACCGCCCCCAGGTCGACGGCACGCCGGAACGTCACCGGATTGCGGTAGCCGCGCTGGTCGCGCAGCGCCAGCGGGCAGTCGCCCTGGTCGAGGACGCCGCTGGCGAGTACCGGCCGATGGGTCCGGGTCGGGCCGCCGTAGTCGGCGAGCGCCCCCAGCTGCGGGTCGAGCGCCGCGGCGGCATCACCCACGAAGTCGGCGTTGACGTTGGGGTTGCCCGGCGAACCCGGCAGGGGGAACTCGGCCTCGACGCTCGCGTGGTCGCCGATCCAGTTGTGCGAGAGCGAGGCGACGGCGCCGCCCGCCAGCGCGAGGTCCGGCACCGCCCCGCCGGCGGCCGAGTCGACGTTCGCCGCGACGATCGTGCCGCCGAGGTCGAGGTCCGACAGCGTGTCGAGATGGATGCCGCCGCCGTTGTGGCCGTCGTTGTCGGGGTCGGCGAAGTTCGCCGTCAGGGTCGCGTTGCGGATCACGCCGGCGGAGTTGACCAGGTAGAGGCCGCCGCCGTGCCCGCGGGCGCCGTTGCCCGACAGCGTCGACCGGCGGATGTCGAACGGCGTGCCGGAGAGGTAGAGGGCGCCGCCGTGGGCGTCCGTGGTGCCGTCGGTCGGCCCGGCGAAGTTGGCGGCGAAGGTCGAGTCGCGGACGAACAGCCCGGCGCATCCGGAAACGTACGCGCCGCCTCCCCCCAGGTTGCCGCGGTTGTCGCGCAGCTCGCTCTCGATGATCCGCACTTCGCCGCAGTCGTCGGCGTGGATGGCGCCACCGAACTGCCCGACGCCGGCCGAGATCAGCACGCCCGACAGCGTCAGCGAGTCGTCGAGGCCGACCGACGCCGCGGCGCCGAAGCCGCCCGCCGCCCGGGTGATCGTCAGGTCGGCGACCTCGAGCAGCTCGCCGCCCACGGCGTCGATGCGCAGGGCCGAGTGCTGGTCGGCGCCATCGATCGTCAGCTGGTCGCGTCCCGGACCGGTGATCGTGAGCGGGCCCGAGATCTCCGGCAGGTCGCCGTTGAGCGCGATGGTGCCGGTGACGCCGAAGTCGATCTCGTCGGCGAGGTCGCCGGCCGGGCAGCCCCGGTAGGCGGCGTCGGTGTTGGCGGCCTGGATCGCCTCGCGCAGCGAGCAGAGGCCGTCGGCGACGTCGGTGTCGGTGAGCGTGTCGACCGTGATCCGGGCGGCGAAGGCACCGCCGGCAAGGCCCAGCGACAGCGCCGCGCCGAGGAGGGCGCGGCGGAGGGAGCGTTCGTGCATCTTCATCGGGAGCTTCCTTCCGGTTCGAACGGGTTCGGTGCGCACCGTGGAACCCTCCACGTGCGCCGAAGCGATGCCTGGGTTACGCTCGAACCGGTTCCCCGCAACCCGGACCGCATCGACAGTCATGGCGACTTCGGACACCCCGACAGGACATCCCCCCCGGGAGCCGCCGGGCACGCCGCCCGGTGGCGAGGGCGAGGTCACGCACTGGCTGGGGCGGCTGCGCCAGGGGGACCGGGCGGCGCTCGACCGCCTGGTGCCGCTGCTCTACGACGAGCTGCGCCGGCTGGCACGCGAGCGGCTGCGCGGCGAGCGGGCGGAGCACACGCTCGAGACCACCGCGCTCGTCCACGAGGCCTACTTCCGCCTGCTCGGGCAGCGCCGCATCGACGCCGGGGACCGCCTCGCCTTCTTCGCCGCGGCTTCGAACACGATGCGCCGGGTGCTGATCGACTACGCGCGGGCGCGACGGCGCGACAAGCGCGGCGGCGGCGTCGCGCCGGTGCCGCTCGAGGACGTCGAGGGTCTGCTCTCCGAGCGCGCCGCCGAGGAAGCGCTGGCGGTCGACGCGGCGCTCGAGCGGCTCGCCCGCGAGGCGCCGCGCGCGGCGCGGGTCGTCGAGCTGCGTATCTTCGGCGGCCTCACCCTCGAGGAGATCGCCGTTCTGCTGGCGATCTCCACCAAGACCGTGCAGCGCGACTGGGAGGCCGCCCGGGCCTGGCTGCGCAAGGAGATCCGCGGCGACGCCGCGCCGGCGGATGTCCAGGGGCGGCCCGAAAGGGCGCGATGAGAGGAGGGATGTCGCGAGAAGAGTCGATGACACCGCCGCCCGGCAGCCACTCCTGGGACGAACTGGCCGAGCTCTACGAGCGCGCCCGCGCGCTGGAGGGCGTCGACCGGATGGCGCTGCTGGACCGCGCCTGTGCCGGTCGGCCGGCCCTGCGCGCCGAGCTCGACGCGATGCTCGCCACCCCGCCCACCGGCGGAGCCTTCGAGCTCGAGGCGCTCACCGGGCTCCGCCCGCCGGAGGCGACGCCGCCCGGGACCCGCCTCGGCCCCTGGCGGCTGTTGCGCCTGATCGCCCACGGCGGCATGGGCGAGGTCCACCTGGCCGAGCGGGTCGGCGGTGGCTTCGCGCAGCAGGTGGCGGTCAAGCTGCTGCGCACCCCCTGGCCCACGGGCGAGCTGCTCGAGCGCTTCCGGCGCGAGCGCGACCTGCTGGCGCGCCTCACCCACCCCTCGGTCGTGCCGCTGCTCGATGGGGGGACGGCTCCCGACGGCCGCCCCTACCTGGTCCTGCAGTACGTCGACGGCGCACCGATCACCGACTACTGCGCCACCGCCGGGCTCGACCGGGCGGCGCGTCTGCGCCTCTTCGTGGCGCTCTGCCGCGCCGTCCAGTACGCCCACTCGAACCTGGTCGTCCATCGCGACCTCAAGCCGTCGAACATCCTGGTCACCGCCGAAGGCGAGATCCGCCTGCTCGACTTCGGCATCGCCAAGCTCCTCGCGGCCGCGCCGGACGGCCCGGAGTTGACCGAGACCGCGCCGGCGCCGATGACCCCGGGGCGAGCCGCGCCCGAACAGCGCCGTGGCGGCGCCGTGTCGACCGCCACCGACGTCTGGGCACTCGGCGTGCTGCTGCACGAGCTGGTCGCCGGCCGGCCGCCGGCGGATCTCGAGGGCGACCCGGTGCGCCTCGACCCCGCCCTCGCCGACCGCGATCTGGCGGCGATCGCCGGCGCCGCCCTGCGCGCCGATCCCGACCGCCGCTACCCCTCGGCCGGCCAGCTGGGCGACGACGTCGAGCGCTGGCTCGCCGGCCAGCCGGTCTCGGCGCGACCCGACTCCTTCGGCTATCGGGCCGCGCGCTTCGTCGCGCGCCACCGGGTCGCGGTGGCCGCCGGCGCGGCGGCCGCCGCCGCCCTGGTGCTGCTCGCCGCCACGACGACCGTGCAGTCGCTGCGCGCCCGGGAGGAGAGCCGGCGCGCCACCGCCGAGGCCGAGAAGGCGAGTGCCGTCATCGACCTGCTGACCGGCATTCTCGGCGGGCTCGATCCGATGGACGGCGCGGCGGGAGAGACGGTGCGCATCGACGACCTGCTCGTCCGCGGCGAAGAGCGCGCCCGCGGGCTGGTCGACCAGCCGGAGGTGCGCGCCGCCGTGCGCCACGCCCTCGGCCGGATCCTGCTCGAGCGCGGCGACTACGACCGCGCCCGCGCGGCGCTCGGCGAGACGCTGGCGGCCGAAGCGGCGCGGCTCGGGCCGGCCGCCCCGGAGCTGGTCGAACTGCGGCTCGACCGGGCGCGGGCGCTGCACATGACCGGCGACCTCGCCGGGGCGCTCCTCGAGGTTCGCACCGCCGCGGCCGCGCTGGCCGCCGGCCGGCCCCGGCCGGCCCTCCGGGCGCGGGTCTTCCAGGAGCTCGGCGTGCTCACTCCGGGGCCCGCGGGGGAGGCGCAGCTGCGGCGGGCGATCGAGCTGCAGCGCCGCCTCCCGGGCGCCGACCCGATGGCGCTCGGTTCGGCGCTGGTGGCGCTGGCGATGCGCCTGCGCGGCCGCGACGACGCGCAGGCACGCGCCCTCTTCGCCGAGGCGCTGGCGCTCGAACGGCCGGTGCTCGGAGACGACCATCCGACCCTCCTCGCCCTGCGCAGCAACCTCGCCCTGCTGCTCGCCGACCCCGGCGAGCGCGAACGCGAGCATCGCGCCATCCTCGCGGCACGCATCCGCCGCCTCGGCGAGCGGCACCCTTACGTGGGCAACAGCTGGAACTACCTCGGAGTCGCGCTGGCCGAGCTCGGCCGCTTCGACGAGGCCGAAGTGGCGTTCAACCGTGCCCGGGAGATCTGGATCGAACGCGGCGGGCCGGCCACCGGCCAGGCGCTGTTCGCCCTGCGCCACCTCGCCCGGCTCGCCGCCCGCCGCGGGCAGGGCGAAGAGGCCGCCCGCCTCGGGGCCGAACTGCTGGAGCTGCTGCCGGCCGCCCGCATCGATCGGCGCACCGCCGACGCCTATCGCGCCGAGGCGCTGGCCTTCGCCGCGGCGACTCCGCCGGCCTGAGGCCCGGCGCGGCGGCGCTCGCTCAGTCCGCGGGCGCGGTGACGGGCTTCTTGCCGAGCAGCGCGGCGCCCGCCACGCCGAGCAGGTAGAGGCCGATGGTGGGAATGGCGAACAGCCCGAGGTTGACGATGTCGGCGGTCGGGGTGAGCAGCGCCGCGGCGACGCAGATGATCAGCACCGCCCAGCGGAAGTGGCGCAGCAGGAAGCCGGCCGAGACCAGGCCGAGGCGCGCCGCCAGGGTGAGGAAGATCGGCAGCTCGAACATCAATCCGAGTCCCAGCACGATGGTGAGCAGGAAGCCGTAGTAGCGCTCGGCGGTGATCACCGGCTCGAAATCCCCGGCCAGGCCGAGCAGGAACTCGACCGTGAACGGAAAGGCGACGTAGTAGGCGAAGGCGCCGCCGCCGAGGAAGAAGAGCCAGCCGAGGGCGACGAAGGGGCCGATCCAGCGGCGCTCGCGGGCATAGAGGCCGGGCGAGACGAACTGCCAGACCTGCCAGAGGATGAGCGGAAAGGCGAGGAAGGTCCCGGCGAGCAGCGCCGTCTTGAAATAGAGGACGAAGGTGTCGGTCACGCCGAGGACGGCCAGCCGCTTCCCCTCCGGGAGGTAGTCGTAGATCGGCGCGGCGAGGAAGCGGCAGATCTCCGGCGCCCAGCTGAAGCAGGCGGCGACCCCGGCGGCGAGTGCCAGGACGATGCGGATGAGCCGTTTGCGCAGCTCCTCGAGGTGCTCGAGCAGGGTCATGCGCGACAGCTCCTCCGGCCTCTCCGGGGCGGCGTCGCCGCGGCGCGGTTGCGGACCCGGGCTCATCGGGCTCAGCGGGGGACTGCCGGAGTGTCGGTGGCGCTGTCCGCGTCCGGAGCTTCGCCGGCCGGCGGAGCGGGCGGATCCGTCGCCGGCGGCGCGGCGGCGGCGGGAGGCACGGCGGTCGGCCGGCGGATCGGCGGGTCGTCGATGGCGATCTCGGTCTCGATCGACCGCCGCAGGTCGTTGGTGGCGCGGCGGAACTCACCCAGCCCCTTGCCGATCGTGCGCCCGATCTCCGGCAGGCGCCTGGGCCCGAACAGCAGCAGCGCCAGCACCAGGATGAAGAGGATTTCGGGCAGTCCCAGGGATCCGAACACGTGACCTCCGGTCGCATCTTCGATCGCGCCGACCCCGGCGTCAAGCCGCGACGGCTGTGCTAGCCTCGCCGCCGTGCGCCGCCCCTGGCGACTCGCCGCCCTCTTCCTGCTCGTCTCCTCGACCGTCCTCGGCGCCGCGGCCGGCGATCGCCTCGCCGCCGGCCCGGCCACGGCGCGCGAGGATCTCCACCTGTTCGCCGAACTGGTCACCGTCGCTCACGAGCGCTATGGCCGCGAAGTGCCCTACCGCGACCTCGTTTTCGCCGCCATCGACGGCATGGTGCGCACGCTCGACCCGCACTCGACCTTCCTCTCGCCGGACGACTACGAGCGGATGCGCGAGAAGCAGCAGGCGAGCTTCTACGGACTGGGCATCCTGATCGGCAACCGCGGCGGCCGACTGACCGTCATCTCGCCGCTCGACGGCTCGCCGGCGTCGCGCCTCGGTATCCGCGCCGGCGACATCATCGACCGGATCGAGGGGGAGCCGACCGCCCGCATGGCGCTCGACGACGCGGTATCGCGCCTCAAGGGGCCGAAGGGGACGGAGGTGCGCATCACCATCCTGCGCGCCGGCCTCCCCGAGCCGCTCGAGCTGACGGTGGTGCGCGACGAGATCCCCCAGACCACCGTCCGCTACGCCTACATGATCGAGCCCGGCACCGGCTACATCTCGGTGAGCGATTTCTCCCGCTCGACCGGCGACGAGGTCGCCGAAGCGCTCGAGCGGCTGCGCGGCCGGGGGCTCGAGCGCCTGATCCTCGATCTGCGCAACAACGGCGGCGGCCTGCTCGACCAGGCGATCGCCGTCTCCGAGCAGTTCCTGCCGCGCGGCAGCTCGATCGTCGAGACCCGCGGCCGGGTGCGCGACTCGCAGCAGTCCTTCGAGGCGGCCGGGGACGCGAAGGGTTTCGGTCTGCCCCTCGTGGTGCTGGTCAACAGCGGCACCGCCTCGGCCTCCGAGATCGTCTCCGGCGCCGTGCAGGACCACGACATCGGGCTGGTCGTCGGCACGCCGACGTGGGGCAAGGGGCTGGTGCAGACGGTCTACAACCTCAACTACGGCGCCGGCCTGGCGCTGACCACGGCGAAGTACTACACGCCGTCCGGCCGGCTGATCCAGCGCGACTACGACTCCTTCTTCGACTACCAGACGCGCGCCGACGTCGAGGCACGCGCCAACGGCACGGCGCCCCCCGAAGCCGACGGCGAAGCCTACTCCACCGACACCGGACGCAAGGTCTACGGCGGCGGCGGCATCACGCCCGACGTCGAGGTCGAGCTCGCCGAGCTGGCGCCGTACGTGCAGTTCCTGCTCGCCCGCGCGGCCTTCTTCAACTTCGGCGTCGAGTACGCCGCGGCGCACCCCGACCTGGACCGCGCCTGGTCGCCGGATCCGGCGATCCTCGACGAGTTCCGGGCGTGGCTCGTCACCCGGGAGATCGACGATCCGGGGGCGGCCGCCGCGGGGCTCGCCGACGAGGCGGTGCGCGCCGTGGCGCTGCGTCAGATCCGCGCCGAGGCCCTCGCCTCGAAGTTCGGCATCGAGGCCTCGCACCAGGTGCTCGCCGCCGGCGATGCGCAGATCCAGGCGGCGCTCTCGCTGTTCCCGCGCGCCGCCGAGCTGCTCGCCAGCCGGGCCGCTCGCACGCCGCCCGCCGTCGCCGCCGCCCGGCCACGCGGCGACTGAGTCCACCGCCCTCTACCTGCCGGGGCGGCGCGGCAGGCGGACGCCGCGCGCCGCCAGGCGGCCGCGCACGCGATGCAGCAGCGAGTCGACGCGCGTCCGTGTCCAGCCGGCGCCCATCTGCCGGGCCACCTCCACCGACGGCAGCCCCACCACCCAGGCCAGGCGAAGCGCCTGCATGCGCGGCCGCGCCGCCGCCGGTCTCCCGGCCGCCGGTCCGAGCAGGGAGTGGCAGAGCGCCAGGTAGGCGCGCAGGGTCGCGCGCGCCGCGGCGCGCCGTTCCGGGCAGTAGCGGCGATCGCTCCAGCAGGCCTCCGGGGTGGCGATGTCGTCGATCGAGACGAGCAGGCCCGGCCGGCGCGACACCGCCCGCTCGGCCCGCAGCCGGTCGAGCACCACGCTGTGCGCGACGCGGCGCAGGTAGGTCGCCGTCTCGCCGTCGCGGTGCAGCCGCGGCCCCGGCAGCGAGCGGCTCTCGCGGCTGAGCAGCCGGCACCAGACCTCCTGCGACAGGTCGTCGATGCGGTCGGGATGGCAGGGTTCCCCCTGGCCGCGCAACTGGATCAGGATCTCGTGGCGGATCCGTCCGGCGTGACTCCGCACCAGCTCCTCCCACGCGACGCGGGACGGCGAAACCTCTTCGCTGCGATTCGGATCGGGGCTCACTTTCCACTCCTTTCTGGGGGAGCGGAGGCGAGCCCGGGACGGGCGACGGGCTGACCGGAACGGTCACGCCACGTTCGGACAGCCGGAGACTAGCGCGAAATCGATCGGCCGGGGAAGGGGGGCTTCAGGCCCCGGCGAGCGCCCGGCGCGCCACCCGCGCGGCGGCGGCGGCCGCCTCGCGCAGGATGCGTGCGGCGTCGAGGCGGGTCGGCCGGCCGTCACGCACGTGCAGCTCGCCGTCGATCGCCACGTGGCGGACGGCGGCGGGGGTGGCGGCGAAGGCGATGCGGTCGTGCGGATCGACCTCCGGCGCCGCGACCAGCTCGGGCCGGTCGAGGGCGAGCACCACGAGGTCGCCGCGCTTGCCCGTCTCGAGCGAGCCGATCTCGGCGTCGAGGCCGAGGGCGCGCGCCCCTTCGAGGGTCGCCAGACCGAGGGCGGCGCGCCCCGACAGGGCGCCCGGCCCGGCGCGCAGGGCCTGGAGCTGGGCGGCCAGGCGGATCTCGGTCCAGGCGTCGAGCCGGTTGTTGCACGGCGGGCCGTCGGCGCCGATGCCGACCGGGATCCCGGCGGCGCGCAGTCCGGCGACGCGGGCGATGCCGGAGCCCAGCTTGAGGTTGGCGCTCGGGCAGTGGACGACCGAGAAGCGCCGGCGGGCCAGGCCCGCCCAGTGCCGGCGGTCGAGCCAGACGCCGTGGGCGATGCGCAGGTCGCGGGCGAGCAGGCCGAGGTGGTCGAACAGTTCGATCTCGTCGCGCCCGCCGGTGAGCCGCCGCACGGCGGCGGTCTCGTCGCGCTGCTCGAGAGCATGGGTGTGCACCGGCCAGCCGCGCCGCCCGGCCAGTTCGGCGACGCCGGCGAGCAGCGCGGGCGAGCAGGAGAGGGCGAAGCGCGGGTTGAGCACCGGGCGCAGGCGCCCGCCGCTCCGCCGCGCGGCCCGCTCGCCCACCGTCTCGGCTTCGGCGAGGGCGCGCTCGGCCGGTTCGGCGAGGCGCGCCGGCAGACCGTCACCGGTGTCCATCAGGCACTTGCCGGCGAAGCCGCGCAGGCCCGAGTCGACGATGCCGTCGACAAGCCCGCCGGCTTCCGGGCCGATGCCGATCTCCTGGATGGTGGTGGTGCCGCCGAGCAGGCACTCGAGGGCGCCGAGCTGCGCCGACCAGTAGGCGCTCTCGGCGTCGTGGGCCGCCTCGAGCGGCCAGATGCGCTCGCGCAGCCAGGCGAGCAGGCGGCGCTCTTCGGCGAGGCCGCGGAAGATCGTCTGGCCGAGGTGGACGTGCCCCTGGACGAGGCCGGGCAGGACGGCGCAGCCGCGCGCGTCGAGGGTCTCGACGCCCGGCGGCGCTTCGATGCTGCCGCCGACGCGGATGATCCTCCCCCGCTCGACGAGCAGGTCGCCGCTCGGGTGGACGGTGCCCGCGGAATCGAGGGTGAGCAGCAGGGCGCCGCGCAGCAGCAGATTGCCACCGCCCGGCTCGGGCTCAGGTCCGTGGGTGGGGTCGCTCATGCGGGTTGGGGCCGAAAACGAAACGAGGTCCCGGCGAACCGGGACCTCGCACGGGAACCGGTCCGCGACCGGGGGTTCAGCGCAGCTTCTCTTCGACGAACTCGACGTGCTGGCGGACCTTGGGGTCGTACTTCTTCATCCGGATCTTCTCGCTCGACGTCTTCTTGTTCTTGGTCGTCGTGTAGAAGTAGCCGGTGCCGGCCGACGAAACGAGTTTGATCTTGTCGCGCATGGGGTGCCTCTTCGGGTGCCGCGTGAAGTCGGTACTGCCGGGATGCCGCCCGCCGGCGCGGGCCGGGGAGCGGGGGAAACGAACTGGCGGGGCCGACGGGACTCGAACCCGCGACCTCCGGCGTGACAGGCCGGCGTTCTAACCAACTGAACTACGACCCCGCTGGTGACGCTACCAAGGAACTCAATTGCCCAGGGACCCATCCGGAGGCGCCTGGCGGCCGGCGGTGCTCCTCCCGTCGCCTCCCGGGCCCTGGTGGGAGGTGAGGGATTCGAACCTTCGACCCCCTGCTTGTAAGGCAGGTGCTCTAACCGCTGAGCTAACCTCCCTCGCCCGAGCCGGGGAATCCTATGCAACCCCACCCCCCGAGTCAACGCCCGGGACCCGGAACCGGCCGCGATCTCCGGGGTCGCAGGCACCCCCTGCACTCCATCATCCGGCGCCGCGCACGCCGAACCTCTCGCTGGCGGCTCCGCCCTGGAGGCTGGAGCCAAAGGGTAATCGCTTCCGCTCCCTGACATTCCGCAGGCGGTCGGAATCCGAACTCTCGAACGCGCACTCTGCCCGGCTCTTCGCGAACGTCGTACTCTTGGCAACCAACTTCTCGTTTCAGGAACCGTGCGCTGATGGTTCAGACGACTCCGGCACTCTGGATGCCGCTCCGGTTGCAGCAGGCGTCCATATCGGCGGCTGGCTGACCGACAGCGAGGTTCAAATCGACTGGTGCGAGCGGCCGGACTCGATTCCCACGGGGGCTGCCAGCGAGCCCTCCCGGCCGATCGGAGTCCTGATCCCGGGCCGTCCCTTCCGCACCGCGATCGGCCTCCACCTCTCGCCGGACAACCGGTACATTCGGCAAGGGGATCAACTCGACCTGCTGGTCGATCCGGCGAAGCCCGAGCGCGCGCTGCTGCGCCAGCTCTACTTCTGAAGCGCCCGCGCGGTTACTGCTGCCAGTTGACGGCGCCCGATGGCCCGCGGCGTGCTTCCGCCGGGCAAGGGTGGAAACCCGGGCAGCCACTCGCACCGGCCGGGTGCCCCTGAAGATAGGACCCCGTGCACGCTGCCCGGCTATCATGCTGGCTCTTGGGAGGTCGGCCATTCTCATCTCTTGGCTTGTCCAGCGCCCATGACCGGGGCTCGAACGCTTCGCGACAGGGCGAGTCAGGCAACGGCGTCGCCGAGATCGCGCCCATGAACCGGACCACGGATCGAGACCCGACGGAGCTCCCTGAGGCGAACGTGCGGGGTCGGCTGGAGAACGAGGCGATGGGCGGCATGGCGCTCAGCGTGCTCGCCGTCTGCCTGATGTTCGTCGCGCTGCTTCTCTCGGTCGTCGGAATGGCCAGGGGCTGGAGTCCGGTGAAGCCGCTCTCCTGGGCCGGGGTCGGCTTGCTGCTCTTCGTTGCCGGTGTCTGGATCCGCTGGCGCTCCCGGCGGCCGGGGGTGGCTCCCATCGGACACCGGCTGCATCTCTGGCTCCTCGCCCTGCCGCTCGC